>CAYPFQ010000001.1:0-6093 GCA_964410135.1 uncultured Candidatus Bathyarchaeia archaeon
TAAAGAAGCTTCTCAAAGAGGCAATTCCACCAGGAACATCTTGGAAAGGAAAGACCGTGATACTGCGCGCCGCTGATTACGATAGGGATGTGGCAATTGCCTGCTCAGCCGCAGTAGCCAAGGCCACAAATGTTGTTGATGTAAAATCTGTGGCTAAAGCCTTCGAGCAACTAGGAGTTCCTAAAGAAAAATCAGATGTTCTGAAAAAGGCTTACGATGAAGCCGAAATAAAGGAGGTTAGCATGTAGAATGTCAACGACTATGAAGATAGACGAGTATAGGAAAATGCAAAGAAAGTGGGCAGAGGGTAAAAGCTTCAAAGAGAGAATCGCAGCTCTCCCAGCATGGGATAAGATGCCTGTGCAACTAATAGACTTCGGTCCAAAGCCAGGGGAGAAAAACATAGCGTTCAAAACATCTTTCGTCCGATTCAAAAGGCCTGTACACGACGAGAAGAAGTGTAACGGCGACTTGATCTGTTGGCTTCTATGTCCAGCTGGTGCTAGAATCAAGAATGAGCTATTGAAACGAAAAGAGGGTGTAGACTGGGAGTATTGCCAAGGGTGTGGCCTATGCGCCGAAGTCTGCCCAACAAAGGCCATAACAATGGTATCAGAGATCGAATTCAAAACAAAGCAGAAGGAAGAGATGGTGCCCTGCTGGGAAGTAGTGGAGTTTGGGTATTAGGAGGAGAATGATATGCCAATTAGAGTTGTAACAGGTACTAGAGCCATCGCCGAGGCAGTTAAACTAGCTGACGCAGATGTCATATCAGCCTATCCCATCAGACCATATACCGGCGTAATGAACGCACTGGCTAAAATGATAGCTGACGGCGACCTTGATGCGGAGCTTCATGTTGCAGTGTCCGAGCATGACCAGTTTGAGATAGCTAAACACGCGTGTGCAGTTGGTGCAAGAGTGTTTACAGGTAGCAGTGGAACGGGTTGGGGCTACGCCTACGAGGCTATCTACGTTACTTCGCTAGGCATGATGCCGGTGGTCGCAATGATAGGTTGCAGAGCGCTTGACGATCCTGGAAACTTTGGCATGGAACATAATGATGCCTTCAGCGTACGAGATCTTGGTTGGCTAATTCAATTCGCAGAAAATTCTCAAGAAGCTATGGACATGACGTTGATAGGCTATCGCGTGGCTGAGGATCATAGAGTCCTTCTCCCGTGGGTAGTCGGGACTGACGGCTTCACAACCACTCATGTGGCATCCCCAGTTGATTTTCCAGCCAAGGAGCAGGTTGAAAAGTTTCTGCCACCCTATAAGCCGCCGTACCCACTAGATCCCGCTGTAGGACCCATAACCAGGGCGCAACACGTGGCTCCATCCCTTATAGGTCCCGAGCAGAGGAAACAAATAGATGTTGCTATGAAAAATGCCAAGAAAGTGATGGCGGAAGCGTACAAAGATTTTGCAAAGATATTCGGAAGGACCTATAATCCACTCATAGAGAAAGATATGATGGACGATGCGGAGATAGCTTTCGTGCTGATGGGTGCCTACTCACAGAATCTTAGAGTGTTCATCCAGCGACTAAGGAAAAAAGGAGAAAAAGTCGGCATGGTCAAGATAAGGTCAGTCAGGCCATGGCCAACCGAAGAACTACAGAAAGCATTGTCAGGAGTAAAGGCAGTGGGAGTATTCGACTTCGACTTTTCATACGGCTCACCAGACTACGCAGGCGTAATATTCAACGAAGTAAAAGCTAGTCTCTATGATTTGGATGAAAGGCCCAATGCGGTAAACTTCTTATGCGCAGGAGGCAGAGACGTGATGACTGAACACTGGGAAAGAGCACTCGAGCTGACCAAAGAAGCAGCAAAAGCAAAGCCCAAAAAACTGGTTCACTGGCTCACACTCAGAGGACCAGACATTTAAGTGGAGGTGGATGGTATGTCCCTAATAAGTAAGATAGAACAACTACCTGCAGAAGACTACTATACAGCAGGTCGCAGGACATGCGCGGGCTGTGGCCCAGCGTTGTCATATAGAATGATAGGGCTAGCTGCAGGCCCTAACACTGTGCTATTAGGACCTACGGGTTGCATGTACGTTGCAAATGGCCACCAAGCTCTGACAACCCCATATGCAGTGCCATGGTATCATACGCAACTTGGCGGTGGGGGCGGAGCAGCGATGGGAACAGCCGCAGCATTCGCAGCGCTTATGAGAAAGGGCAAAAGAAAGAAGGAAGAAGTAAACGTCATCGTCATGGGCGGAGACGGAGGCACGGCCGACATAGGCTTCGCAGGGTTATCCGGAGCGATGAAGTCTGGTCTTGACTTCCTCTACATCCTATACAGCAACGAGAGCTACGCCAACACAGGAATCCAAGCTTCAACTGTAACTCCCTGGGGCGCGTGGACCACATTCACGCCTTCCGGGAAGATTCGACGGTTTGGAAACATCAGAGAGCCGAAGGATGTGCCTAGGATAGTGGCTACCCATGAAGTTCCCTACGTAGCAACGGCGACAGTGGGATATCCCACGCTCGACTTGGTTAACAAAGTCAGAAAAGGACTGCTTGTAAAAGGCCCAGCGTTTCTCATGGTGCTATGCCCATGTCCGAAGGGATGGGTCTTCGATCCAAAGGATACAGTGAAGATGGCCAGACTGGCAGTAGAGACTGGCATCTGGATGCTATACGAGGTTGAACAAGGAGAATTTAAGATGACCTACAAGCCTGCCGTTAGGAGACCTGTAGCCGACTACATAAAGGCACAAGGCCGCTTCAGACACCTGAAAGACGCTGACATAAAAACGATCCAAGAAAAAGTCGACGCTGCATGGAGCAAAATGCCGGGGTAGGGCGTTCACTCGCCTGAAGGCGCCACTACCTCGCTATGAATTTCCCTAATTTTTTTCTTTTTTATTTTGAAGCTACCTACTTCAGCCAATTTTCTTACTCCTACGTCTTGGTCATCTGAAGGAGTTTATCTACGCTAAGAGCCTCCTCTAATCCTTTGAGATCGTTTGCAGTATACATGGTGGGCTCCTTCATCTCGACGAATCGCTTGCGATCAAAATATACCCTCGACCAACTGATCATTTTCACGTCTTGCGGAATTTTGTGCAGGACGAGGGTTCTTAGATACTCCCTTGTATCGGAAGGTCCGTATCTTAAGGCGCGCTTGACCCTGCCTCTAAATTTCTCTATTTCGAAGTCGGCTAAGGGGATTAGGTTTCTTAGGAAAGAAAGAGTCGAAGGATCAAACAAGCTTTCGGTCGCATCTAAATCCACGGCTCCGTCAACATAATATCTCGTGCCTTCATCTATGAGGGTGTACTGGTTGCAGAGGGCCATGAGCATATTTACGTCTTTTACTCCATACTCTTTAGCGATTTCTAACTTGGTTATCCAATCAATGCCATTGATCAGCGATTCTAATCGTCGCTCTTTAAGCCTTTGAATTAGCCATTTAAGCGCTGAAAATGATGCGGTATCAATGCTATCAGCGCCCTCCTTATCTAGCATGTCCTCGATCTTCGCAAGATAGAATCCTTCTAGTACATCTTCTATTGCAGAGACGTTACTTCCGTTGCTTAACGTGAGCTTCCAATCGCATTGTTCAAAATCTAACGAAAGAATCCTGATAGCATCTAGTGGATCCTTGATTTGTGGCGCGTCAACAAGATAACCTCTATTGAATGCCGCGAGCACAAAGGCTTGCATAACATCTCTTATGAAGATTTGGAAGTCGCTCCTTAAGCCTTCAAAGTTAATGTCATGTAACCTCCAATATTTCGCTTGATCCGCATGGGGCTCATCCCTCTCGTTTAGAATTCCTCTGTCTTCCCCTGTATCAAGAGAAGAAATGTGCTTCATGAAGAGAGCGCGCGGCGAAATCGCGAACTTTAGTGTATCTCCTATCAAAGCACCGCTAAAAGGCATTTCATACAATTTGTTGCTTGGTCCGGCAACCACTCCCCCTGCTCCTGTAATGAGTATTCTTGTAACTATGTAAGGAACTAGGGCTCTTTCAACTTCATTCCATTTATCTAAATTACACCTTTCGCGATTCACAGTAGAGCTTCCATGCGTCCCCCAAGCTAAGGATATATACCTTGTCCCATCATGCTTCGTAGAAGTGTTAACCTTATATGCGCACGCCCCGGGGATTTTCTCAAGTGAAGCGGTTCCTAAATATGCGAAGTACTCGCTCACTCGTTCATAGATAACCGAATCCACCGGATTTACGTATACTGGCGTCGAGACTTCGAAATGAGCTGCATCGTTATAAACTCTCGCCCCATTGTAAGCCTGCTCGGTTGAGCTACCTGGCAGTGTCCATTGCATCGCCCTTGCCCGTTCATAGGCTAAGTTTCCAGTCTCATCGTTTAAGCTCCACTCCACATCGCTGATGAAACCCTTCTCCTTCAGCCCGACTATGGCTTCATCTATCATGCGATTTAACAGAATCCCGCTTGATGGGGGGTGGGTGACCAGTGCGTATTCTTGTTCAACACCTCTCGGTATGCTGTATATTATTGATGATGGCTGGTTTCTACTAGTATACGTCACGTGTTATCCACCTTAGCGGTTTTCTTTAGCTAGGTAGCTTTCTATTTTAGCAACTTGGCTAATTATCTTATTCTCATTCCATCCATGTGGCTCATCGAAGTGAAAAGTAGTTTCATCAATTGAGATGCTATTCCACGAAATGTTTTTTACTCTATTCTTGAAATGGTCTGCTATTCTGACTCTTAGCTCAGCACGAGAGTTCTTAGGAGGTTGAAGCAACGCTCTATGAATCTCTTCGTCACTTACCATTCTTTTAAATCCGAAATCTTTTGTCAAGTCTTCAAAGAGCGGATCGGTTACGGCGGTGTACTGAAAATTTGCCGCCTCTTTCTTCTGGCTTTCAGTTAGCCCTTCTTCGAATTCGAAGAAATCATCGATACCTTTTTCGATTAAACTCAGCTTTATCGCCCACTCAACGCTTTTATCAAGAGCTTCGAAAGATCCTTCACTAAGTTTTTCTAGAATGAACTTTAGCTCTTTGAAGGCAAATTTATCGTGGTCCGCCGGATTGCTTTCCTCGAATAGTTTCTCAATCGAAGAAATGTAATACGAGTTGAGATACTCTATAGCGTCTATTCGCCTTCCGTCTTCCAACTCAATTTTCCATTCGCCATCTATGTTTGCCGAAATAGTTTTTGCTGTATTCAACGGGTTCTTCATCTTTGGAACCGTTTGTAGCTTATTACGTTGTATGCAGAGAATTACGTATGAGGTTATGCTTTGTCTGAGGAAGGTTGTTAACTCGGATCTAACACCCTCTCCGTTGGTAACGTGAATTCTATAATATTTTCTATCGGCCAACGGTTCATCTATTAGGGTAATCACTGGCCAATACCCGAAGGCTCTTTCTCCATAAATACATTCCGAGAACATTTGTCTGGGTGAGATAAGGAATCTCTTTTTGTAGTATCCTCCTGCGCCGCAGAATAGTTGTCTGCATATTAAAAACGGGACCAGAAGATCCAACTTATCCACAATTCTAATGTTTTCAGCCAAGTAGGATTCGTGCGCCCCTCGCGTTGTATATTCTTCTGAGTGCGGAGAAGCTAACGCGATACTCGCCTTATAGCAATGCACTTCCCTTCCAATTTTGCGACTTAATTGTTGTGAAGCAAGGCGTGCGTATTGTTCTATTGCTTTATCATAGGCAACGAGTTCTAGTGAATTCTCGCACTCCGGAGTTGTTATTTCGAATATGTCGTATACGCCCGAGGAACCCGCCATGTCTCCATAAGCCCTTCCACCATTCCTCAAAAACTGGGAGAAGCCATCACTTATCGGCAGAAGAGCAGGAATTCCTCCCTTGAGCCTATATTCAGCTAACGCTTCCAACAGATCGTTCACGTAGGTTACTCCAGGCGTTTTAAATGGAACGCCGAACTCGATTTCTTCTCCTTGATAAATGGCTAAGGACATTGTTGTAGCCTGTATTATGGGATGCAACTACTATATATTTATAGGTGCAACAGAGGCAAAATGTCACCTAAAAATGTCGCGGCTTGAGTCTTCAAGATGGAACAAAGGGATACTCGCGGAATGATTAGCTTTTTAGCGGT
>CAYPFQ010000001.1:6193-92272 GCA_964410135.1 uncultured Candidatus Bathyarchaeia archaeon
GAGTCTTCAAGATGGAACAAAGGGATACTCGCGGAATGATTAGCTTTTTAGCGGTATTGAAGATAGACGAAAAAAGGTCGAGGTTCGTAGCTAGGTTCTTGAAATCATTTCGAGAAAGCTTGAAGAACAGCCTCGTCAGAATGATGAATCCTCGAATCCTTGCGTTTTACGGTTTCGCCATTATCATATTAAGTGTTGTTTCCTTTCTTCTTCCATATCAGCCCCAAGTCTACTTGTCAATAGCAGCGGGATTCGCCGTGGCCGCTCTTCTCCCTTTATCGATGATTATGTCTCGCGGCCTTAAAACCATAGACATAGTTTTCCTAATAGGGATTTTGTTTCTCGTTGTGGCTCTTTTCCAAAGCGGTCTTCCAAGAAGAGCAGTGCTGGAGAATCTGAGACATTTCTCTCTGATTCTATCGGTGGTTCTCACCAGCCTCTATGTTGCACTAGTCTTTCGGCTCCCACCTCTCAAACCGCACGCTAAATCTGTGAAGATCTTCGGTGACTTTCTCTCTGTATGCAGCACAACTTTATCATCCGAGTTCTGCTCTTGTCTGCACCCCACACTATTATTAGAAGCACTAGGGGTCTCCGCCTTTATAGAAAATCAAGTGAAATTAGGCTTCGTAATAATGATGACCACGCTTGTATACCAAGCCAAGCAGACCTATGAATCCTATAAACATAGAAGATAGTTGATAAAGAGAGGAAACTTGCTTTACTTCTTGAGCCTTGCTCCTACTTGAGCCATTATAGCTGCGGTAAGCGATAGTACGGCCGCGGTGTACATAGCGAAGGCATAGGAGCCAGTTATGTCCCTAATGAAACCGCCAACTAAGGCCCCTGTCAGTCCAGCAACCCCATAAGCCGTAAATAGGACACCGTATATTCTGCCTAAGAACCTCCTTCCAAAGAAGGATGCCGTAGCTGACGGGTACAGCGCCAGTACTCCTCCATAGTTAAAGTATACAATCGCGGCTAGAGCGAATAGTGCTACTGGCCCTAAAGTGAAGAGGCTGGCGGTGGGCACTAGGATGATGAACGTTATGAGGTGGTTGTAGGTGGTGGACTTCCAAGGCCCAACCTTATCCAGTACTGTTCCCCAGCTCGGTCTACCTATGCCATTGAAAACTGCCATAATTATCAGAAAGATTACTATAATCCCTCCGATCGCCTCTTTCGACACTCCAGCTTTACCAAGCCCTTCTGTGACTATTGGTGCCGCGTTGCCTATGACCATGAGCCCAGCGAACGCTGCGAACACATAGGCAAGCCATAAAAAGTAGAATTTGAAGTCGCGCAACGCCTCCTTAAGAGTTGCTCCTACAGCTGATGCGGATGCCGGATTCTTCCAGCCCTGAGGCTTCCAGCCAGCAGGCGGATTCTTCAAAATGAGTGCGCAGACGAATAGTATTATGAACCAAAGTATGCCCAGTGTTCGCAAAGTCATGAAAACGCCCTTAACTGGGTCGCCGGCACCAAAGCTCATCATTAAAGTATTGGCTATAGGAGTCACCACAGCGGAGCCCAAGCCAAAACCTAGTACAGCAACTCCTATGGCGGTGCCGGTCTTATCTGGGAACCATTTCGAGGCTACCGGACCAGGAACTGCGTAAGCAAAGCCTATGCCAAGACCGCCTAACACGCCGAGGCCAACGAGGTAAAGAATTGAAGCTGCGCCAAAGTCCTTGAACACCTCCATGAACGAAGCTGTGATGTAGCCCAGACCAACAAGTATCGCACCTAACAGCACGCCGATCTTAGGGCCGCGCTTGTCGTAAAGTGGTCCTCCTATCGCCATGCCTACGCCGAAGAAGAATGTTGCCAACGAGAATGCCAGCGCCAGCGGTGCCACAACGGGTAAATTGTAAAAACCAGCGATGGGCTTGTAGAAGATGCTCAACGCGTAGAGGGCTCCTAAAACAAGGTTGATAATCATGCCTGTTATCGGATGTAACCAGCGGCTCATGGTTACTTGTACGGTCATTTCTTCGCTACCTCTATGACAACAAGAGTTGGGTTTCTGGCTATGACTCTACTCGCTGGCTTTCTCGAGGGATGCCTTCACGGTTTCGTAGGCTTTTTTCATTTCATCAACGGCCACCCCATCTTCCAGCGTTGTAACATCTCCGAGCGGGGCACCGTGGATAACCGCTTTAAGCAGTCTTCTCATAATTTTGCCGCTCCTAGTTTTCGGGAGCAGGTCAACAGTGGCTATTACAGCGTCGGAGGCTATGACCGGCCCAATGGTGCTCCTTAGATGGGTCTTTAACTCTTTTCTCAGATCCGGGCTTGGCGAGAAACCCTTCTTAAGAACCGTGAAGATGAAGGGCGTTTCTCCTTTTACTGGGTCGACTTTGCCGACGCACGCTGACTCTGCAACAGCCTGATGCTTGATCATAGCCGACTCTACCTCGGCTGTTCCAATTCTGTGGCCCGCAATTTTTAGGACATCGTCCGCTCTTCCCAGCACCCATATGTAGCCATCTTGGTCTTTAACGGCGAAGTCTCCAGTGTAGAAGTACATTTTGCCTTTAAACTTGGACCAGTATGCCTCGATGAATCTCTGAGGGGCTTTGTACAAAGTCATCAGCCCCCCTGGCCAAGGCGAGGTTACTGCAAAGTAGCCCCTCACTCCGGGCGGGCAAGGTTTACCCTCTTCGTCGAAAACATCCATGGTGACCCCGCACAGGGGATAGCCATTTGTTCCTGGTTTGAGTGGGAATATTTTGCCCAGCCCTGGGAAGTGCCCTGTAAGAATCGACCCGGTCTCTGTCATCCACCAGGTGCTTGAGGCTACGACATCCTCTCTTCCAATGTTTTTAAAATACCATCTGAACGCTTCCGGGTTAATTGGCTCGCCGACCGAGTGGACTATTCTAAGAGTTGACAAATCATGTTTCTTGACGTAATCCGTGGGGAACCTCATCAACATTCTAATCGCGGTTGGTGTGGTGTAGAACACGGTAACTCCGTACCTTTGGATTATGTCCCACCACCTGTCCGGCGCAGGGTAGTCTGGAGCCCCTTCGTACATGATTGTGGTTGTTCCTCTCATTAGCGGCCCGTAAACAATGTAGGAGTGGCCGGTAACCCATCCGATGTCGGCGGTACACCAGTAAACATCCTCATCTTTAATGTCGAAGATCATTTTCATCGTGGCGAAGAGGCTAACTGCATAACCGCCCACCGAGTGTTGAACCCCTTTAGGAGCTCCGGTTGTGCCTGAAGTATATAGGATGTAGGACAGGTCTTCAGATCCACATCTAGCCGTTTCAACTTTAACATTCCTCAAGTTGCCGCTTACCAGTTCGTTATGTAAGATGTCTCTTTCTTCGTGCCAAGGTATTTCATGCCCCACTCTTTTCACCACTATCACTTTCTCTATGTTGTGCTGATTTTGCTCGCATATCTTGACCGCCTCGTCGACAGTAGGTTTAAGGCTCAAGACTCTTCCTCTTCGATAGAGCCCATCAGCGGTTACAATTATCCTAGAGCCCGCATCTATAGCCCTTGTAGCTATGGCGTCGGCGCCGAATCCACTGTAAACGATACTGTGAGCTGCTCCCAGTCTCTGAACTGCCAACATGTAGAGTGGGAGCTCCGGAATCATGGGCAAGTAGAAGGTTAGAATCTCCCCCTTCCGAACGTTCAGCCTATCTTTTAAGGCATGCGCGATCACATTCGATTCGCAGTATAAGTCTTCAAACGTGAACTTTCTGACTTCTTTTGGCTGTTGCGTTCCTTCATCCCAGGGTTCGCCCTCCCAGATTAATGCCAGCTTATTTTTCCTGCCCTGCTCAATTTGCCAGTCTGTACATAGATAGGCCAGGTTTGTTTCTCCACCAACAAACCACTTGTAGAACGGAGGGTTACTGTCGTCCAAAACCTTATTCCACTTCTTAAACCAGAACATCTGCTCCGCCCACTTCGCCCACCAGTCTTCCGCAGTCTTCTTGTTTTTAACAATGCCCGCATAGAATTTCTTGAAGTCCTCTTTATCCCAGACCCTGTGCTTCCAGCTTGGCGGGATTATGTTGACTTCAAATTCCTCATAAATCCTTTTTTCGCTCATAGGCTGGTACCTTGAACATTAAATATCATGATAAAAAATGACAATTCTTTTTAAGACTTTTGGTAGTAACGATGAGAATAACAACAATTAACGAAAATAATTCGTTAAAGATTTTGGAATTTCAAGTTTGCTCAGTTAGCTGAATTTCTACCCTATTAATCATAGGAGTAAACGCCGCCGCCGCATTTCTCAACTCTCTTTGCACGCCTTACCTTCTGCGAGGGCGAGGTCACGGGCATTCATTGAGCTAGCGCGGATTCTTTCCAGTCACGACCGGGTTTTCAGGAAAAGAACTCCACTCAGTAAAAGATCCCTCGTAGACCCTAACCTTGGGGTACCCCAGATACCACTTGAACAGGAGGAACTCGTTGGTTGCCTCGCGTCCAGTGCCACAGGAGCAGACAATAGTCTTGTCAGGTTTCACACCATGCGCATCTAATATAGTCATTATCTCCTCATCTGACTTAAGCAACCGCCTATTTTTGGCATTCATCAGATCTACCCACGGCAGATTGATCGCGCCGGGGATGTGTCCAGGTTTAATCCAAGGCCCCTGCCCCTCATATAATGCAGCAGGCCGCGCGTCCAGCAACATGACATCCTCACGATCCTTCATCGCCTTGAACTCCTCATATTCAACGAAATATTCGCGGCGGACTTGAATGGTGAAGTCGGAATCTTCTACTTTAGGAAACTGTTTCGTCAGCGGCCTACCTTCCTCTTTCCATTTATCGAGACCGCCATCAAGAACGTACACATTGTCGTGGCCGAATCGAGCTAGGCTGTACGCCACCATAGTCTGCTCCAGCCCGTCGCCCCAGCCTCTGAACGCTCCTACGCCGGTGTAGACGACGACGGAAATCTGAGGCTTCAAGCCTACACGCCGCAGAACTGCCTGAATCGCCTCTACAGGCGCATACTTTGCAGGCAACCCCTTCAATGAGACGCGCAGCAATCCCTCGCTCATGTAGACGGCGCCTGGGATGTGCTCCTGTATATAGTCGTGAACATCTGGTTGAACATCCAGAATCATCAGGTCCTTCTCTCCAAGATGCTCTTCCAACCACTCAGTAGACACCCACTTGACCGTTCCTTTTCCGTAAGGACATTCTCTCTTCATAAGCTATCTCACCATGTTTTTGTCTACGACACTATTTGTCTCTCTGAGGCTAAAAACGTACGACCTCGTAGACAAGAAAACCCAAGTTGAAAGATCGGTCTAATCCCACTTCACAAAAATCATGCTAAAATAGCTGAGTATGGCGAATATTCTAGTTTGGAGGAGTATTCGATGGATGTTTTCGAAGCTATTCGTATGAGAAGGAGCATCAGGAAGTACAAGCCAAGACCCGTTGAGAAGGAGAAGCTTGAGCGTGTGCTTGAGGCTGGAAGGTTGGCGCCTTCAGCGGTTAACAGGCAACCCTGGCACTTCATAGTTGTTACCGATCCGTCTGTCAGGGAGGCATTGAGAGCTTCCTATGGTCAAGATTGGTTTGTCAACGCTCCTGTAATAATCGCGGCTTGTGCAGACACAGATAGTGCTTGGGTCAGAAGAGACGGCGAACCATACTGGAAGGTCGATGTAGCCATAGCTTTCCAGAACATGATTCTCTGCGCCACAGAGGAGGGCCTCGGAACATGCTGGATAGCAGCCTTCAACGAGGACGCTGCACGCAAAGCCCTCAAAATCCCTGAAAAGGTCCGAATCGTCGCATTAACCCCCCTGGGATACCCTGACGAAACGAAAGGAGAAGTCACAGATAGAAAGCCACTGAAAGAAATCGTACACTATGAACACTGGTAGATCGACTAGCAGAACAGAGATCAATTTCCGAGCAGGTGAAAGTCCATTTGAAGGGATCGGTATTCGTCATTGTTCTTTTGATCCTTGCCTCTTCATGCACGCTTTCTGTGTCCGAAGTACTAGCCCACGCTCCTCTAGCCACAGGTGGCAACGAAAACCTTGCTACAGCCACACTGATACCAGATCCTGCAAAATCCTGGGCCATCTACGGAGAGCTCCACGAAGGCAGAGAAGCCCAATACTACAGCTTCAACATAAACGAGGGACAGAAAATACGCGTAATGTTATTTAAATCCACAAGACCTGAAGACAAAGAATTCCTGCCAGGATTTGTGCTAATGGGCCATGAAATAAACGAGCAAGGCGACATCCCAGATTACGTGCAAAAGCCTCTAGGCGCCAAAGCACTTGTAGTAAAGGGCGTGCAACCCGCACAAGCCACCTTCGAGCCTTTCTCTCCGAGCAGTTTCTATTCGCTTGCTGAAACCAACTTAAACGCACCTACCTCAGGCACCTACTACCTAGCCGTATACGAACCATCAAAAGGAGGACACTACGGCCTAGCAATAGGAGACCGCGAATCATACACGCTGACCGAATGGATCTTAATCCCACTCAACCTACTCTCAATTTACCAATGGGAAGGCCAGAACCTTGCGGTCATATTCACGCCTATGATCCTAACACTTACAATCGGCTTTGCGCTAATACTCAAGCAAAGTAAGACTGAGAAAAAACCAAAAACAGTTTCTGGCTGGCTTGGAGCTTCAGCAGGCCTCCTCTTCATAAGCACCAGCACAACAACCCTTTTCCAGCTGGCGTTCTCTCTGACTCAAGCCCCACTTGGATCGGAAGTAGCAGTCACTCTAATACTAGCTCTGATTCCCACTCTCCTAGGAATTGCTGCTCTCCGCTTGTCTCTGACAGGAGAAAAGAAAACAAATCTCAAAAAACGAGTTTACCTCGCTATTCTAGGGGTTGCGGCTTTGTTCGCTTGGGCTGGTCTGCTTATCGGTCCAGTCCTAGCCATTATTGCAAGTATTCTACCTAGTTGATTAAACAGAGTTTAGTGGGCCGCATTTCTTTTGGCGAAAGTAGAATGGTGCGGGAGGTGGGATTCGAACCCACGAACCCCTACGGGACAGCGGCCTCAGCGCTGCTCCTTTGGCCAAATTTCCGGGTGTTTACGGGGATACGACACCTCTCGGAAACCCCCGCGTTATCCGAAAATTTGATGGGGTGTTGGCTTTTAATAATGTTGTTGAGGTTCTTGGCGGGTTATCGTTTCTTCAAGTTTCTTTGCATATTCCATATCTGAGAAAGCTTTTAACCTGTCAAGCGTGGTATCGTAGGGATCCATTTTTTCTTCTTCCAACTCTGCTTCTTTAGTATAACGTGAATCAATTTTGCCCAATTTTTCTATCAGGATTTTTCTCTCTTCATTCGGCATAACTTTCGGGTCGGTCATGGCTGCGGCTCTTGCGAAGATTCCTCGGTCTAGAAGATGTTTTAGTGCTTTGAATGGAAGTTCGTAGTATTTGCCGATGGCTCCGGTACGCTGGGTAAATCCTTCAGGTGTAGCGGCTTTGAATGAGACACGAACGTAGATGAATTTCGAGAATTTCGCTAATTTTTCTACGTAGTCTCTATCAGCGCCAAATAGGATTCCGTTTGTCTCTAGGAAAAATCGATAGCCAAATTTTTCCACATGCTCAAGTACTGACAACAAATGTTCTTTCCCAAGTGTTGGCTCGCAACCTGAAAGGCGGAGTTTGTCTATTTTTGGGATAAGCTTTCTCCACTCAGGTTCAGGTATGCCCTCTTCAGCAGCCTTAAAAAGCCCTTCAGCAACTTCCCGGGGAGAGTAGAATTTTCCAAATTTATCTGGGAAATCCCTTGAGAAATCTGACCAGCAATAAATACAGCGTAGGTAGCATCCGGCTGCGTATCCTGTGGCTATCCCCCTGTAAACCGGCCTTGATTGAAAACCCGTGTATTTTCTTTCTAATCCTTCCGGCCCTGCTCTGGTTACTATTTTTTCTGTTTGTCTTGCCAGCTCTAAAGGGTCAAATGGTTGGAATCCAGGAGCTAG
Source organism: uncultured Candidatus Bathyarchaeia archaeon (assembly GCA_964410135.1). Classification (GTDB taxonomy): domain Archaea; phylum Thermoproteota; class Bathyarchaeia; order RBG-16-48-13; family CAYPFQ01; genus CAYPFQ01. The sequence continues at coordinate 14,168 of CAYPFQ010000001.1, forward strand.
AAAACGTTGATAGTCTCTCATTTTTCTCTAACTTCTACAACTTCAATTTTCTTCGGATCAGCGATGCCTAATCCTTTTTCTTGGGCTAGTTGTAGGTGTTTAATTAAAAGTGGATTTTTGTTTAGATAGCCTGCTCCGATAGCGTCCGCAGCTACTAAATCTTCAGAGAACATCATTAAGCCAAGTGTTTTTGGGCTGGCTCTGAGCTCGCCTCCTAGTCCAGCTATTCTTCCGTCTACAACTGTTAGGTTTGGTTTTAGGTAGAGGTTTATGTCTACTATGCTTTCATTGAGTCTTGCATGAAACCTCCACTTCTTTCCCAGCGTTGCTCCCAGCATGTTTTTTAGGGAAATTGTCACAGTGGTTGAGAAATGCTCTTTAATAACAGGGACTGAAATGATGTAAGAATTTTTTAAGGTTAGAGGAAACTTGAATTCTTTTAGAGAGAGTGCATTGGGCTCTTTTCTCATTTCGTAATCATCGTTGTTAAGATCGACAAGTTTTACTCCATATTTTTCGGCAATTTTACGGTAGCCTAAGGTTTCATAGGCATGAAATGTGTCGCTCCAGCCAGAACCTTCTGCGATTACAACTTCGTAGTCTTTGTGATAGTGTTTTACTAAAGCCTCGATGGTTTCGCAGGGTGTTGTTGTGGGTGGCGGTTGGCTGTTGATCAAATTTGGTTTAAGAACAATTTTTTTCTGAGAAGGTTTCTCGAAATAAGCCAAACCTTTTTGTACCATTCGATAAGGATTTTTCCCTCGAACAATTACAACTCTAGGCATCTGGCATTTAACAGCAGAAGAAGGGAAGTTAAAGGCTTCACGGTATCCCATTTTGCATCTTCCTTATCTCCACGCAACTCCTTCCTAATCCAGAAATTGTAAGCCGGCGCGGGGATTTGAACCCCGGATCTCTTGCTTACGAGGCAAGTGCCTTAGACCGCTCGGCTACGCCGGCACTTTCGGCGGGCTGTCGTATTTGACTTATTCAGAGGATTGGGATAAATACCATGCATTTAAAAAATTCGGAGGGATAAATCTCCTTTTATACTGGGCGGGGTTCTTTGTGTCCTCTGCGCGTGAGCTTGGTGAGTGGAAGATACTTGAGCTTATTTTTAGGGCGCTTGATAAGATGCCCAGGATGGTTCTGCCGTTTGGAGATGATGTTTCTGCGGTTGATCTGGGCAGGGGCAGGGTCGCGGTTCTTAAGGCGGATATGCTTGTTGGAAAGACTGATGTGCCGCCTGGAATGAAGGCGTTGCAGGTTGGGCGCAAGGCTGTTGTTATGAGTATCAGTGATCTTGCTGCGAAGGGAGTTCAGCCTATTGCAGTTTTGGTGTCTGTGGGATTTCCTCCAGACTACGGGAAGGGGGATATTGAGCAGATTGCTGCGGGGTTGAATGCTGGGGCCCGAGAGTACGGGGCATATGTGCTCGGAGGGGACACAAACGAAACTTCTGATCTGATAATCGACTGCCTAGTTTTCGGAGTAGGAGTTAAGGGGAGATTAATGACTAGGAGTGGAGCTAAGCCCGGGGATATACTGGCGGTTACTGGCGGTTTTGGGAATACGTCTGCTGGGATTAAAGTGCTGCTTGAAGGTTTAGAAATATCGTCCAGTCTTAGAGAGAAGTTGTTGAAAGCAGTTTACATGCCTAGGGCGAGACTGCGTGAAGGGCTGGCGCTTTCGAAGACTGGCGTAGTTACAGCCTCAATTGACTCGAGTGATGGTTTGGCATGGAGCTTACATGAGCTTTCGAGGATGAGTGGGGTGGGCTTTAGGGTTGAAGCTGTGCCGACAGCCCTGGAAGCCGCTCAGTTCGCTAAAATTCATAGCCTAGATGCTAATTCGCTTGCGCTTTACGGTGGAGAGGAATATGAGCTTGTAATCACAGTTAAACCGAGAAGCTGGAGCAAAGCAGAGAGAGCGGTTAAGAAGGCTGGAGGACGCCTGATCCGACTAGGCTATGCGACAAAAGAAGTCAAGCTTCTTCTTAAAGCTAAAGAAACTTGGATGCCCATGGAGCCAAAGGGTTGGGAGCACTTCAAATCGGTTAGGCGACGATGAGGAGGATGTTTTTAAACCTGAAAGGCGTATACGTATATGGTTATGTATATGGCCAGAAAGACCACGGTAATTTTAAGGGAAGATGTATACGAGGTGCTGAAGGCTAGAGAGGGGGCGCGGGGCATCTCAAAAGCCATAAATGAGATCCTAAGCGAACACCTCCTCAGCAAGGAGAGCATGTTCGGAACAATGAAGAAGACCGTTTTGAGTGATCTACGTGATCATAGGGACCATGAATGAAATATATCATAGATTCTTTCGCTTGGATAGAATATTTCATGGGAACCAAAGCAGGCGAGAAAGCTAGAGATATCATAGATGGCAAGGAAGAGAAGGCAACTCCCTCAATTTGCCTAGCTGAGATCTACGCAAAAACACTCAAAATTGAGGGGACAAAGATGGCTGAGGCGCGCAGATCCTTCATAAAAGCCAAAGCCGCAATAATAGTTCTAGATGAGATTCTTGCTGTAGAAGCTGCCAGAGTAGACATTGATATGAAGCGAAAGGTTAGAGGTTGGAGTCTAGCCGACTCAATAGTTTATGCAACGGCAAACATTCGCAAGGCGCAGGTAGTGACTGGAGATGAGCATTTTAGAGATCTCCCAAACGTGATGTTCCTAGGATAATAAGCACGCATCCTTTGCGATTGTATTGTTTAGGGGGCCCGGCGGGAATCAAACAGTTTTTTATTGCTAGAATCGGTTCTGAAACTCCATTACCCATGGCTCAAAGCATATAAGGTCAAAATCGGAGCATATCCACCATGACTTTGGCCAACGAACGTGAGCACAGTCTTAAAGAATTTAGATCTGGTCTGAAGGCGCCGCTTCCGCTTGCTTTGGGGGTGATTTCTTTTGGTATGGCATACGGCATGATCGCAATTCAAGGAGATCTCTCTTTTCTTGAATCGACATTGATGTCAATAGCGGTGTTTGCGGGAGCGTCTCAGTTCATCGCTATAGGCATGTTAATGTCTGGTGCTGGAGCACTACCGATTCTGCTTACCACATTCATGATAAACTCCCGCCACTTCTTGATGAGCGCCTCATTGGCGCCTTTCGCTCAACGTTGGAAGCTAAGATGGAAAGTTCTCTTGTCATTCTTGCTGGCAGATGAAACCTATGCGCTAACGATATCTCGTTTCTCCAAGAATGCTCCAAGCAAGTACTATCAGCTTGGAGTTGGTTTAAACATATACATAATTTGGGTTCTCAGCTCGATGGTGGGGAGCGCTCTCGGGCCAATCGCGGGGAACCCCCAAGCTTGGGGGCTGGATTTTGCATTGCCTGCGACTTTCATCGTATTGGTCGTCCCTATGCTTCAGAACTGGCGGGATTTCGCGGTCTCGTTTGTAGCTGGGCTTCTGTCAATTGCTGGCTTCATCTTCCTGCCGGGAAAATGGTATGTGACTTTTGCTTCCCTTCTTGCTGCTGCATTTGGATGGGGTTTGGTCGAATTTTGCAAGGCGAAGTAATTGCCATAATCTTAGGGATGGCATGCATCACATTTCTGACAAGATTTCTTTTCGTAGCGGTTCTCGGTAGGATTAGAATTTCGGAGAAGGCGATTGCTGTGATGCGATTTGTGCCCATAGCCGTCCTAACGAGTCTCATTGCTCCAGCCATTCTCGCACCCAGAGGGTATGTGGACTTTTCATTTGTAAATGAATACCTGGTGGCAGGGCTCGTTGCTACAGCTGTCACATATAGAACTAAGAGCCTGATTTTGGCGATAGTAGTTGGTATCGCGACCATCCTGTCAATGCGGTTATTGCTCTTGTGAGAGGGGGCACTCCTTTCGAGTGATGGTCAACTGACACTTCAATTAATTAGATGGAAACAATTTCACGTTTTGAGGCGAGCTTCCGGTCAAGTGGAATTGGCAAAGATGATTCGAGTTCAAAGACAAAAAATGATCGAATGCTTTGCTAAGCCTGAATCATACTTGAACATACACTCGAAATATTAAAGGCCACTCAAAATTGTGAGGGAGTTCCACAGGAAAGGACAGAAGAGCCGCACTCTTTTTTGAGCTACTCTTCTTTAGAGATTACTATCCCGAGAATATTTTCATCCTGAAGGCTCTTCTCGATCTCCGCAAAATCAAGCTTCCCGACTATTCTCACTTTGACATCATCGGGATTGCCCAGAAAAACTAACCTAAACTTTCCCAACATGAATCCCACAGATTACATGAGATTTGCAATTAGTTTGATGCTTAGATACTTAAAACTTGTGTATGAATTTGTGTGAACACTCATGCGTATTACTGCTGAACGGCAAACTAATCATGGTCAGTCATCGTGGCGGGCCCGGCGGGAATCGAACCCGCGACCCCCGGCTTAGAGGGCCGATGCGCTATCCAGACTGCGCCACGGGCCCAAGGTTTAGTAACCATGATGCTGGCACATTAAATTTCTGTTAGTTTGAGCAGTTGGTTTGGGGCTATTATTTTGGCTATTTCTCCGGCGAGATCCACTACTCTTTTTGCTTTTTCTATTATAACCGCGTCGCTGCTGGCGACTAGGTTGCTTGATTTTAGGGTTGCGAGGTCTGCCTGTTTTACTGCCTGCGCGTCTCCGTCAAGCCCTGATTTCTTGATTAGGCTGCGGGTTAGGGCGGCCAGCTCTCCGCTTTTGCTCACTTGGGCGTCGTAGAAGAAGAGGGTTTTTCTGGCTTTGTTTTTGTTGAGGAAGTTTAGGATGATGGTGAGGGCGTTCACGGTTTTCTTTGTTGGTTTGTGTTTTCCATGGACTGCGGATATGTCTCGGATGAATCCATCGTCGCATAGGACTAAGGGTTTGTCAGAGAGGAGACTTTCGACCGTAATTAGGATGTTGTATCCGTCGACGGCTAGAGTCTTACCGCTGATCGCTGTAGTTGGAATGAGCTTGCTCTGATGACGTTTGACGCTCTGTGCATCATAGACTCCACGGTAGAGGGTTAGGCGTTCCTCTCTGCTGAGTTGGTGTTTGTCTCCGACAAATTTCAGGGTGCTTTCGCGATTGTAATTGCGGTTGAGTAGATGACGAAGATCTTTAACTGCTTCGCGGAGCGCTTTTCTCAAAATCGATCCCTGCGGAATAGCGGGTTACTCGATGTAGATGGCTGGGCGGTAGGGTTCGGAGAGTTGGGCTCGGTTTTTTGGGTCATGTCGGCTGGTGTCGGTTTCGCTGAAGATTTCTACAGGGACATTGAATTCACGTTTGAAGAACGGCGCAGCTTCGCATAGAAGCTCTAACTCATTTATGGTTCCGACCGAGAGTCTTCTTTTGCGCTCTTCAGGGGAAAGCTTGTTGACTGTTTCAACTATTTTTTGGGCGTATTTTGGAATTTCTTTAGCCAGTTGTTTCAGATCAGGTTCGCCCACCAGTCCTTTGATTAGGTTGCCAGTGTTGAGGGTTCCCTTTTCAGCTAGATTGAGGGCTTTCATGTATGCGCGCCATTTCCATTCAGCTGCCGCATAGTAACAGAGTTTTTTGGGAGTCAATCCGATTGCCTTGATGATGCTTAATGTATCGTCTAGCACTGCCTTTACAAGTTCTTCGTATTCTAATGCGTTTACATCTATTTTTGTTTCCTCATATGCTGGCCATGGGGCATTGGATACGAATCCACGCTGCTTTAGGTTCTTCCAGATTTCCTCGCTGATGTAAGGGGCGAACGGTGCCATCAGGCGCGTCCAAATATTTAACGACTCTATTAAGACAGTGCAGTTCGGCTCTTCGGCTCTTCTCAGATACCAGCGCAAGTCGTTCCAAATCTCAAAGAACGCGGTCTCAGCCGCGGTTCGAGTCTTCCTCTGCTCAAGACTTTCAGTGATTTTTTGGATTCTTCTTTGTAGAACGCTTACAAGCCATTTTTCTAGGCTGGAAACCTTTTCCTCGCCTTTCATGTTGATTATTTGTTGTGAAAGTTCGTAGAACGATTCTAACTTGCTTTTGACGTCGCGTACGTTTCCAGCCCGCCAGTCGGGGTCGTTCATCTCTTCGGCGCCCAGCACCAGTGCACAGCGCGCTGGATCCGCGCCATATGTTTCGATGGCGTCTCGCAGCGTTACAAAGTTTCCTTTTGACTTCGACATCTTTTCACCCTCGATCGTAAGCAACCCGTTCACATCAATCCCCCGTGGCCAATGCTCTGGAGGGAATAATGCGGTGTGATGGAACAGGAAGAATGTAAGATGGTTTGGAAGAAGCTCTTTAGCCGAAGTCCGTATGTCAACTGGATACCAGTATTTAAATTCCGTGTTTAATGTTTTCAGGATAGATGGATCTATTCCTACCTTTCTGGCTAGATTTTCGGGCTCGCCTTTGCCGTGGAAGATGTAGTCGAAGATTTCTGGTGTGAGTTGTTCGGGTTTTATTTTTTGAGCGTTTACAAATTTGCTGATTGGATAGTATGCCATATATATGGTGGAATCGCTTAGGGTTTCCACGATCCATTCTGGGCTCCATGGTAGAGGTGTGCCTAATCCTGTTTTCCTGGCGCACGCCTTCTCTTTAAGCCAGTTAATAATGTCGATAAACCAAGTTCGTGCTGTGCTCGGGGTGACATATGCCTTTTCCACGGCTTCCCGTGTTTTCTCTTTCCATCCTTCATCAGAATATTTCAGGAACCATTGGTCTTTTAGGATCTTGACGATGCAAGGCGTTGTGCAACGGCAGATGACTCTCTGGGGCAGATCGTACATTATATCGACAATCTTAGCTTCACGGAAATCATTGATAAGTTGCTGTTTTACTTCGTAGACTTTTTTGCCAGCATATTTGCCGCAGTTTTCTTTTAGGACTCCGGTGTGGAACTCCTTCTTGTAGATTGTCTGAGTAGCCTCAGCTGATTTTATGAGGTCATGCTGGTCTTTGATGCCCATGCGATTAACCAGCTCGATGGCTGGATATTCGCCAAAACCCTCCACTCTGATAAGTGAGATTGGTTTGATGGCTTTGACGAGTTCAGGGGCTATCTCAAATTTTGCTAGCAACTCAGGCTTGGTCTGCAGGTCACGTAAGCCTAACCAGTCGTCTGGCGCATGAGCTGGGACGCTGTACACAACCCCGGTTCCACTCTCCGGATCAACAAACCATGCTGGCAGTATCAGAAGTTCGCGGCCAGCCACTAGGTCGACGCATTTTTTGCCAACCAGTTCTTTTCCAAAAAGTCTTCTTACTTCCTGTACAGTCTTCAGTTGTTGTTTCAGTTTTTCAGCTGCAGGAGGGCTGATGATCCATTTTTCGCCATCTACCATAGCTTCTACATATTCTGTTTCTGGGTTGACCCAGAGGTTTGTAACGCCATAAATTGTCTCGGGCCTTAGGGTAGCTGCAGGCAGAAAGGTGTCTCCAAATTTGAACTTCATCAACACATATTCTTCGGGAGAGACTCCCTCGCCCTCTAGCCTATCATGGTCACCCGTGGGGCTTTCACAGTGGACGCACCAGACAACCGGGTGAGTGCCTTTGGCGATAAATCCTTTTTCGAGAAGGCGCATATACTGCCATTCAATGAACTTGCTGAAGCCAGGATTAAGGGATGTGGTGTGAAACTCCCTCCTCCAATCGACTGAGAGCCCAGCCCGCTTAACGGTCTGCTTATTCTCCCGCGTATAATATTGAGCCATGTAAACCGGGTCTGCAAATTTTTTCAGATTCTCATCCGAAACCTTGTCAATGGCCTTTAGGGCATTAATTTCTTTTTTGTCGCCAAGTTTAACTCGTAAAGCAGCGCCAACTATGGGTTCACCAGTCCAGTGCCAAGACCATGGGAATAACACATTGTAGCCCTGCATCCGCTTAAACCGAACATAGGCATCTAGCCGAGTGGCAGTGAAGGCGTGGCCGACATGTAGAGGGCCGTTCATGTATGGGAATGGGAATGTAGCGAACAGCTTCTTACGTGTAGGATCTGGGTCAGCCTCGAAGATCTTGGCGCTTTCCCAGGCTTTTTGCCAGTTTTCCTCTAGTTTCTTCCAGTTGAAAGCCATCAGATCACCTAGAACCTTTAGAGGCAAGCATTTGTTTCACGAGCTTCTCTGCGGCGGCTAGAGCCCCTGGAGCCTTTTCAACCTGGGTTCCTCCTCCCTGTCCAAACTCAGGTGTTCCGCTGCCACCGCCGCCAATGAGCTTGGCTATTTCTCCAGCGAGCTTTCCAGAATGAATCCCTGCTTTAACAGCTTGCTCTCCAGCCATCACCACGAGCTGTGCGGTCTTGTTTGTGCTGCACAGGACGGCGACTAGTTTAGGCTCGGCTGCTATCAGCTCATTAGCCAATTTGATCATGCGTTCTGGAGTAGTGTCTTCTAGGCGCTGGGTTAGTAGCCTAACTTGGTCCACAGGTTTTGCTTTTCCGAGTATGCCCGCCGCTTCATGTTTTGCCAGTTCTTCTCTGAGTTTTGCGATTTCCCGCTTCGCCTCTCTCAATTCCACCTCAATTCTCTGAGCAGCCTCTGGAACCTTTTCTAGATGGGTTTCATGGATTTCAGCTGCTCTTCGTAGTGCGGTTTCTCTATGCTGGACGAGTTTAATTGCAGGCACCCCCGCCGAAAATATTAGTCTTTCAACACCGTCCTGAATTCTGTCCGTGCGCATAATTTTGATTAGGCCCACCTCGCCAGTCGAACGACAATGGGTTCCTCCGCAAGCTTCGACTTCCCAGTCTTTGGTCCTAACTACTCGGATCTCTCTGCCTGGCACCACTCCACCCTGGTACAACCTAAATCCATAGGCGGCTTCAGCTTTCTCTCGGGGCATCCAGGACACTTCGACAGGCATGTTCTCCATTACAATCATGTTGGCCAGGCTTTCAATTTCAGCCAGTTCATCTGGAGCTATTCGCTTATAGTGTGAGATGTCAAGACGAGTGGCATCAATGCCTTTCTGCGCACCAGCTTGCCACACATGTTCTCCTAGAACCCTCCTTGCAGCGCCCATTAGGATATGGGTTGCCGTGTGATGGCGCATGAGGCTGATTCGTCGAGTCCAGTCGAGTTCGCCCTCAACTTGGGCGCCTACATTTGGAGCGTTGCCCTTGACTGCGTGCACGATTACATTGCCAACCTTCTGCGCATCTGTGATTTTAGCCTCTCCACTCTTCCAAGAAATGCGGCCATGATCTGCAGGCTGTCCTCCGCCTTCAGGATAAAAGGCTGTTTGGTTTAGCACAAGATATTTGCCGTCTATGACATGGGAGACACGTGCCTTGAACTTGCGGGTATACGCATCTTCATAGTAAAGGGATCTAGTTGGTTTTTGGTCAGCCACCTTATCCTTTAATTTCTTCTCAAAGGATGTGACGGCAGGTTTAGGCGCAGTAACATGTCGTCTTGCCACGGTGGTGTAGAAATCATCTGGTACATTGACCTGTACATCCTCTTTGACAGCAATCTCCGAGACTAGAGTTGGCGGAATCCCGTGAGAGTCGTAGAGTTCAACAAGCTTGTTTACAGGGATGGTGTCTTCTCCTTTGGCTTTCAGATCACTGCAAATTTTTTTCACGAGCACAGTTCCACGTTCGAGAGTTCCGCGATATTTTTCCTCCTCAATAGCTAGCACTTCTAAGATTTCGTTACGCACTCGTTTTAGGTGTGGAAAATCTGGAGACCAGAAATTAATTTGTAAATCTACTATATCTGAGAGTCTGTTCTCGATGCCCAGCAATCTCAGTAGACGATAGGTCCTGCGGAGCACTAGCCTAGTTAGATAGCCTTCCCGTACATTTGAGGGGACAATCCCTTCGGCAAGCATGAAGACTAGGCTTTTAGTGTGATCGAGAACTGCGAAAACGCTTTCAACTGGGGTTAGGATCTTGTGGAGCGTATCTAGATCCATGCCAATTTTTCTTGCGATTTGCTCCCGAAGTTTTTTGACATTGGCTACTTTTTCAACTCTCATGTCGCCTGAGTGCTTCGCATATTCGGATAATAGTTTTTCATCTGGCGACAGCGCGGCCATACGCATAACTTTGTCTAATGTGGATCCATATATGGCGTGAAAACAGCTTGGGGTACCTTGAGTCAGCCAAGTGTAGCGCTCTATTCCGTATCCAGTGTCGACAGTGCGGACTGGGAGTTTGATGAATTTTCCGTCTACTACTTTGTAGTTCATAAAGACAAGCGTGCAGACTTCGAAGCCTCCAATTATTCCTTCAACATCTGGTCCAGCGTTTCCGCCACCCGACCAAACACCTTCCTTGTAGGTTACGGCTTCTGATCTCACTCCCAGCTCCTTCACGACGAGTTCATGGTGGTATCGGACTGTCTGATCTTTCCAGTAGACTTCTTTCTTCGGATAGTTGAAAGCGTGATGCCCGCCCATCTCGAATATAGTGAGGTGTCTGCCGAACGTGAGCCCCACATTATCTATGTCCACAAATCTGATGCAGGGCTGGCTGATTACGAGCGGGTTGGCTGGGGGCGGAATAATTCCATCCGTCACATAGGGCTGAAAGTCCACGATGCTGGCATCTGTGAAGTATAGGTCGTCTCTCCACCTCGACACGACTGGGTAGGGCGCGATCCGTTTATGCTTCTTTTTTTCGAAGAAGGATAAGAATAACTCTCGCATTCCTGGTATGTCATAGCGTTTTTTAGCTGGAGGATGCCCTATGAACTCATATTCTTGGCAGGGAGCTTCTCCACAAATTTCTTGATCGTGAATTTGAGTCCAATAAAATTCCCCGCATGTCTTACATTTTTTCCTAACGAATCCATGCTCATCGAAGAATGGGATGTGATACTCACTTTCAGGAAACTCTACCAAGGGCGATCCTCCAACTATGACAAGCGTAGGGCTTTCAAACAGAAAAGGTTAGGGATAATTTTTAACCCTTTGCACATGCCAATATGCGCACGCTTAAGGCTTGAGCTAGAACATTAGATCTCTTAAAAAAGTGGTTAAGAAATCGGCGAGGAAGAGAAAATTTAATGCCTCTAACTTATAGAGGGCCCAAATAGAGCTGATAGGCTTTAACCGAAGAGCGCTCCAAGTCCAGCTACAGCTTCTTCCTCTTTTTTCTCTTCCTTCTTTTCCTTCTTCTTCTCGGCGGTTGGTGCACCTGCAGGTGCTGAGGCGAGAGCTAATGCGGGACCTGCTTTTATTGCCTCATCAATGTTCACTTCAGATAATGCGGCTACCAGCGATCTTACTCGGGCTTCATCGATTTTAACGCCAGCGGATGTCAACAGTTTCTTCAGGTTCTCTTCGTTAACTGGCTTTTTTGTAGAGTGTAGAAGCATAGCAGCGTATACATATTCCATTACTTTGTTTCACCTTTCTCCTTCTTTTCTTCCCCCTCCACCTTTTCAACTTTTTCTTCTACAGGAGGAGTTGGAGCCATCATTGCACGGTAGGCTTCACTAATTGAATCTGAAACCGGGTCTTTCACCTGAACCTTTGCTTTGAGGGCTACCGCATAACCATCCATTCTTGCCTTCATCAGCAGAACACCTGCCGTTTCCTTCGTGGCAAAGGCGCTGTTTAAGGCCAGATTCAATGCGTAATTATGTGCGTCTTCAATCTGTTTTTTCAGAGCATCAAGGTCTATTCGCAGCGCGTCTGATGTTAAGATGGATCCATTTTCATAGGCAGCGTTAAGCATAAGCCCTACCTCAATTGGCTTTACTCCAAGTTTTGAGAGGACGCTGGCAAGTTTCGGAGAGATCACATCGCCTCTCTTAGCTACAACCGTATCCCTTGTGATTATAACGCTTCCAGCTTCAATTTTGGTCGGCAAACCTACCTCGGTTAATTCGGAGATAACTGGTCCCGGAGGCAACCCTGTATTTCCAGCTGGGATAACTATGTCGTCGGGAGCTATGTCTCCGGCTTTGGCCGCGGTTTTTATCTTACTTTTCTCCAAGAGGATTGCCAGTCTGAACGGGTCAATGTTTGTAAACATGAAGATGCTTGCGCCGGCTATGTGCAGGGGCAGTTCTTTTATGTTTGGCTTTGTTTTTTCGCATTTTTCTATAGCTCTTTGCATCAGAGTATTTTTTGAAACTTTGATTGTCACTTCGCCTCGCAGCTTTTTCCTTAATGCCTGAAGCTGGGGAGCTCTTACTTTATACGAGCTGGCAATGGTGGTTACCTTGCACTGATCTATGAGGCGGGAGAGTGCTTCTACTTCCTGCACCTTCCAATTAGCTTTTTCTTCACCCATTAGTCGTCACCTATAATTTGAATTTGACATTTTGCCCCATCGTAGTTTTTAGATAGACTTCTTTGATGTTCTTTAGACCTTTTTCCAGTTTTACCTCTAGCCTAGTTAGCACTGTTTGAGCATTTTCCGCTATTTTATCGTTCGGCATATCTTCTGTTCCAATTCGGCTTTGAATGACTGGCTGATCTTTGATTCTGGCGCGTATCATCTTTCGATGTTTCGTCAAAATTGGTTCAATTGGAGCGTTAGGTGGGACAGGGCTCGGCATTTTTCCACGTGGACCTAAAAACGCGCCGAGGATTTTGCCGACGGTTGGCATAAGCGGGGCTTCTGCAATAAAAAAGTCATACGTATCTGCTAATTCCCTTGCAGCTTTCTTATTTGTACCTAGTTTTTCAAGGGCTTCTTTTTCAATTACAAAATCCGCGCCAGCTCTTTTCGCATCTAGAGCGAGGGCGCCAGAAGCAACCACGCAGACTTTAACGGTCTTTCCAATCGGGTGTGGGAGCTCTATCAACTCATTGATCCGGCTCTCCGGCTTTTTCATGTCGATGTCACGTAGTTTCACAACTAGATCTACAGATTGTGTGAACTCTCGTTTTTTGGAGTTTTTCTTTGCATTTTCAACTGCGGCTACAAGATTTTTTATGTCAACCGGCATTATTTCTCACCAAAAATCCCGTCAAATTTTCCCGCGTCGATTTCACGTTGAACTTCTCTGGGGTCCTTCCCTTCGACGGTGACTCCTATGGCTAGGCATGCGCCGAGCACTTCTTTTGCAGCCATCTTCAAATCCCTTGCGAGAAGTTTCTCGTACTTGACTTGGGCTATCTTTGCCACTTGCTCCATCGTGAGGTTGCCCACCTTCTCAGCCTTCGGGCTGCCGGAGCCCTTTGCAATACCTAACTCCTTTACGATTAATGCAGCCGTTGTCGGAACTCCTACCTGAACTTCAAATTCTTTGGTTCCTACGTCTACGATTATTTTGACCGGGACCTTCATTCCAACATAGTCCTTGGTCAGCTCGTTGATTTTTGTGACAATCGCCAAAACGTTGACTCCGAGCGGTCCTAAGGATGGACCTAAGGGCGGTCCAGCGGTGGCTTGCCCTCCCGCGATGAGGGCGTCAATTGTTTTCTTTTCACTCAACCACTTTTGCCCCCTCAGCTTTTTCCTTTGCCCTGGCTTTACTCGATCTTTCAAGTAGCTTAACGTAGTCAGCGTGAACGGTGATGGGTAGGGTAAACGTTGCTTCTAATAGCTCAAGAGTAACCTCGTTCTTCACCCGATCCAACCGCGTGATGCTTGCCTTCATTCCCTTAAAGGGGCCGCCTACAACCTCCACGGTATCTCCAATATCAATCTCTTCAATAACTGGCTTTGTAACAATGAAATGCTCAACATCTGAAGCTTCCACAATCCCTGGCACACGGGATTTGAGATGTTTAATCCCAGCAATCGCTTCTTCCACAAAGTGTGCTCCGGGAGCTTCTAGGAAAATGTAGCCTCGTAGAATTTCAGGTGCGAGAATAGCTTTTAATGGTAGCTTACTGGCCCGAGCTCTTACAGCAATGACGCCTACCACATTCCTTTCTTGACCAGCCGTAGTTCTAACCGCAAAAAAAGCGGTGGAACCCCTTTTCTCCTCGGTCAATATCTTTAACCTCTATGTCGGGACAAAACCTTGTAACATCGCTGAAATAAACCGGATCATGAACCCAATTATGCCGATTATGGCTATGCCTGCGGCACACAGCTTTATCGATAGCCAAAGCTCATCACGACTCGGTCTTGTAGCGAGTTTTAACAAGCGATCGCAGGATTCAAGGAATGCACGGGCATTCATGCCTTGGACACCTCGATTCTTCTGACACAACTAAACTGAGCATATCTTTTAAGTTTACGGTTCTAAACTCTTAACACTTCGATGTCCATTTCTTCTAAAATTTCAAGCACCATTCTTCTCGGCTGACCGCGAGTCCCTTTCCAATCTATGACCGCATGTTTACAGCCGCCCCAAGTTTTCTGGAAACACATTCTAACCATCTCAGCATCCATTTTTTCGAGTGCGTATTTTGACATTATATGTCCTACAGCAAGATCTTGTTCCAAAGTCACTCGGGTATGAGATGGAGCATAATGTCCGGCGCCAAAACCCACTGCAGATGGGCTTTTTGATGGGCTGGTTATCGCTGTCCAGATAGCTTCTGCAACTGCTTCGCCAGCTTTTGGGTCTATCCACTGCGCTTCAGAGCTCCCGATCTCCATGAATGTAATTGGAACGCTCATTTCGGTTGGACCATGATGGGTGACTTCAAGCGAGATTGAGTAGTCTAGGTTGAGTTTTTTCCCGAGGTGGGCTAGGGTTAAGAGTGCAGCTTTCATGCGTTGAGGATTTGCCCATGCAATTTCTCTAGGGTGCCCGCCATAAAGGGCTTGGTCGGTTAGATTGCCGGGAACGTGCACTGTCAGGGTTGGCTGGCCGGTTTCACTTTTATGGCGTGAGGCAAAAATTATCTCATCAATTTTAAATTGTTGGTCTAATTTGTTTGCATGGATGCACTCTGAGTTAGGAAATGTCAGCAGAACATCTTGGCATTTATAGACGAGCTTTCCATCGAAGACTTCTTCGGTTTCAACAAAATTGTGACGCTTGATCAGTTTGTCCGCGATGTTGAGGGCTGCTTTATCTAAATACGAGGCAACAACTAGAATTGTCATGAGAAAGCCTCAGAGAAGTAGAGCGAGTAACGCCTTTTGTAAATGCAATCTATTTTCAGCTTGGTCCCAAACAATTGATTGAGGGCCGTCAATAACTTCGGCTACAACCTCTTCTCCACGGTGTGCGGGAAGGCAGTGCATGAAGACCGCGTCTTTCTTTGCGTATTTGAAGAGTTTTGGGGTGACTTGATATTTTGGTAGGAAAACTTTCAGTCGCTTCTTACGTTCATCCTCAGTGCCCATTGAGATAAAAGTGTCTGTGTAAATTATATCAGCATTCTTCACAGCCTCTTTGGGCTCAGTGGTAATCTTGATTGTTGAGCCGCTTTTCTCAGCATTTTGCTTTGCCCAGCCGAGAACAGTCTTACTTGGCTCGTATCCTTTTGGACAGGCGGCACTCATGTCCATGCCGAATTTAGAGCAACCTATTAACAGCGAGTTGCAGACATTGTTTCCATCTCCCACCCACGCCAGTTTCAATCCCTTAAAATCGCCTTTATGCTCACGAATTGTAAGGAGATCGGAGAGACCTTGACATGGGTGATGTAGATCGGATAGTCCATTTATGACTGGGACTGAGGCATGTTTCGCTATTTCTTCTATGTCAGAATGAGCGAAGACTCTTGCCATGATTCCATGTGCATAACGACTGAGCACCCTTGCGGTATCTCCGATTGTTTCGCCTCTTCCTAGTTGCAATTCATTCCAGCTTAGATAGAGTGCGTGTCCACCTAGCTGTTTCATGGCCACTTCAAATGAAGCTCTTGTACGTGTAGATGGCTTCTGAAAGATCATCGCTAAGACCTTGTCTCGCAGTAGCTCGCGCTTCCGTCCTGCTAGCAGAGCCCGCTTCAATTGCTCAGCTGTTTTCAGAAAGAGTTGTAGCTCGTTCACATCGTATTCCTGCGTCGTCAAAAAATCGCGGCCTCTAACACTCAACATGTCCACCCGCTAATCAAGTATCTTATCTACAATAAATTTAGGATCAAACGGCACCAGATCTTCGTATTTCTGACCGTTTCCGAGAAATATAATAGGTTTTTTTGTGATATACGCAACTGAGATCGCCGCTCCGCCTTTTGCATCTGCATCCATTTTTGTTAGGATAGATGCGCTTACAGCAACATGTTTATTGAACTCTTCGGCTTGAGCGACCGCATCATTACCAGTTAGCGAGTCGCCAACAAAGATAACGAGATCGGGTTTAGTAACCCTAACTATCTTCTCCATCTCATTCATCAAGTTCACATCGGTCTCCATCCGTCCAGCTGTGTCAATGAGCACGGCGTTAATTCCATGTGCTTTCGCGTGACTGATTGCATCGAATGCCACAGAGGCTGCGTCCGAACCATAGGGACGTTGAATCAGCCGTACTCCGAGGCGTTTAGCATGTTCTTCAAGCTGTTCAATGGCACCAGCCCTATACGTATCACTGCACGCGAGCACCACCGAGTAATCATGATTCATCAGGAATCTCGCAACCTTACCGATCGTGGTTGTTTTTCCGGTTCCATTTATTCCCACAAAGACTATGAGTGTGGGTTTTTTTGATTTCACGTTCTCTTTAACGGTTTGAAGCAGGTCGACCATTTGCTCAGTTGTCAATATGCTGGTCAATGCGCTTCGTAACGCCTCTTTAACTATTTTTTTACGGTCCGTAAACCTATCCACCGAAATGCCGTGAAGCCTGTTCTTCAGCTCATTGCAAATCTTGTCAGCAACTGAGACAGCGACATCGTTCTCGATGAGAGTTAAACTAAATTCCTTTAAAATTGGATCCAGCGATTCCGCTTTCAAATCAACCTTTGTTACCTTGTCGAGAAGTGAGTCAATGCCTTTACGAAGCTTTTCAAACACTCTTCCCTTCGCCCTCAGTTAACCTGCTAGACATCTCAGTGGCCTTTGCTCTAACTTCCTCCATCCTATATGCAACTTGAACCAGTTGTTGTTGAATAGCTACACGTACCTTCTCAAGCTCTTCTGACCGGTTTCTAATACTTTCCTTGGCTGCATCAACAGTTTTCTCCACAGCAACACCAGCACCAACTCCAACTATAACTTTTTCAGAGTCGCTGAGCTGCGCTTTCGCGTAGGATCCTCCGCCAATGGGGACGAGGATGGAAGATCCTGGCTTCTTGTCTTTCGTACCCTCCAATGCTGTAGTGGCCAACTTGAACTCCATGAGCCCCGCATCGACTAAATTAAGCCTGGACTGAAGCTCTTCAAAGGTGCCTTCTAACAAACGGAGTTCTATGATCAAACGTCTGAGAGCTTCCTCTTCAGTTGCCAATTGCCTCAACCCTCACTTTCAGAGAGCTTCCTTATGATTAGGCTTTTAGCCTCTTCTGGCTTAATTTCCTCGATTTGAGAGATGCGAATATGATGACGTTTTACCCTGTGACGGCTTCCGAGCTCGGCATAAAGCTTCTCAGCCACATCTTCAGGTTTAAGTGCTCTAAACTCCTTCACGAACGAGGTCCGCATCTTCGGATCGACGATCTCGCCTTTAACTCGAAATATTTTCACTCTATTCATACACTATACCACTCATGCTGTGACATTTAGTGCTTGTCCAACTATGACTAACTCAGGTCCAGTAGTAATTGAGCCTACTACAGCCCCGTGCCTATTTGCTATGATTCCCGACCTTATATATGGTACACCGCAATTAACCGTTCCTACATCTACCGGAACCTTCAGAATTTTATCCAAAATTTTTCGCTCATCCTCCCTCAGCATTGGATGTGCCAACACTCCGCTGTTTGTCGCGATAGCGAGCGAGCCCACATATGGAAACCCTGCAATTTCGCCATGAACCACTTCTACGCCAAGTACATCGCTTACTGCTCTGATCGCGCCTTGAGATAACCTAGGATCAGCAACGGCGCCATAATCGTTGGTTAGTATGAGGTTACCTAGCGCATTTTGTTTAGAGGCGATCCTCTCTATGTTAACATCTCTGAGTGCTGACTTTAGGACTTTGACGTCCTCATCATGCGTGAAATTGGGAAGTACTATGCCATGAGAATTGGCGGTAGCAAGGACGCCAATTAGGAGGGAGGATCCTATGTTAACGCGGATTGCTTTGACGTTTAGAAAACGCTTAATTTTCTCAATTTTAGTTTTTGGAACACTTACTGGAACTAGAACATATTCGTCGGTTGCAAGAGAGAAGACACCGATGTTTGGGCTACCGAGAAGATCGTAACGGAAGACCGCCAAACTTTAGTCTCCCTTCACCTCAACGGGATAGACTGTGACTACCCCTTCCTTGTCCTTTGCAGCCTTAACACGAATTCTTCTAGGAGGCTTTTGAATACCTCTGCTCCATAACGCCTCATTTATCTCGTTGGTTATCACAACGGATTCAGCCTTCATATGTCTAACCATAAAATTCCGTAGGATCCTAACTGCCTTTGGCGCCCGTTTACGCCTGGAAACGAGCCAGGCTCTACGAAGAGGCACTGTGTAAATTCTCTCCTCAAGCTCCTTTTTTGCTGGCTTTTCTTCTTTGGCAACCTCCCTCTTCTCTGCTGACGCCGCCTTCTTTTTAGGCTCTTCTTCCGCCTTCTTCCCAGGTTTCACTGCCTCAGCCGGCTCAGCCTTTTTTTGTTCAGCTTTCTCTTTTTCAGTCATCCGCTAATAATCTCCTAGATCCTCAGTTTTCTCCGTCTCCAATGCCGTCTCGTAGGGCTTCTTCGTACGCGTCCCAAAGTTTTTGCAATAATCCACGCCGGGACAGGTCTAGCCTGCTTAATGGCTTTAGCCAATTTTCTCTTTTTCGCGGAAGACTTAGCTCCAGGCATGTCACATCCTCCGAATCCTCGTTTCACGCCTTTGAGATTGCAATCTAATCAGAACTTCTTTTAGCTGTTCATCTGTGATTGGAAGTTTTACTTTTCCAGTTTGGGCTGCTTGTATGAGTTGGAGCTCAATTTGTTCAGCGAACTCGGGTCTAACTAGTTTGAGGTTGTTTAAGCGTTGTCGGGCCTCAGGGGTCATGATCACTCGTAACGCTGCCTGTTTCTGTGCTTCAACCTGAAGTTTCTTCTGCTGCTCAGCCATTCTGCGTTGAAGGGAGAGCAGTTTACGTTTCTGAATTGCGGCGAGCTCTGCATCTTCGGTGCTCATCTCAAACAACCTACTCATATTTCTTTAGCTCGGGAATCTTCTTCTCAAGCGCCTGCTTCACTTCACTAGACAAACTATCCAGCAAGTCTTGTCCCTCTTTTGTGACGACCCTTCCTCGAGCAGTGGCTTGCTTTACGAGTCCAGCTGTTTCCAGCTGGTGCACTATTTTTCTGACAACAGTTCCGCTTCCTCTATGAAAATGTTCTGGGCCGCTTCTCTGCCCAGTTCTACCGCCATATGCAAGACGAAGTTTTGAAATGCCTATCGGCCCGTCGATGTAAATTTTGCGCAGAATAGAGGCAGCCCGAGTATACCACCAATCCACATTTTCCGGAGGGCGTTCACGGTCGGACCCTGTCTTAGCAAACTTAACCCATGACGGTGGAGTGACTGCGCTAACATTCTTCTTCATGTAATGTGCCAATTTTTCTATGAGCGCCTCAGCCTTCACATCGTAAACCGTTGGCATTAGTATCACTTCAATAAGACTTTCCTCACCTATCAGTAAGGCACCTTATAAAGTCTTTTTAAATAATCCCTCAACCTCGATCTCCGAGCGGGATCCGCATTATTCCTCCGCACTCTAGACATGTTATCGTCACATGAGGCATTCTACGCTGTCGGATCCGTACGCGGCAGTTCACGCTGGGAAGAATAAAGCTTTTGCAATGTCTGCAAACTAGCCTCCTATATTCTACTGGGATTCGAACCTTGTGGCGCATCCCTATCTCACGGGCAAGGGTGGCATACCGCTTAGCTAATGCAGGATTCTTTGAGAAGGTTTTTTTTGCATACTCGAACAGTAATTCCATTCTTTCACGAGCAATTTTCTCCTCGCTCGTCGCTCTCCGCCGAGCAGTCATCCACAGGTCACTTCTTTAATCCAACATTAAATTTCCGAAAGACCGCGACAATCGCAAGGAACAGCGTTACCGCAATTAAGCTTACGAGAAATGGGGTGAGCCTAATCCCCCATGGGGTGAAGTTTAACACGAGCAATATTAAGGGGCTTATTGCGAGGCTCAGCCCAATGCTTAGCGCTATCTTCTCAATGTCATCAAGCTCACCCTTTGAAGGATACAATGCTTCTACAAGGCAGTACCCTGGAATATAGAGAACTAGCAATGCACCGAAGATCCATCTGAAAACCATTAGACTTACATGGGCAGTCTCTGCAATTACCATAACTAGCATGGCTGTTAGAAACACTAAAAATATAACTATCCAGAACCATCTGCACCAGCGGGATACCAAAAATCTGAGTAATTCTTTTGGTTGAGGCACCGGTTCTTCAAGAACAATTTTCCCAGCGTCACGAAGTTGGAGGACATGTGCTACGATCGTTTCCTTCGGAGCCCTGCTCTGTTTTTGAACGATTTCCACAAGCGCCTCTACATTGGCGGGCCGCTTAGTCTTGACAGTTTTAACTATCAATTCGTTGATGCTTGCCTGTCTTCCTCGTCGACTTACCATAGTGTTTCCTTTGCCCTATGGAAGTTTAAATCAATTTTTAAATACTCATTAAATCTCTCTGCAAATAGACTTTTTCTATGCAACAGGGATGATTATGCTTATCCTCATAATTGCCGAGTCAGCGTTAGAGATGGTGCCAAAAAGCATATGGGATGATCCAGCTATTCAAAGAGACGTTAAGAGAAGAGGGAAAAGTCCTAGCAAAATCCTGTTAGATAGATCGTACCATCACTCAGCGATGATTAAACTAAAAAATTCGGGAAAACGTGGAAGGCCCGACATCGTACACTTCACCTTACTTGAGGCGTTAGGATCCCCATTAAACAAAGAGGGATTTCTTCAAACCTATGTGCACACCATTGACGACCATGTAATAGATGTGGACCCACAAGCCCGACTGCCCAGAAACTACAACCGATTTGTGGGGCTAATGGAACAGTTATTCGAACTCGGCAAAATCCCGCCAACTGGAAAACCCCTCATGATGATAAGAAAGCAGTCAATCGCCCAGCTCCTCACTGAATTAAAGCCAACATATACGATTGCCTTCACCCGGCTGGGCAAACTTATGCAACTGGACGAAGCCGTGGCTAAGCTGGTCAAAGAAGAGAAGCCTATAGCAATTGTAGGCGGTTTTCCAAGAGGTCATTTTGCTGGTGAGCTATTGAAACTTGTAGATGAAACTGTATGTTTCGATCCAGAAATGCTTGATACGTGGACAGTAACATCGCGATTGATCAATGAGTATGAAAAAGCCATCGGACTGCCTGCTAAACGACTCGCAAAAACCTCTTATCAAAGCAAACAATAAAGGACTGGATTACATCTTGCCTACGGTAGAGAAACTTGATTCCGCTAAGAGATGAAAACCCTTCTAGAACAACCCCCTTTGTCACTAGGATTATAATTTTGGTTAACATACTGGTCTATGTTTTCATGTGGATCACTAGGTCAATGGACGCGATGACCCTTGCTTACGGCATGAGGCCTGCCTTAATTCTTCAAGGTAAGCAGCTTTACACTTTGCTCACATCGATGTTTATACATGGCGGAATCGTTCACATCGGAGGAAACATGCTTTATCTCTTTATTTTCGGCGACAATGTGGAAGATGCGTTTGGGCATCTAAGGTTTCTATTGTTCTATGGTTTCTGCGGGCTAATCGCAGATTTGACCCATGTGGCAACTACCAATGATCTCATGATTCCAACTATAGGAGCGTCAGGAGCCATTTCAGGAGTCTTAGGCGCATACTTCATCCTTTACCCCCGAGCTAGAGTTCTAACACTTATAATCGCGGGATGGATCTTCATGACTAGAATCCCAGCAATATTGCTCTTAGGCTTCTGGTTTATACTTCAACTCTTCTCAGGTATGCTAACTTTGACAGCGGAAATTTCAAGCGGAGTAGCATACTGGGCGCACATCGGAGGCTTCGCAGCCGGCATGATAATAGCACTAATCTTCAGAAGACTGTGAGCTTAAGAATATGCCATTAAATGGTGCGGTCGCCGGGATTTGAACCCGGGTTAGGAGCTTGGAGGGTTCAGGCAGTTTTCAACTGTCTCCTGTCCTAGACCAGTCTAGACCACGACCGCTGCATTTCTCCAAATACAATCGGATAGATAATTATTATGAGAGTTAGGATTTTCGTTTGCTTAAAAGCTTCTCAATTTGGGATAGATGGCGGGCAGTTTTCACAGCCTCAGGAGATACCTTGACTAATTCGTCGTGTTCAACAATATAGTGCGTAACTCTCACCTTCGACTTGGTCATGTTTTTCGCTTGTTGTACAGCTAAGTGAAGTTGAACGCAGTGGGGAGATCCGTCTATGGTTAGGACGCTTATTTCTTTAGGCTTCGAAGCCATGAGTATGGTGGCTAATTTGAATCCCACTTTGTCCATATGTTCCTTCTCTAGGCAAACTTGAAGCGGAACCCGCCCCTTGCTGAATTCTTCGAAGACTCGCGGGGCTTCTATAGGCACGCAGCTTCCGTGCAATAATATAGAGCCTCCCCGAAGCTTCGCATGGTTTACGTTTGTGCTCAACAGCTCCATAGTAGCACCCTAAAATGAACACAATAAACACAATAACGCAGTTGCTTTAAGTGTTGTTCTCAAAAAAGTATAGGCGTGCGCGTGCATAATATGTTAGAGGATGGAAAAAGATGAGTTGGCGGACTATTTCCGAGATCTCGAAAGATGTCTACTGGGTAGGAATCAGAGACTGGAACCGAAGACTTTTTGATGCTTTAATCACGCTTCCGAATGGAACAACCTATAACGCGTACCTGATAATTGGCGCGGAGAAAAAGGCATTAATTGACACAGCAAACCCAGGTTTTGAAAAGGAGTTGGAAGAAAAAATCAGTAAGGTCGTAAGTCCCGCCGACATCGATTATGTGATAATGAATCATGCCGAACCTGATCATGCGGGCTCCATTCCATACATTATGTCAATAAATAGCAAAGCCAAACTGGTGACCACCAGCAAAGGCGCCGAAATGGCGCAAATATTCTACAAAGTGCCAGGAGAACGAATAAGAGTAGTTCATGACCAAGAAACCATAAATCTCGGCGGCAAGACTCTTCGCTTCATCGAAGCACCTATGTTGCATTGGCCTGAAACGATGTTTTCATACCTACAGGAAAATAAGATTCTTTTTTCATGTGATTTTTTTGGTTCGCATTTGGCGAAGGGACTCTACGATGACGAAGCAGAAGATCTGCTCAGTCACGCGCAGAGATATTTTGGCGAGATAATGATGCGGTTCAGAACCATGGGCCAAAATGCTTTGGAAAAGATAAAGAGTTTGGAAATTCAAATGATCGCGCCGAGTCATGGACCGATACATAGGAACACTGACCGCATTCTTAAGGCGTACAGCCAATGGGTAAACGGAGAAACTAGACCAAAAGCCACTATCGCTTATGTGACTATGTGGAACAGCACAGAGAAAATGATTCGACCAATTGCCGAAACGCTAGCTTCTGAAGGCATCGAGATCGCAATGTATAATCTGTCTTTTTCTGACATAGGCGATTTAGCGAAGGATCTCGTTGACTCGAGAGCCATTGTGTTGGGGGCGCCGACAGTGTTAGGTGGGGCGCATCCTCTAGCCGTTTACGCAAGTTACTTAGTCAAGGTGTTACGGCCACCGACAAAGTTTGGAGTTGTTTTAAGTTCTTATGGTTGGAGTGGAGGCGCGGTGAAGCATCTTCAGGAAATTCTTGGGCCCGCAAAGATTGAAGTTGTTGGAGCGGTTGAAATAAACGGTCCGCCAACTGAGAACGATGTCAATCAAATCATTGAATTAGGTAAGACTCTTGCTAGGAAGATAAAGGGAGAAGAGCATTGAGTGATTCGGCTGAGAATTATGCAAATAGGCTTTTTCGCAGTAAGAGACAAAAATGGAAAATGCTTGGAAACCATGGAAGTAACAC
The DNA here is from genome assembly GCA_964410135.1 of uncultured Candidatus Bathyarchaeia archaeon. Taxonomy (GTDB): domain Archaea; phylum Thermoproteota; class Bathyarchaeia; order RBG-16-48-13; family CAYPFQ01; genus CAYPFQ01. Next base: position 38,161 of record CAYPFQ010000001.1, read on the forward strand.
AAGACCTGACCGACATCAAGAAAATTGAGGACAGAAGAGGCTTCTAGACTGGGAAGCCTGATCCATTTTTCTAAAATCAAATAAGGCTTAATAGCCGACTTCAGACGGTAAAAGCCTATTTTACGCAAATATGCATTGCAACTACTCCAAAAGCCATATGTTTGAATGATGCTTCTCGAAATCCAGCGCTTAACAGCATTTCCGCAATCTCTTCTGCAGGAGGAAAATTCGCTGCCGACATTCCGAGGTGGCGGTAGGCGTTTTTGCATCCCGACATAAGTCCACCGACAAGGGGTACAACTTTTCTGAGGTATAATTGATACAGAGTCCTCAAGGGGAACCATCTTGGCTGGCTGGTTTCGATGCATACGAACTTTCCTCCGGGGCGCAATACTCTTAGTACTTCTCTCACACAGGCTTTCGCTATGGGATTTCTATAGACAAGATTGCGGAAGGAGAAGGAGATACCTATTCGGTCAATACACTCGTTTTTAAAAGGGAGGTGAGCTGCATCCCCATGGATGAAATTTATGTTGTATGTACCCACCCCGATCTTTGCTTGCTTACTCCTGATTTGGGTTGGTTTTTTCCCCTTCGCTTCAGCCTTTTTATTTACCGCCTTATTTAGCATCACTTCGCTGAAGTCAAGTCCAATTACTTGCGCTCCTGGGGATGCGTGCTCTGAGATATGCAATGTAAGATCACCTGTTCCACAGCAGAGATCAAGTAAAACACCGCTAGACGCGCATTCTTTAGCACAAGACTCACGCCAAAGCTCGTCAAGTCCCAAGCTCAGTAGGCGATTGAGCAGATCGTACTTTTCCACTACGCTGGTAAACATCCGCTGGAGCGGTGTTTGAGTACGTTCCTCCATGTTTGTTACCCCCAATCGTATGCCAAAAGCGTCTGCTATTAATGATCCGAGGACGCGAACAAAGGTATGAGGCCAACCCGTGCGCTTTAGCCGAATGCTTCACAGTATAGGAAGGCGTAGCACTATGAAAATTTCCTTGGTTTAACTGGCACTCTAAACAGCGCGACTGTTGCCGCCAGAATGACGAAGAGGATTATCTGAGCGGCTGGGAATTCTGGGATTACGACGCTTGAGATCGATATGTTTCCCCAGTCGTTTGGAATTGACTCTGATGCCATTGGCCAAGTCAGTTGGTTAACTGGAACATTATCGTATACTACAACGTAGAATCCAATGTTGGTGGCGTTGAGAACTCTCAGCGGTATTTGAAACTCGTAGATTACGTGCGATACGGTTGAATATGGGTCGTCTACAGCGTTAACTGAAGTACGTCCTTCAAATTCGGATGGGATTGTGGGTTCCCAGCCGCCCCACGTACCTCCGCCACCTGCTGCGTAAAGTGTGTTAAACATTGTGGGACCCCCCCATCTTTCCAGTAGGATGAAGTCGTCTGCCTGAGGGGCTGCGCCGCCATCATGTTTGCCATCCACATATAGCGCGCAGTAGTCTCCCCCCTCTCCGCTCACGTCAGAGAGAACATCGACTAAGATGTAAAGGTGGTTGGGATCATGTTTTGTCCGCATGTATGCTACGCCCGAACCTTGGACAACTAACAGTTTAACTTCCGCCGCATCCGCCCACTCAGTGGAGTTCGTCCACTTTCCATCTACAGTAACAGGGTTTATGGCTAGGTATGCGGTTGTAGTAGGGCCTGATCCTGCTTTAACTATGTTTGTTGGAAATACTGTTAGACAGAGAAGAGTAATTGTGGCGATTACCAAACCAAGTCTTTCCAATTTTTCGTCTCCATCATTGGATTAGTAAACTTTAGATTTTGATTTATGCGTTGCTATGGCTTGAGTCTTTTGTCATGCGAACATTAAATCAAAGGGATATTGGATTCAAGCAACTTCCAAGCTGGAAGCAACTTCAGAGTGCTGGCGTCGCATTTTATGCTTTTAGGCTTGGCGTTTTTGTTCGCCTCTCTTTTGATGAGATCAAGTTTCACTGTTTTGCCTAGGGCATAATTACCTATCATTAGGTCTGATGGTACTACTCGATGGCATGGGATTAATAGTAAAAACGGATTGGTGGCGACGGATTTGGCCACTGCGCGGGCTGCCCTGCCTCCGCCCACAGCCTTTGCGAGTTCGCTGTAAGTTGTAACGTATCCACATGGAATACGTGAAACTATATTTAAGACTCTTTGAGTAAAGCGGGGGAGCTCATTTAGTGCCAGAATAAAGCTTGGCTTCGCTGGCTTGCCCTCTAACAGATTTTCTAGCGTATCCACAACTTTCTTAGCAAAATCTAAATGACTATTCTTAAGGTCTCCGGTAACGGTTGCGCCAAGTGATAAACGCGCTAAAAGGAGTTGTAATGCTTCGGCTCTGTTTTTGACCGAAAACGTTGTGCCAAAAATTCTCAAGTTATCATCAAATGCTGTGGAAAACCAGGCCGATGCTCTATTCTCAGAATAAACAAATACCATTTAAGCGACCTGCTCGGTATCTTAACTTACAATTTTAAAGCCTTCTTGTATTTAGAGAAATTGAGAAAATGGAGGTAAACCGTATCTCGGAAATTGCTATTGACGGAAGTTATGGGGAAGGCGGGGGACAGATTCTACGTGTTTCAATATCTCTCTCCGCCGTAACTGGAAAGCCAGTTAGAATTTATAATATCCGAGCGAAGCGTTCTCCCTCTGGTCTGCGAACCCAACATGCAACTGCAGTAAAGGCAGTGGCGCAGGTCGAGGATGCCGAAGTCAGAGGATTGAAGGTCGGGTCCTCGGAGGTTAGTTTCTATCCGAAATCTCCGAAGGCTGGAGATCTCATTTTTGATGCTGGAACCGCTGCTAGCACAACTTTGATTCTTCAGAGCTTGATGCCTGCGATGGCGTTTTCCCCTGGTAGAGTTTCTGTTGAAGTTCGGGGCGGGACAAATGCGCCTTGGGCTCCTGCCGTTGACTATCTCCAAGGAGTTCTGCTTCCTATGCTCAGCAAAATGGGTTTGAAGGGGAATGTAACGCTCATTTGCAGAGGCTTCTATCCGCGGGGCGGAGGCGTGGTTAAGGCTTCTGTAGAACCCGTGAAAAAACTCCAGCCAATTGTACTGACCGACTTCGGCGAGGTTAAGCGGATCAGCGGGCTCTCATATAGCTCGAGGTTGCCTTCTCACGTGGTTGAGCGGATGGCTAGGAGCGCGGAACAAGCTCTCAAAGAGAAGGGTTACGGGAACATTTCGATTGGGTTAGAGAATCTTCAAGCCGGATACTCTAAATGCGCGATTGATGTGGGCTGCGGAATCATCTTGTTTGCAGAGCTCTCCTCAGGCGCTATTGTTGGGAGTGATAGCTTGGGAACGTTAGGGAAACCCGCAGAAAAAGTTGGAAGAGAAGCTGCAATGAGACTCCTAGCCCAGCTGAGGACAAAGGCTCCTGTGGATAGGCATCTGGGCGATCAGCTAATCGTCTACATGGCGCTGGCAGACGGGTATTCGAAGATTCGAGTGAGCGAGTTGACCTTGCACACAATCACCTGCATTCATGTTTCTGAGAAAATAGTTGGGGCAAAATTTGAGGTAGACGGTGAACAGGGTAAACCAGCTACAATCGCCTGTAATGGAATAGGGCTGGTTAACTGCTCCCTAAGCTAGTGCTAGTTTTAATGCTGTCTCGAAGATTTCTTCGGTCCCCTTCTTCTGTGAACTAACCGCCTCAAACAAATCTCCGCTCAAGCCTTTTTTGGCTTCTTCAACCTGTGACTGGCTGGCGATATCCATCTTATTCAGGACTTTGAGTATGGGCACATCCTTAAACTCGCCTAGGATTTCTCTATAGAGGTTTACCTGGCTATTGAGGGGGTAGCCGCAGGTTTCCGAGGGATCCACCATAAATACGATGGCATCTGCCAAGTGTTTTAGGGCTGTGATTGCCTGTAACTCCATTTTATTTCGTTCGCTTAGGGGTCTGTCCAGCAGTCCCGGGGTGTCAATAATTTGGCATCTTCCATGCACTGTATCTCTATGCCCCACTATGACCTCCTTTGTAGTGAAGGGATAGGCAGCTACTCTGGGCTTAGCCGTTGAGACTGCCTTCACAAAGGTGCTCTTTCCCACGTTGGCATAGCCTGCGACAACAATTGTAGCCATTTCAGGGTCGATTGAGGGGAGTTCCACTAGCTTCTCACGGGCTTCCTGTAGAAAATCAAGCTCGCCTGAAATCTGTTTAATAATTGAGGCTATTCTGCCGTAGGCTTCTCTTCTAATGTTAGCTGCGGCGGTTATTGTTTTTGCTCCACGCATCCCCCAAATACATTGGTCAGCTATCTCACCTATCTTTTCAGCCGCCCATTTTAATGCCCCGAGACTTTTCTTAAGCCTATCCACTCCAACTAGGACATCGGCTAACTCACGGTAAAACGGATGAAGGTCTCCAAGCATGGGCATATCCTCGACCGTCCTCATAAGGCGGTCTACTAAGACATGTTTCACAGAAGTGATGCGCGCTGTCTCCTTTCGCTTAACCTTTACAATGGTTGGAACACGCTTAGCAACCTTAACTTCGACCTTAGAAGCACGGCTGAACGCCAGATCAATCAGCTCATCAGCAGACATGACAGTTCGAACATCTGAAAAAGGCTGTCTCAAGGCTTCTTACCCCATAGGAGTCGATCAGTCTTCACATTTCTAATTTCTATAATCCTGTGAAATGGGATTATGGCTTCCTCTTCCCTGCTTTTATAGGTGAACCATGATGGACCAATCTTGGTGATGATGCTGCATGGCACAGTCATACGGTCTCTGGGCGCTCCTCTATGGATGAACGTGATCTCATACTCCACTAGCCTTTCCCGCTCATCCCAAACGAGTTTGTTAAGGATCTGACGCAATGTCCTCGGGGGAGGCATTAGGCGCACCTTTAAACATAGTTCTAAGGGCGAATTTATATCATCATTTAATTAATCTTGAAATGATTAGCCTATGCCTATCGCTAAAATAAGGAAGCGAGACGGAAGAATCGTCGATTTTGATTCCTCCAGAATTAGGGACGCGATTCACAAAGCTTTCATCGCAGTTGAACTTAAGGACGGAGAAAGGGCTGAAAGCATAACAAGCGAAGTGGTTAAGCTTTTAGAGGAAAAGTTTGAGGAAAGAATCCCATCGGTTGAAGATGTCCAAGACCTTGTCATCGAAGTTCTAAAGAAAAATGGCTACGCCAAAGTTGCAGCGGAATATCAAGATTACAGGAAGAAGAAAAAGGAAATAAGAGAATTAAAAGAGAAGCTTGGAATAGTAGCACCCAAGCTAACAGTAAACGCTCTCGAAGTTTTAAAGAAAAGATACCTTTTGAAAGATGAGACTGAAAGAATCATAGAAACTCCAGCTCAACTGTTCATGAGAATCGCCAAAGCCATAGCCGAAATTGACGGAAAATATGGCGGAGACCAAGGGGAAAACGAAAAGATTTTCTATGAAATGCTGGCGGGGCTTAAATTTATCCCTAACTCTCCAACCCTTTTCAATGCAGGGACAGAGATCGGCCAGTTATCAGCATGTTTCGTTTTACCTGTTGAGGATTCTCTGGAAAGCATTTTCACAACAGTAAAAAACATGGCGCTAATTGAACAGACTGGCGGAGGAGTCGGCTTCGACTTTTCTAGGCTAAGACCAAGTGGAGATATCGTCAGATCAACTAAGGGCGTTGCATCTGGTCCTGTAAGTTTCATGCGGGTTTTTGATATGGCTACTGAGATCATAAAGGCTGGAGGAAAAAGAAGGGGCGCTATGATGGGAATTCTAAGGGTTGACCACCCGGATATTATTGAGTTTATAACTTCCAAACAAAAGCCGGGAATTCTTTCAAACTTCAATATTTCGGTTGCTGTCACTGATGAGTTCATGAAAACTCTTGAAGAAAACGGAGAATACTGGTTGATCAACCCGCGAAACAAAGAGAAAGTGCGGAAGCTTAAAGCCAGAGATGTTTGGAACTTGATGGCGAAGTCCGCATGGGAGAGCGGAGACCCCGGAGTGGTTTTTATCGATGAAATTAACAGACATAACCCAACTCCTGAAATTGGAAGGATAGAAGCGACGAATCCTTGTGGAGAGCAGCCGTTGCTTCCCTATGAATCCTGTAATTTAGGTTCGATAAACCTTTCAAGGATGGTTGAAGATGGAAAAATTAACTGGGAAGAACTGAGAGAAACAGTGAGAAATGCTGTTCACTTTCTTGACAATGTTATAGACGTAAACAAGTATCGTTTGAAAGAAATAGAGGCGATAACCAAAGGCAACAGAAAAATAGGCTTAGGTGTTATGGGATTTGCCGACCTGCTCATAAAACTTGGGATTCCCTACAACTCTGAAAAAGCTCTGCAACTCGCTGAAGAGTTAATGAAATTTATTGAAGAAGAAGCTCATAAGAAATCTGCAGAGATTGGTGAAGAAAGAGGTTTTTTCCCGAACTTTGAAAAAAGTATTTGGAAAGACAAGTATCGGGCTATGAGGAACGCTACAGTAACAACCATAGCGCCAACAGGAAGCATAAGCATAATCGCAGGCTGCTCTTCCGGGATTGAGCCAATCTTTGCAATTTCCTTCATCAGAAATGTTTTAGGCGGAACCCGACTTTTCGAAACTAATCCCCTGTTCGAGATAATTGCAAAGGAAAGAGAGTTCTACAGCGCCAAACTTTTGGAAGAAATAGCGAGAACAGGTTCGGTTCAGAAGATCGAGAGGGTTCCTGAAGATGCTAAAAGCCTTTTTGTTACAGCTTTGGATATTCCGCCAGAATGGCATGTTAGAATGCAAGCCGTCTTCCAAAAGTATACCGACAACGCAGTGTCAAAAACAGTTAACCTGCCCTCCGAGGCGAGCGTTGAAGATGTCCGAAAGATTTTCGAGCTTGCTTGGAAACTGAAATGTAAGGGAGTCACCATATTCAGGTATGGAAGCAAGCCAGAGCAAGTTCTATACATTGGAGAAATAAAAACTGAGGAGAAACAATTTGTGGCTGCAGAATCAGAGTATGCGGGTGGTTGCCCAACTAAAACTTGCCCATTCCCAGGCTAACTTTAGGAGCTAAGTGTCTATTGTCCATTTCAATTAGATCGGAGAGAATTGGAAGATGAGGAAGGAAACCAGGGGTGAAATACAATTTTACACCGCGCCGCCGAATATTCAGGCGGCTGTCCGGCACTATACTGTCCAATAGGTCGGAGACTGTGGGATATATCTACCTTTATACGGGTACTGGTGGTGGAAAGACCACAAATGCTTTAGGCTTGGCCCTAAGGTCTATCGGTCACAAGCGCAAAGTTGTGATCATCCAGTTTCTGAAATGGTGGAAAAATACTGGAGAATATAAAATAATGAAGCGACTTTCCCCCTACTATGAAATCTACCTATTTGGCAGAAAAGGTTGGAAAGGATTAGGAACGCTGGGGGAGAAAGACAAGAAACTGGCAAAAGAGGGCTTAAAATTTGCGGAGAAGGTACTCAAGGAAAAAAAGCCTCATCTTCTAGTTTTGGATGAGGTAAACTTGGCTGTGCACTGCAAACTTTTAGATGTTGACGAAGTAATAAAATTCCTGGATAAAATTCCAAAGAAGACCGATGTTGTCCTAACAGGAAGGTACGCTCCTAAGGAGCTTATAGAAAAGGCCGATTTTGTCAACGAAGTTGTGGGTGTAAAGCATCCAAAGGAATTAGTACTCACAAGAGGCATCCAATATTAACCTTAGTTGAATCCTCGATTTTAAGGGAACCTGGTATTAGACTACTGTTGGCATATCTGTAGATGCCCTTTGTGCCTCTAACACTTTATCAGCCATACGTTCTTCTGGAGCAGCTCCCAGAACCTCGACTTTCTCGTTGATGACTGTCTTAGGCACGCCCATCACAGCATATTTCTGTGTCAGCTGCGGGAACTCGGAGGCCTCAATCATATCCGCCTTTATCAACTCGTTCTCAATTGCAAACTGGTGCACAGTCCTCACAACGCTTGGGCAGTAGGGGCAGGTGGGTAGAACAAAAACTTGAATGTGAATTGGCCTATCTACTGTTTTCAATTTCGCCTTTGTTGTATCCAAAAGACTGGTGGTTCCTTTTGAGACATCTATAATGTCATGTATAAATGCTGTGAACTCATAGCCAGAGGGAATTCCATAAAATCTTATTCCATAATCCCTTTTGCCGACAATTGCGATAGCTGGAATCCTGACAATTCCAAATTCCTTAACTTTTTCAGCGTGTTTCACAAAATCGTAGGCTTCAACCTTGATTTTTGGCGAGAGACTTGCAGCTTCCTCCACAATCTCTCTCGTTTCTTTACAAAAAGGGCACTCTATCTCCTGCGTAAATAAAACAACTCTGACCTCATCTACCATCGCTTGTTCAAGCTCTTTTTTCAAATGCTCCTTGACTTCATCAGGTATGATCCCCATCGTAATCACCATTAAACGGTTTAGGAACATCCACCATAATAATATCTACTTTTTTATGAGGCGGGAGCAGCCTTTACGCCCTCAATTTTAACCGCAGGGGTTATAGTTGGAAGCGCATGCCACGCCATTGCTTGAACAGCTTCTTTTCCAATTCCTCCAACATTGATAAGCCATCTAGGTAGGTTGTCGTAGATCCGCATCATCCCAACCGGATATTTGATCTCACCATTCTCAATTAGGAAGTTACCGCTTCTAGCGGTCGTTGAGAAGTCGCCCCGCTCTGGGTTAATTGGATATGTGTACCAAAGCCTACCTACAAGAATCCCATGCTTTGTTTCCTCAATTAGCTCTTCCATCGAATAACTGCCCGGCTTAATGACAATGTTATGGGGGACAGGGAAGGGTATAGGATCATAACTTCTACCTATCGGATTGCCCATCCTGACGGCGTTTCCAGTGCTCTGTGTTTTGTCTTTGCTTGCGTAGAAAGTGTCATAGAGAAGGTTCTTGAAAATCCCCTCTTCTATGAGAGGGGTCCTTCTACTCGGAACTCCTTCATCATCAAAACTCTTGCTTCCAAGTCCGCCTGCGACTCGAGGGTCATCATATACCGTAACGCTGTCATCCGCGATTTTCTTGCCCAATTTTCCATAAAAACAACTAACTCTATCCTGATAACCCTTGGAAATGAAGTGGGATGAGAATACGAAGGCTAAGACTTCACTAAAGGCAAGTGGTGTTAGCACGATACTATAACTATCTTCGTTAATGCGTTTGGGTTCAAGTGATTTCAAAGCCATATCTGCTGCGTTAATTCCCACTTGTTCAGCATTAAACTCTGAAAGAATTCGAGCGCCATCAAACCAGAATCCGCTCGCAACCGCAGACCCATCTCTAGCTTCGGCAGTAATTGTGCCAAGCACATAGCTAGCTTCTTCTTCAGCGTTTAATCCATGACTATTTGTGATCAGCACATTTTCACGGACAACGTTCAGACTTCCGGATACATCTTTTATCTTCGCACCGCTCCCTAACGTTGAGTCCAGCATTTTAGATGCAATTACAACTGCCTCATCTTCTGTCAACCTTGAAATCCTTTGATCCCAACACTCTGGGACTTTCTCGCACTTCTTAGGTTTAGGTAGCGATGTCCAATGCCCAGCTGGTCCACGAATAATTGCCGAAGCTAACGCGTACTCAAGACTCTTCTTCAGATTATCTGAGGCCAGATTGGTCGTTGTAACTGATCCTATCGCTTTATTTTTAACTACGCGAATCGCAATGCCTCGATCTCTGATACCTTTACTCTCAACGATCTGGCTATTCGCAATTCGAATCGTTAGAACCTCTTTATTCAGCGCGTAAACTTCTACTTCATCGAGCCCAAGGCTTTTGCCAATCTTCAAAGCATTCGAGCAAGCAATTTCCATCTCAACCATATTAAGTACTCCTAGTGCCTTGAACTATCGCAATCCCACGAATATGCGGCCCACCGTTTCCTACATGTAATCCCTGCATTGGATCTCCCTTGCCGCAGCTTGGGACTGGTCTGATCTGAAAATCTTTTCCAACGGCATCAATTGACTTAAAGAATTCAGGCGCTATGCCTGCCACCGTGACATCTCTCAAAAGTTTTGTCAACTCGCCCTTCTCTATCATGAAACCCCATTGGGCGCTAATCTGCCAATTATATCGCCTCATATCGATGCTAGGTATCTTGTTACCTACCACGTAGACCCCTCGATGTACATCTTCCAGCATTTCCTCAAAAGTCCAGTCGCCAGGCTTGATGAAGGTGTTGCTCATCCGAATCAAAGGGACAAAGCGATAGGATGAGGCGCGCATACCCGCATTTGGTTTCACCCCGAAAATTGCGGCTGTTTCACGGCTGTGCATGTGGTTAGTTAGAATTCCGCCTTTAATCAGTTCTTTCTCCTCGGCTGGAACTCCCTCATCATCATATCTGTAATAGCCTAGGCCCCCCTCAATCCGAGGGTCATCTGACGCATTCAAAAACTCTGAGCCTACCTGCTGATAGAGCATGCCCTTCCACCAAGCCACCCCCGCCCAAGCCGCTTCTCGCCCAAGCACTCTGTCCGCCTCGGATGGATGCCCAAGAATCTCATGAGTAAGTAGCGCCACATAGTCCTGATCCAAAATCACTGGTAACCTCTCTGCTGATGGTGTGGGGGCTTTCAAAAGTGCAATCGCTTTCTTTGCGATATTTTCAGAAATCTCTATAGGGTCCGGCTCTATGATTCTCTCAACTCCGCCAGTACCGCCTTCTTCACGACCTACGGATTCGGTTAATCCGATCTGATGCGCGATAGCCTCGAGTCTTATGTAGCTTTTCGAATAATCGTAGCTTATGCGAGTGCCTTCAGTGCTATGGAAGAGTTTTAGGAGTCTATCCGTTCCTATGGCTACAGCCGCCTTATGGATCCTATCGCTTGTTTTTCGCATAGCCGAATCGCAGTCTTTCGCAAGTTTAACTCGTTCCTCGAGGGGATAGTCCTCAGGCTTTTGCTTCACTTTAACTATGTCTTTGTCTTCGACTACTTTCACGTCAGCAAGCCTAACTACTTCTCTAATCCGCGTATCTGATGCTTTCGCTAGCTTTACAGCCAGCTCGACTGCTTTCAAAACATCATTTTCTGTGAGCTTTGAAGTTGCATAAAAACCCCAAGCGCCATGAGTTAATGCCCTTATTCCAGCGCCTTCATCTGTTCCTACAGCTACATGTTCAACTTTGCCATTTTCCAGTAGAAAGCTCTCGCCTACAGATTTTTCGATCCGTATATCTGCATAGCGCGCCCCCAGTTTTGATGCGTACGTCATCGCCTTTGAGGCTAAGTCTTCCAGCGACAATGTATGCTCCTCGATTTTGAGCTCTACTTAGAGTTATGAATATGAGATTTGCTTTAGGTTAAAAAAAGGAAAGATTTGGAAGTTGACGTCACTTCTTTTTAGCCAACACTGTTTCCCATGTGTATGCGTGATTTTCCTCGTCGGTTAGAATCTCTTCGAGCATCAGCCTAGTGGTCGTGTCTCCGATCTCCGCGGCGAGTTTAATGTGTTCTTTGTACAGTCTGATGGCGTCATTTTCGCTGCCTAAGTCATCTTGAACCATCTTCTTGAGGTCACCGCCCGTTTTGACTGGAGCCATCTTTATGGTGGGCACGCCTCCTAGATAATCGATCCTTTCAGAAAGCTTTTCCATGTGCCTCATCTCGTCTTTCGAGGTCTCCTCAAAGAGATCTGCTATTGCGGGGCTCTCCATGCCTGAAGCTAGTACATGATGGTATACATACTGCACTATAGCTCCTATCTCGCGGCTAAGATCCTCATTCAAAGCATCAATAATCCTTTTTTTGTCATTAGCACTCAGCAAGAAACTCATAGCTCAAACCTCCTTTGGATTAGAGTGTTATCAACCGCGATATTTTTGGCTTATCCCATTGGCTGAAAAAGTATAAGATTTTAATAGCCGCCCAGCATAAAAGCCCATGAAGTAGGAGGCGTAAGGTTGGCTCAAGCACCCGAAATGCCTTTGATTCCAGGTGCCACAACTATTGGGGTCGTCTGTGAAGATGGCGTAGTTTTGGCATCTGAAAAACGGGTGTCATATGGGTATCTCGTGCTCAGCAAGGCTGGAAAAAAAGTTTTCAAAATCACTCCTAGCATAGGCGCTGCATGCGCAGGGCTTGTTTCAGACATGCAAATCCTAATCAACGAGATAAAAGCCTACGCCCACCTATTCGAACTTGATTACAATAGACCGATCTCGGTCAAATCAACTGCTAAAATTATGTCAAACCTGCTTTTCTCAAGCAGATATTTTCCACTTCTAACTCAAACCATCGTCGGAGGCATGGATGACGATGGTGCAAGCGTCTATGTTTTAGACCCTTTAGGCTCGCTGATTCCAGATAAATTTGCAGCCGTAGGCTCTGGCGCTGAGATAGCGGTTGGTGTGCTCGAATCCGCCTATAAAGATGGGCTAACAGTTGATGAAGCCAAAGAAATTGTGTTAAGAGCAGTTAAGTCGGCTATTTCTCGGGATGTAGCAAGTGGAGATGGTATAGATCTCCTGGTTATCACGAAAGAAGGAGTCGAAGAAGAGTCAAGGGAATTTAAGTGAATGCCAAGCACTTCCCAAGCAGCTAGCTCAGGCTCTTAGAAAACAAAAATACCAGATAGTTGGAAGGCATTCTGCTGTTAAGAAATGTCGTTGGCTACATGAAAGCCTCGTTCATGAAAGAACATGCTACAAACAAAAATTCTATGGAATCCAAAGCCATCGTTGCCTTCAGATGACGCCTGCTGTTGCCAATTGCACTATGCATTGCGTGTTCTGCTGGAGAACCCAGCCAGATGACATAGGAGTAAACTGGAACGAGACTCGGAGGATGGCTTGGGACGGGCCAGAGCAAATTGTTGAAGGCTGCATTAAAGCCCAACAACGGATCCTAAGCGGATACAAGGCTCAAACACATATTGATAAAAAGAAACACGCTGAATCCCTGGTTCCAAAACATGTTGCCATTAGCCTAGCTGGCGAACCCACGTTATATCCCATGTTAGGTGGGTTAGTGAGCTTATTTCACAAAAAAGGAATGACTACGTTTATTGTCAGCAACGGCACAATTCCCAAAGCGTTAGAAGGTCTAGAGGGGGAGCCTACTCAACTCTATATCTCAGTTTGTTCACCAGATGAGAAGACATTCCGGGAAACCTGTCGCCCTCAAATTCCAAGCGCTTGGCAAAAACTAAACCAGACATTAGAGCTTCTCAGAAGCTTCAAATGCCCAACTGTACTGAGGCTAACTCTAGTCCGCAACCATAATCTGAAGAACCCAAAAGGCTACGGCAAACTCATCGAGAAAGCTAACCCAATCTATGTCGAGCCAAAAGCATTCTTTTACGTCGGCTACTCTAGAATACGGCTCACATATGAAGATATGCCGACTTACGATGAGATAAAAAAATTTGCAAAACAGTTGTCAGACGAAACTGGATACAAAGTCATTGATGAATCTGCTGACAGTCGTGTCTTGTTGCTAAGTCGTCTGGAAAAGGCTATTAGGTTAGCCTAGTTTCAACATTCTTTCGGCGAGTGAAACACAATGTCACTAAAGCGGGTTATCCATGACATACGCGTTGAACTAAAGGCGAAGGATCGTGTTAGGGAAGAGGTTCTAGCAGTTTCCCGTGAAATTGTCCGCTTATCTTCCGAAGCAATACTCTCAACTCATCGAAACGATTACGCTGGTGCGAAGAGGAGGCTGGTTCAAATTAAGAAGAAGATTGACCGTATGGATAAGCTGTTGCAGGGCTGGCCCGAAATAGCCCACAGCGGCGCAGTCTATGCGGCGTATCAAGAGTTCGCTGAAGCCGCCCTCCTTCTAAACTTCATTGCAGAAGATAAATTTCCAAGCCCTGAGGAACTGGGCATACCTTCCATACCATATGTTCTAGGATTAGCTGATATGGTCGGTGAACTGAGGCGAAAGGCCCTAGACTCGATAAGGGTTGGAGATCTGAAAACAGCGGAAAAATGCCTCGTTGTCATGGAAGATGTACAGAATCTGCTCATGACTCTCGAACATGCACATGTAATAGCTAAAGGATTAAGGAGAAAAATCGATGTAGCCAGAAAACTTATCGAAGAAACGAGGGGAGATGTCACAACAGAAGCGAGACGTAGCCTACTTGAAAAATCTATTAAAAAATTAGAGAAAACGGTTTGGCGAGGATAAAGATGGGTAAGCTGAACCCAAATAAAATTTTGAAATGGGTTGAACGGGAAGGCTTTGAAAAAGTTTGGGCTCAAAGTGCCAGCCTTCTGCCACCGAAGAAGAAAGGTGCTAAACCAGCTCCAGCCAAAGCTGGAAAAACCCATCCGATCTTCGATCTTGTGCAAAAATTCCGTCAAGCCTTCATAAAATTAGGTTTTAATGAGATACTTAATCCTCTTGTGGTTGATGAGACAGAAGTCTATAAGCAGTACGGGCCTGAAGCTGCAATCATACTAGACAGATGCTACTACCTAGCCTCTCTTCCACGCCCAGAAATTGGGCTCGGACTAGACAAGACTGAGGAGTTAGCGAAACTAAGTATAGCATTAACTCCAGAAAAAACCGAAAAACTCCAAGCCGTGCTACGGAGATACAAGAAGGGCGAGATCGACTCAGACGATCTAGTGCAAAGTCTCGCCGAATCTTTAGGGGTCTCGGATGCTGACGCTATCGCGGTAATTGAAAAAGTCTTCCCAGAGTTCGCGGCTCTCAAGCCTCAGCCCTCAACCCTGATCCTCCGTTCCCACATGACCAGTGCCTGGTTTAATACACTTAAATCACTACAATACAAAACCGAGCTACCCATCAAACTTTTCTCGGTCGATTACAAGTTTAGACGTGAACAGCAGGAGGATGCCACCCATCTAAGAAGTTCCTACGTAGCCAGCTGTGTGGTAATGGACGAAGAAGTCGATGTAAAAGATGGCGAGGAAATTACAAAAGCCATACTTCAGCCACTAGGCTTTAAACGTTTCAAATTCGTCAAAAAGAAAGTCACATCCCGATACTATGCACCTGGAACCGAATACGAAGGCTTCGTCTATTTCCCAGCGATGAAGCAATGGGTTGAGGTGGTGGATTACGGCATATACAACCCGATCGCCCTCGCAAAATATGGGATAGAATATCCAGTATTAAATGTGGGAATTGGCGTAGAACGTGTAGCAATGCTCCTACAGGGAGAGACTGACATTCGGCGATTAGCCTACCCATACGAATATGCCGAATGGGTTATGTCGGATACGCAGATAGCCAGCATGGTTCAAATCGCCAAACAACCCAAGACCCCCCAAGGCGAGAAACTGCAAAAAGCCATCATAAAAACCGCTATAAAATACGCTAAAAAACCAAGCCCCTGCGAGTTCACAGCTTTCAAGGGCAAAGTCTTTGGACGAACACTCGAAGTTTCAGTATACGAGCCAGATGTAGGCACAAAACTCCTAGGTCCCGCCGCCCTCAACTCAGTGTACGTCTACGACGGGAACATACTGGGAATCCCAGCCAAAGGACTAGAAGACAAGCCTCTTGTCAAAGAAGCACGGAAAAAAGGAATCTCAACTAAAATCAGGTATCTCGACGCTGTGGCCGCTCAGGCAGCAGCTGAGATTGAGCAAGCCGCACGGGTGGGCAGGCCTAAAATAATTAGTGTTCGAACAAAGATGGCTAAGCTCCCAAGCGATGTCAACATCCAGATTAGCGATGTTGCACAACGCTATGTCACAGGCAAAAACAGAATTATTTCAGTGAAAGGGCCAGTGTTCGTGGGAGTCAAAGCAAAAATTGTCTAGGCTAAGAAAGCCCAAAGAATTCTCCGTTAAAAAAGCTCGTAGTTTACAGCTTGCCCTGTCAAAGCGTGTAATCGCCGAGGATAGGTTGCCAACAACTCTTCGCTACGTTGCCGGTGTAGATGCTGCCTACCGAGGCGAGTATGCGGTTGCCGCTGCAGCAGTCTTAGATTGGAATACGCTGAAAGTTCTAGAAACTAAGACGGCGCGCATGAAATCCAGATTCCCGTATATTCCAACATTGCTCTCATTTCGTGAAGCACCAGTCATCTTCAGGGCAATCAACAAACTGAAACTCAGACCAAACGTGTATTTAGTCGATGGACATGGATGGGCTCATCCGTACCGTTGTGGACTAGCCACCCATGTAGGCGTAACCGCGCATATTCCAACAATCGGAGTGGCAAAGAGTCTGCTATACGGGGAGGTTAAAGAATCTGCAGGTAAATGGGCTCCAATTGTTGAGGGAGACACCATTATCGGGGCAGCGGTATTCGCAAAAAATGGAAGGAAGCCTATCTATGTTAGTGTTGGACATATGGTGAGTCTTAATAGAGCAATTGACATCGTTTTACATTGCATTAAGAAGGGGCGTATTCCAGAGCCAATCAGAGCAGCACATTTGACAGCTAACGAGGCGATCAAGACACGTTGAAACCAATTCTTTGGTTTACATTGTATCGGCTTGCTGAAATGGGCGCCCATGGGAGGGCGATCCATGTTTCCACAACCACCCTAGCTAAGAAGTTGGGCATAGCTCAACAGACTGTTTCAAGGCATTTAATCGAGCTTGAGCGTCTTGGTCTAGTTGAGCGACATATGATTGCACGTGGGGAACTTATTAAGATCACTGGTGCTGGTATCGAAGAGCTCAGGAACGTGCAGCTTGGTCTGCGCTCTATCTTAGAAACAGGCGCTCCAACTGTTATATCGATCGAAGGTGAGGCATTCACAGGTTTAGGCGAAGGCGCCTACTACCTGAGCCAAAAGGTATATCGCCAGCAAATCCTCGAAAAACTCGGATTTGAACCCTACCCCGGGACTCTTAACCTTAGATTAAAGTCGAACATCGACCTGCAGGCGAGAAAGGAGCTCGACGCATATCCCTTCATAGAACTTAAAGGTTTCAAAAGCGGAGGGAGGACATTCGGAACGGTCAGATGCTACAGGGCAATAATCAATAACAAATTGGAAGGCGCCGTTGTCACCGCTCTGCGCAGCCACTATGACGCAACTGTAGTCGAAGTTATCGCACCAACCAACATCCGTGACCGATTCAAAATAAACGACGGAGACAAAGTACATGTTAAAATCGTCATTTCCAGCTCTCAACGATCTTCCGCTTAATCTTAGATGAACTGTTCAAAGCCTCAGCCTCAAACTTTCCTACTCTCACAACATCGACCTTCCATTTTTTCTCAGCAATAATTTTCTTCACACCATCTTCAATGGCCCTCTGATCGTATCCAACCACAATTATATCTGGCTTAATCTTTTCAATAACCCGTGCATAATCCAGATCCTCATAGCCTAGTAGCGCAACATCAACTGGCTTCAACGCCTCTATGAGTGCTCTTCTCTGGTTTTCCGGGATAACGGGCTTGGCTCCTTTCAGCCGTTCTACAGTAGAGTCGCGTGCAACAATCACAACTAGCTTCGCGTTATTTCCTCCAGCCTTCTTTGCCTCTTCAAGAAATTTCAAATGCCCATAATGAGGAAGATCGAACGTCCCTGAAGCCAATACTACTTTGATCTTTCTCATCTAATTACCCGTCCAACTGGCTTCCCATTTAATCTATTTGTTCTCCTTTTAGGATTTCTTTAGGAGCTTCAGCGAGTACGACAAGCGCCTCTGCCTCCATGAAGTGGAGTTCCCCAGGCACGATCAAGATGTGGGGCGGCTCTCCAAATTTATATCTCATTAACTCGCAAACCGAGCCTGCTTTCACTATCGGCCTCTTTGCGCCAGCTCTAGCAATCCCTATGGCAAGCGTGTCCTCTACGATGATGCCTTCTTGCCTCCTTTCTTCTATTGTCCTAATAAACTCAAGCGCTTCTTTTATGGTCATGTAGCGCTTATCCGCCCTAACTCCAAGAAAAACAAGCGTGTGCAGCCCAAGCCGCTTATTCTCCTTTATGACATCGTAGGCTGTTTCAGGCATATATCCCAGCTCAGGATACGCCACAGTCACAGCCCTTCCAAACTTGTAATTCTGCAACCCCGCCAAGCCAGGAGCAGCCGAAGCAATCGAAGCACCATGAACAATCCGCGTCTTGATCCCAGCTTTAGCCGCACGAATCCTAAGCGCCATATGGGTAGTAGCTATCATCGGATCCCCCGGCGTAAATAAAACAACCTTCTTTCTCCTAGCATCCTCGATAACCTGTCTTCCCGCCTCATCTTCCAAATTCTTTCTCGTAAGCACAGCGATCCGCTTCCCGACAAGTTCCTGCAACTTCCCTAACGAGAACTTGGGCATAGGACTTGAATAGAGCTCAATGTAAACCGCATCCGCCGAGATCGCCTCTTCAAGCCCCTCTAGCGATACGCCCAACGCATTATTCAAGCCCAGCCCAACGAACACAAGCTCACCCAAATGCTGAACCCTCTATGCTTATCTAATGACGCAAAAAATATTAGTTAGGCTTTTCATCAAGCCAAGCGATAACCCGGGCCCATAGCTCAGTCAGGTAGAGCGGTGGACTCTTAGCCTTGAGTGGGAGATCCAAAGGTCGGGGGTCCAATTCCCCCTGGGCCCGCCAAAAATTAATCCCGCGTTGTTTAGGGGCATGTAAATGCTAGAAGGATCATGTCTAAAAGTTAAACGCCGTTTGGCTGAGAGGGCAATTTCAGCAGCCAGCAAGCTAGGGCTCTTCAACAAGGATCTACGCGTGCAGCAAATCGGAGAATATGTGATGATTCCCCTGAATCGGGCGCCTTCAGGCCAAGCCCTAGCTGAGCTGAAGAAAAGCCTTGAAGAGTTCAAGGTTGCAACCGCTGATTTTGTGTCAAAAGAGAGATATCTCAAGTCGCTTATCGAAGCCCTAGAGGGCAAGCTCCCCCCTCACCTACTCGCTTCCTTACCGAAGTCAATCGACATAATTGGCGGAGTAGCGGTTGTAGAAATCCCAAAAGAACTTGAGCAATACCGAAGCCAAGTCGGTGAGGCATTTCTAGCCATGCACAAAAATGTTCGCACTGTATTGGCAAAGTCAAGTGCTATCGGTGGGCCCTATCGGGTTAGAGAGTTTGAGGTCATTGCTGGAGCGAATGAAACTGAAACAGTTTATCACGAGCATGGATGTGCTTATCGTTTGGATGTGGCAAAAGTTTACTTCAGTCCAAGGCTTGCCTACGAACGCGAGCGTGTTTCAAATCAGGTGAAGGAGAATGAACTCGTGTTAGACATGTTCGCAGGGGTAGGGCCTTTTTCTATTCTAATCGCCAAAAAACATGCGCAGGTCAAGGTTTATGCCATAGACATCAATCCAGAGGCAGTCAACTACCTGAAACAAAACATAGTCCTAAACAAGGTTCAAGACAGAGTGATCCTATTGCAAGGCGATGCTAAGAAACTGGTAAAAGGAAAGCTCGTGGGTAGTTTTGATCGAGTTATAATGAATCTTCCAGCTGAAGCTATTGCCTATGTTGACACTGCCTGTGAGACCCTTAAACCTGAGGGAGGCGTCATTCACTTCTACGATTTTGTTGCTGAACCTCAGCCATTAGAAAGGGCAGAAGAACGATTTTCATTAGCAGTAGCAAAGACTGGAAGGAAAATTGAAAAGATTTTAACCGCCCGACTTGTTAAGCCGACAGCTCCACACGAATGGCAGGTGGGGATTGATGCGGTTATTCGCCAGGTTTAACGGTTAAGGTTATTTTCAATTTCTGGTTTGGGTTTTGTAGGGCTTGGATCATTTCTGGTGAGAAATCGCATGCAGCCCTATTTGAGCGGATCATAAGCGTCCTTTCACAGACAAAGTCGCTTTTGCGTGCAACTAGGTCTGTTGGGTGAGTTAGTAAAAGTCTGGGATCCCCGTAGCCAACAGCCACATCTTCTAGCCGTCCTGCTCTGATTTTAACAGTTATTTTTGAGCCAGGTTTCTTTGCCTGCTCCTTAAACTTTGGGCTGAGGTCAATCGCTCCTTTTGACGCCTTTACCGCGACTACACAGTTCCCCTTCAGGGTCAAGTGGGAATCCTTTGTAAATTCGAAGGTAGTTTTATGAGTACCTCTAATATTCAGATGCCCAAAGGCTTCTAAAATCTCAGTAACTATGTTAAGGGTCATTTTTCTAAAGTTTTGATGACGGCTTGTCCTAAGGGGATGTACCAGACATCCTTGCCCTCAATCGACTTTACCACAATAAAATTCTCGTTGACATTTAGAACGGTGCCTTTTAGAGTTCTGAGTTTTACCCATGGTAGAAATACTTCAATTTTCTTTCCAAGTCCACTTCTTAAAAACAGGTCAGAGCTCATGTCCGCCACCTTAGTATTGGCTAAATTTTATTCATAGCTATTGTATTTAAATTTAGATACTAAGCTCTCTTCGCACACTCTCTCATTTTGATTCAGCCACCCATTTCGAGAATATGATTCCCACTCCATGTTTTGCTTCACTCGCGATTCTCTCTAAACTGAAGTGGCTGGCTATTCCAGCATAAACAGCATAGGGAGTTACCGTGGCGTACGCTTCTGCTTCTTCCTGTCTGCGGGGGGGCTGTCTGAATGTTAGGGCTACGTCTGCAAAAGAGTCTGGGATGGCAGTGAGTTCGCATCTAAAGCCAAAGGCTTTTTCAGCAGCGCCATCCGCACGCTTCCGTGTGCCAACTCCCCAAAAATTATGAAATTTACGTAAGGATGGCGTGGCATTATTTCCCAACGACTTAAAAAATAGAAATAGATCTTCAACCTCATCCATCTTAATTTTTAGAGGGAGTCTCTCTTCTCTCGCTATGAATGGTTTTCTAGCAGGCATATGCCAAGGCCTTAGATTCAGTCTAGGCGGAGCACCGAGGCGCATGGTTTTCATATAGGAAAGCATAAACGCCATCACTGAAACCATCCAAGCGGATATCATGTACATTGCGAACTCTCCTAGGCTAAGTTTAGATGGTAAAGAGGACAGAGTTGGCACGCTGAAGGCCCTTGCTATTAGTAGTGAGAATCCAGCGATAAAATAGCCCAGTAAACTTCCAGCGATTCCAAGAACCACAGATTCAGTAATACCGATGGTGATTATGTCTGAAGGGCTTGCTCCGAGAGCAACCCAGACAGTTGCATTGGCAGATTTGCTGTATACCGAACTGGTAAGGGAGCTGAATATAGTTAGAAGTGCGAGGAATAGGATGAGAAGCGTTAGCCATATCCCTGCTAAAATGAGGGGATCGCTTCCGAAAAGAACGGTGATGGATGGAGATGAAATAGAGGCTGTGAGGCTCTCGATAAGCGATGTTGCGATCATGGTGCTTGCGACCATAAATCCGATGCTAGTGATGGCGATAATTGTTCTAAGTCTACTGCTGGTTAGATCTCGGTAAGCGACGAGGAATAGCAGATTTAGTTTGTTTAAGCGGCCCATCGATAGTCACTGTCATACTTAAGAAGTTACGTGAGGTCATTAAAAATTTGGTTACGGTTTTTTTAATAGCGCTACGTTCGAGTCTCTAGCTACTCCCACGCTGTGTGCTACAGGATAGCATTTCGCTCTAAATAGATATGCTACTGGCATCTTTAGTTTTAATTCTGTTATCGTTTCATAGTGGGCCATGCCCTTGGCGATTAGGAGGTCTGCCTGAGATAATTTTTTGCGGAACTGTTGCGAAGTGTCTTTAATTATCAATCCAATCGAGTCTGTTCCAATCGTCATAAGTTCGTTAGCAATCCTATGCATTCCAACTTCTTTTGCATCGTTCATAGTTGCATCGTTTAGGATAGGGGCATCTTTGACAGCCACAGTAACCTTCGAGCCTAAATTTTGAAGTTCTTTTACTAGGAGTGTGTCGAAGGCTATTTCTCCGGCGTTGTCCAGCAGGAAAAGGATTTGTTTGGCCTTCTTTGTCAGTTCATAAATCTGCCTAGTGTGGTCGATTGCCAGCCGCATCTCGAAAACTATCTTGTCCAATTCTTCAAAATTGAAGTCGTGTCCGAGCACATCGAATTCGATTATGTTGCCAGCTATCGCAATCATACATGCCCTCTTAAAACGTTCATAACCCGTTTTGCTGCGTTCTATTATGGACTCAGCTCTTGGTAACAGCTTTAGGGCTATCTGGTTTGATTGGTGGCGCTCGCCCTTGTAGGGGTCGCTTCCTGTCAGCTGTTTAATTGCGCGGTCTCTCAATGTTCCGATATATGCTGGGACGGCTTCTGGACCAAATTTATTGCTAACAATCCTCAGAATGCGTTTCATTGCTCTAGCACGGAGCACCTGATCCTTTGTTGCCTTAAGAATCTCTCTACGGCCTCTTTCTAAAAGACAAACTGCGCATTCCAGCTCAGCTTTCAAGAGAATTCTTCAGCTCCAAGCAAGCAATCAATTTTGTGTCATGCTTCGATTGCAGCCTCAGCTAGTTCCCAAAGTGTCTTATGGGGATCCTTAGCTTTGACCACTCCGCTAGCCAATAATACTCCTTCGGTTCCCAGCCGCAACGCTGCAGCTACATCCTCGCCCTTCGTGATGCCAGCCCCACATAGAACTATCACCTTCGGATTTACTTCCTTAACAATGTCCAAAGTGTCAGTGACAACTTCTGGCGCTGCCTTTGAAACAGGGGTGCCTGTTCCAATAAGTTCAGGCGGTTCAACTGCGATCATATCTGGCTTTAATGCCGCAACCGCTGCGCTAACCGCAGCATTGTTTGTGCACACAACTGATGTTAGCCCAATTCTATTCGCCCTGATAATCGTGGCATCTATCTCGGAAAGCTTCAGCCGCCTCTCCGAGTGGTTGATCAGCGTCCCAACAGCTCCCGCCTCCTTTACAGCTTCGGGTAGCACATGCCCAGTAAAACTTCCAGGCTCGATAGGGTCGATATGCTGAGCAAACACTGGGATGCTCACTTCTCTTGAAATAAGTGCGATATCAGTGAACTGGGGGGCTACGCCTATAGAAACTTCTGTTTTTAGACTAACATCTTCTGCTATCTTAGCTAGTTTCAGCGCGTTTTTCCCGGTTGCCTCAGTGTAGGTTTTAAAGTTGATGAGAATCAGTGGGGTTCGAATCTTCGGCACTCATGCAACCTTCTTGAAGCGATCTTTCAGCTTTTCTAAGACGCTGGGAAGGGTAGTATACTCCATTTCTTCGGGTCCAAGTCTATGCGGCATAAACGGTCCATGTAGGCGTAGGTAATCCGCCATTTCATTAGCCATAGATCGTGCACGGTCAAATGCCGGGTCCGCAAACAAATCAGCTGGGCCTATTAACTTGCCCTCTGAAACTTGAAAGCCTAATGCCACAACTCTTGGAGGGCCATCGAATCTCGTGCATCTGGCATTGTTAAGGCCTACTGGCATTAGAGGCCCATGATGCGACCCCCTCATCCATCCTGCAACGATATGGGGGAAGGCGAATGCCTCAAGGGCTTCACCTACTGCTGGCAAACCATGCTGAGCTCGGACAATACAAACTGGGTCATCTTTACCAACATATTTTCCAGCTATCAATGAAAGTCTCGCAGTGCTTGCCGCCGCCGCAGGCATTTCGTCGTATCTAGAAACTTTTGCAATTACATACCTGCTTGGGGTGCCTATTAGTGCCAATAAGTCATACATTTCCTCAGGGCATTTCAGGTCCACCATCTTGTTCTCTGTCAAATCTAACACCTGAAAGTGAAAGCCTCCATGCAATGCTGGATCGATGATTAATCCAGCCGTATTAAACGGGTCAGCGAAGATCTTGAACAAAGGCAGATTCCATGCACCAGGCTCGGTCTTATCAGCTGCAAATATGACTATAGGATCGCTCTTTCTCTCCTCAAATTCGAGCTCAGCCACACCTGGACCCATCCCTCTCACATTGCCAGAGAAAGATTCAACCAAAAGGTCTTGACCAGCGGCGTACAGCTTCAGCTTCTTCGAAACTTTTTCTGTAACTTCTTTGAAGATGTTCCAAGCTAGTTCGTGGATTTTTGGGTTGTTCTCTCCTTTGTGGTGGGTCATTGCTAGTTCTAGGTCGTCTCCACAGCTGAATACATAGTAGTCGGTGACGAGTCCGCTTTTCTTTGCTTTAGCTAATGATTGCTTTGCAACTTTAATTTGCTCTGGATGGACCATGTGGTGTCCTGCTAGGCTTCCAACATCCGCCTTAATCACACTAACAGTACTCTTAACTGTTCCAGCCATTTTTACCACTCTGCTACTTTCGTGCTTGCCTTGGGTTATTAAGCATTTTCAGAAGTGCCTTATATTTCGTGCTACTCAGATTCTTTTTCGCTTATAGTTGTGTAGTAGTATTCTCCGATGTCTTTCTGGTGCTTATCGAGGCGTGACCCTTCCTTGTTTACGCGGGGGCGTCTTGTGGTGGAGTCTCGCCGAAACGTGACCGCCATATCTTTCAGGAAGGCATTCATTCCATCTCTGAGGCTCACTGGCTGGTTTGCCTGTCCTTTGACGCCTGGCTCGCCTGTGAACACCATTATGCGGTCGGCGATGAAGTCCTCGGCTACCACATCATGTTCAACTACGAATGCGGTTGCACCCTTACTTTCTACTATTCTCCGTATTGTCCTAGCCATCGCTAATCGTTCTTCAACATCCAGGTAGGCGCTTGGCTCGTCGAGAAGATATATCTGGGATCCTCTTGATAGACAGGTAGTGATTGCGACTCGTTGCAGCTCTCCTCCGCTAAGCTCCTTCACCTGTCTGTCTAGAAGTCTCTGGATGTTTAATGGCTGGGCAAGTTCGGATTTGAACCAGCTCGATCCATATTCGTCTTTAGCTACTGTTCGGAGGAGCGATTCGACTGTGCCGTCATATTCGGGCGCGATGTATTGAGGCTTATAGCTGACCTTTTGGGCATTCCTCAGTGGAGCGCCTTTATCTGGTTTTTCGATTCCAGCTAGAAGCTTGACGAACGTGGTTTTCCCAATTCCGTTAGGTCCAAGTATCCCGATTACTTCTCCTTGGTGGATCTCTCCATGCTTGGTGGTTAGGGTGAAACCGTCGTAGGTTTTCTCCATCGCCTTCCATTTTAGCACGACCCTGTGGGCAGCCCACGCGGTTACTGGTGGGTGAAGTGGGAACTTTATTGGCGTCTCTCTGAATCGCACATTCTCGTCGGCAATATAGCCTTCTAGATAGATGTTTATCCCAACCCGTACTCCATGTGGATGGGAAACGATTCCATAGATACCGGGCTCACCATACAATACGCATACTTGATCTGAAAGATAGTCTAGAACTGCTAGGTCGTGCTCAGCTACAAACACGGTCTTACCATCATCCTTGAGGCTACGAATTGCTTTAGCTACTTGGAGGCGCTGTTTCACGTCTAGATAGCTTGACGGCTCATCGAAAAAGTATACATCCGCTTCTCGGCACATAGCCGCTGCAATCGCTACTCTCTGCAACTCTCCTCCGCTTAATTGGTCGAGGCTTCGAGTCCAAACCGGGGTTAATTGAAGTTGCTCCGCGATCGTACTTAATTTTCCACGGTCATCCGCCTTTTCGAGAAGTTTCTTTACATTTCCTGAGACTGCCTTGGGCAACGCATCGACATACTGAGGTTTGTGGACAACTTTCAATTTGCCTTGGCTTAATCGATTAAAATATTCTTGAATAACTGAACCCCTATAATGTTGGATTATCTCTTGCCAGCTTGGAGGGTTCTCATATTTTCCTAGGTTTAGCCTGACTTCGCCAGTCAAGATTTTTATGACCGTTGTCTTTCCGATGCCGTTTCTACCGATAAGCCCTGTAACTGCTCCTTTTTGCGGTACTGGGAGCCTGAAAAGCTCAAATGTGTTAGGTCCAAATCTGTGGCTTGTTTCTCCAGCTAATTTGTCTGGAAGGTTGACGATGTATATGGCAGAGAAGGGGCATTTTTTAATGCAGATTCCGCATCCGACACACAGGTTTTCAACTATTGTTGGCTTCTTTTCGCCTTCTTTGAATTCTATGGCGAAGACCCTGCTCCTCACTTTAGGGCAAAACTTGTAGCAAACTATGCCACAGTCTTCAGGTCTACATCGGTCTTTGTCAAGAACTGCTACGCGAATCATTGCAGACTCCCTGTCAATTTAAACGTAATAGTTTGGTACTAAAATAAATCGTAAGTTCATTTCG
Source organism: uncultured Candidatus Bathyarchaeia archaeon (assembly GCA_964410135.1). Lineage (GTDB taxonomy): Archaea > Thermoproteota > Bathyarchaeia > RBG-16-48-13 > CAYPFQ01 > CAYPFQ01. The sequence continues at coordinate 64,238 of CAYPFQ010000001.1, forward strand.
ACATTGAAAATCTTTATATCCTTGTAGGGTTGTTCATGTTGCGAAACGAGGAGGACACTTCATGAGCGAAGAATGGGAGGAAGAAGGTACAGAAGAAGGAGAAGAAGCCGAAGAAGAGGAATGGTAAAGATAGCCCCCTTACTAAATTTTTCTTGTTTAAATCTTAGCGTTTTTTAATTTATTTTTTTAAGATGCTGCAGTTATAGGTAAGATTTCAACGGATCCTGTGCATCCGTTAATTTTGAGTACTCGCGCCTCATTTTTAGGTTCTCGGATGTATTCGGCGTAGTAGAATGGGAAATAGAGTGTCGTAATTTCGTTTACATTGACCGTTTCATTTTTTATTTTTTCTATGTCCTTGGGTCTTTGCGTTATGTGTTTTTTAAGGAGATCTACAGCTTTTTCAGTTAGGATTTCAACATTTAGGATTTCATGTTGGTGTTCATGGTAGAAGCTTTCGTGTATCTCCTCCATTTTCACTTTTGGTAGCTCCTTTGCTATTTCCCTGCCTTTGCGGTCCAATATCATTGTGGCTGAATTCCTAAATTGAACCAGTTCTGTCGCCTCAATTTTAAGCCCCTTTGTTGCGCTTCCCTCTTTCTCTGGCTGGGGGGTTAGCTTTTTATTGAAAACCTCAACTTCCGCGACCTCGGAATTGACTGGAACTGCATACGTGCTTTTTCGGTAATAGTCCAGGCTGTAGCTTCCGCTGATTCGTAGGTATGGTTCATAATATTTCACGAACCGGGTGCATTTCAACTCATCTGGTTTGGGTTTGTTGAAGAATCTGAGCCGGGCGAAGGCGGAGATTTTTCTTTTTTCAGCGATTTCCCATGCTTTCACGCGGGTGATGTCGACTGAGCTCATTAGGATTTTTGGTTTTGCTAACTCTTTTGATGGCTCTTTAGACACTCGGCTCAAATTCGGAAACACAACCATCCTCTAAATACTTATTCTTAGCTTCCCTAAAAACTATTAAACATAAGCGCTCTTTGGTGAAACCTATGCGGATCGTCAGGGCAACAGATGCTACTATCAACGAAGCAGTACAAATTGTCAAAGAAGGCGGGCTGGTCGTCTACCCAACTGATACCGTTTACGGGCTTGGATGCGACCCATTCAACGTTAATGCAGTTAAACGAGTTATGAAAGTGAAGGGGCGGTCAAAAAAACCGCTTCCTGTTCTCGTAGCATCACTAGAGGAGGCGGGAGAGATTGCTCATATTACTGATGAGGCCTACAGGCTTGCAAATAAATTATGGCCAGGAGCTCTGACCATGATTCTTAGAAAGAAACCAGCTTTGTCGAATGTCGTGACATGCGGTTTAAACAGTGTTGGCATACGTAGTCCTAATCATGCCACTGCGTTGAAGTTAATTCAACTTTCAGGGGGCTTCCTGATTGGCACAAGTGCTAATCTTACTGGCAAAAAGTCTCCTCGAACTGCTGAGGAGGCAGCAAAACAGGTTGGAAAGCATGTCGATCTGATTCTTGACGCGGGCGCCAGCCCCATCGGCATAGACTCAACTATCATAGATCTGGCCTCTAGAAGCCCGAGGATCGTTAGACCTGGTCCAGTGGGAGCGAGGGAGATAGCTGAGGCTTTATGCATAGAGGAGAGCAGAATTTGTTAAACGATTTCAATCTTTTACTCTCATCCCCTAGGGGGCGTGAACGTGAAACTTGCTCTGAAATTTGGGCGCTTTTTAATGAGCTTGGAGACGTGGCCTTCAAAGTTGACCGAACCAATGTCATTGGCTTAGTAGTAGCGAAGACAAGGCTGAATCCTTTTGAAGCGGTGGAAAAGCTTCGAGCCATCTTAGCTGAGAGACCTGAAGCGTTTCATTACACATTGAAAGTCACTCCGATCGAGCGTGTAGTGCCAACCGACTTGAATGCGATTAAAAATGCTGTAGGCGAGCTATCCACAAAGATTGGGAAAGATGAGAAGTTCAGAGTAACCGTTGAAAAGAGACATAGCGAGCTTCCGACGATCGATATTGTGGAAGCTGCAGCGTCAGTAATAGATAGAAAAGTTGACTTAGAGCATCCGGATAAAATTGTATTGGTTGAAGTACTGGGAAAGCTTACTGGGATATCTGTCATCAAGCCCTCAGACATTTTGGCTATTGCAAAAGAGAGAATGAGTTTCTGACTATTTTGATATGCGTAGTAAAGCGCCACGTTCAATTATGAGATAGGTTAAGGCCTCTTTCTCTGCGTTTTTTGTTTCAGCCTTAGCCTCCACTTCTTTGTCAGTAATTTCAAACAATTTCTTCAGAGTAACGTATTTCTCGTCGGTCACCCGCATTACATCGTCATCCGGTTTGCCGCCTAGGATCTCAGAGACTATGTTAAAAGCTGTCTTGACCTCATTTTCGCTGCTCGCTATGATGAGAACTGCTACGTTACGTGTTTTTGGCATTACTCCTAGCATATCAAACGATCTTTGGATCTGTCTCTGTCCAGAAGCATAGAGAATCGCCTCAGTTGCTAGTCCATGGGTCAACTCCGACTTATCATGGAATGCTTTGAGTGCATTTAGCGTGGCGAAGTATATGTGCTGCCAGCCTGCAACCTTGGCTGCATTGAAAATTTGAACATGTGCCTCGGTTTTATTTCGGATTTTATCGAATACCATGTCCACATTAGTGATTTTTACGTCTTTTAAACCAGCAATTACTACAAATTTGCCGAATTCCTCGGCTTCTTTAAGCAGCACTTTCTCTATTTGCGCTCCCTAAAAATATCTTTTATAAAATGCCTTACATGCTGCCGCTTTATCCCAATCTTAACTAAGGTATTTTCTATTTCCTTGAGCGATTTGCCTTCATTCTTCAATTTTTGTCCTATTTTTGCGCTGGCCTCTTTTCGTTCCCAGGGAAATACCACCCATGCATCGGTTTTCTTAGCATAGTAGTCTGGGATGACTATGGACCACGGTTTGTAATAGATTGTGCAGATTCTGACATTTGATGCACCTTCTTCTAGAAGATGTTTTCGTATAAGTTCAAGACTTTTCCCAGAGTCTGCGACATCATCAGCTACAAGCACGTTCTTGCCCTTTACTGAAGCTGAAATTGGCTGAGTTATTCTGGGTTCTTCAGTAGTCTTGTAAATGTCCACATAGAATTCAGCTTTGATATTTGCAAGATTTGGGTTCTGTAGGAAATCGGATAGTATCCTCGCTGGAGGCCAACCACCTCGAGCTACTCCAACTATTATATCTGGTTTAAATCCACTCTGCCCTATTCTCTCAGCAAGCTCGATAAGAAACTCATAGATATCTTCCCATGTCGGGACATCATACTTGATGGTTTTCGGCAGAGGAGACTCCCTCGTAAGAATGAAAATAACCAAGGGCTTTCATTTAAGTTGTTTCATCAAAAACTGGCTAAGCTCTTCTTGAAAATCCTTAATCTTAATTTAGGAGTTTTTGAAATTCAATAGGTTACGGCTGGTGGCGCAGTGATTAAGGCTGTTCTAATTGACTTTGGGCACACTTTAGTTAAGCAGCGAACTGAGGAAGAGCTATTGCTAAAACGAGGTGTAAGGCAACTGGCGAATTACTTGAAGATGAAGGGCTATCCGCTACCGGTTGATCAGTTTGAACGTGTAGAGAAGGCATCGAGGAACGAAGCAGATCGCTTCCGAGAAAAAACATTGATTGAAGTAAAGGCGCTTAATAGGATGACTGTTCTGCTGAATAGATTTGGAGTGCCAGTTAGCCCGGATGACGAACTAGCCCAGAAAGCTTTGCTCCTATTTTATGAGCCAATTGTAAAAGATATGAGGCTTTATCCCGATAGTATAAGGTTCCTCAGGGCTTTGAAGAAAGAAGGATATAAGCTGGCTTTAGTTAGCAACGCTGCCAATGACATCGCCGTGAAAGAGGCTGCGAAACGATTAGGAGTAGCTAAGTTTTTCGATACTCTCGTCATCTCAAGCCAAGTGGAAATCAGAAAGCCTGGCTTGGCAATCTTCATGCGAGCACTAAAAGACCTGAAAGTAAAACCCAGTGAAGCCGTCTTCATCGGCGACTCGATGAGCAAAGACGTAATAGGTGCAAAAAAAGTTCCAATGAAAACTATTCTCATAATAAGGCAATTCAAGAAGATTAAGCAAAGCATTTCCGATGCAAATGTTAAGACCTTAACCGAAGCTGCTGAAGTCCTAGCTGCGTGGAAGAAAGCTTAGAATTACTTTGAAATTGCTTCGAACATTCTTTCTAGTGAAACTCTCGCCCTTTTGGCCATTGGTTCTGGAACGGTTACCCGATATCGTTCCTCTTTTAGCGCCATGTAGACCCGAGTGAGGTTGTTAAGTTTCATGTTGACGCACCACGCATCCTCATAGGCTGGGATAAACGTCTTATTAGGGTTCTCTCTATTAAGCCGGTGCAGGAGTCCCACTTCGGTTGCCACGATGAATTTTTTGGCATTTGATTGTTTTGCATACTGGCACATCTGGGTCGTAGATCCTATGAAGTCAGCTGTCTGCTGGACATCAGGGGTGCATTCCGGATGCACCATCACTGTTGCGTCTGGGTTTAGCTCTTTTTGGATTAGTATATCTTCTTTTAAGAATAGGATGTGCGTTTGGCAGAAACCCCTCTCCGGTATGGGAATTATCCTCTTGCCAGTTCTTTGTTCTAGATACCACGCAAGATTAATGTCGGGGCCGAAGATTATAGTGTCTGAATCCAATGAATCTACAATCTTGACTGCGTTTGCAGAAGTGCAACAAATATCACACATTGCTTTCGCTTCAGCGAGGGTATTTACATACAAAACAATCGGGATGTTAGGGTACTTTTCTTTCCAAACTTTGATTTGTATTGCTGGAAGCATGGATGCCATTGGGCATTTGGCACCTAGGCTTGGAATTAGAACTTTTTTATCGGGATTTAGAATTACAGCTGTTTCAGCCATGAAGTCTACTGAGCAATGGACAATAATCTTTGCCTCTTTTTCCTCGATAGCCTTTTTTGCAAGTCCCACACTGTCGTCGACATAATCTGCCAGATCCTGAATCTCAGGTCTCTGATAGTTGTGGGCAAGTATAATTGCATGTTTCTCTTTCTTGAGTTTCTTGATTCGTTCGACTAGTTCTTCTGTCTTCATTTTAACCACCATGCGATACCGGGATGACTACTATCGTGTCATCTTCCCCAACTCTCGTTTCCAATCCTTGTAGGGCGCTTATTTCCACATCGTTTACGAGGATCAAGGTGTTGGGTCTTGGGTCGTTTAGTTCTGGATCGATAACGGCTCGTTTGAATGCGAGTCCAAGGCTCTCTGATAAGTCTTGTATTAGTTGTTTAATGGTTACAGGTGTTTCTGATTTTACCGAGATCTCGTTTTTTCCAGCGAGCCCTCTAAGAACCCCGACAAGCTTAACTTTAACTTTGCATGTCTCCGAAGACGTAGACATCTTCTTCGTAACTTCGTCCCCCAACCGTACTCCCTGGCGGTAGGTGTTTCAAATGTTTCTTTCGAAAGAGCTCTTTTAATTTAGCTCTTATCACGGTGAGGTTTCGGTTTCTTAGGATTTCTAGCGGGATAAATAAGTTTAGTGGTCTCGCTGGAATGATGTGTCTTGTCGCCTTTCTGGCGAAAAACTGTTTCTTTGAGGCTACGGTGATTACGGATTTTTTATCGATTTGTGGAACTACGATTACGGCGTCTATTGTGCCATTATTCAGGGCATGTTTGGCATCTTCTGGTGTGGCATACTCGATGGTTGCGCCAGCTTTTCTTGTGGCTTCTTCAATCCGTTTAACCAAGTCATACTGGCGTCTAATGTCCATGGGCTTTGAATTGACTATGAAGCCGCTTTGGCTGGTTAGGATAGATGCAGGGACCAGTTTAGATCCAACTGCCGACTCCGCGGCTTTTTGAGTGGTCTTGGTGATGCCTACTCTGAAGCTTTTCAAGATTGTAGGTAACTGGTTCTCTGTTTTTAGATCAGAGATTGTTCTGTACCAGCTGCTGAGGTGAATTTGAGGGCTTTTGTAGTTTACTAGGCAGACTGGAACCCATTTACAGCCAAGCCTTTTTAATGCTACAAAACGGTGTGTGCCATCTAAGATCACGAGCGTCTTTTTATCGACTATAACTGGGTGTTTGACGTATCCATCATTGTGGATTCGTTTCATCATCTTGTCTACAAGGGACGGCAATGCTTCTTCGTGTGGGCGGATGGCATTAGTATTGGCTATGTCTATATCAAATCTGAGATCTCTGTGGTGGATTGTAACTAGTGGGGCGGCCATTATGCGTGCTCCTCTGCCTCCTCGCCTGTAACTGCTTCTACGATGTCTGTAGTTACCTCGATGACGGCGTGCGCCTCTCTCAGGGCTACTTCTTTGATTATGTTTTCAGTCATCTCGCTGTGTGCTCGTATTTTTCGCTCAATCTTAACTAAACAATGGAGTAGCGGGTCGGGGATGTGGTTTTTTCCTTCGGCGATCTGACGGATCATCGGTTCTAAGTATACGGGATCTCCGAGGCTGTAATATACTGCGGCCTGGGCTTTTTTCATCGCTAATATTGCTACGCTTATCGCCATTAGTGGAGGGCTTTTTTCAGCTGTTGATAGATCAGCTTTCGCCTCTCGTAGGTATCGAAATGCCCAGCCTTTTCTGTATTCGTCAACAAACAAAATCGTCAGCCCCTATCCCAATCTATCTGACTGAGCCATAATAAAACCTAATTAGACAGTAGCTGCGGCTGAAGCTTCTTTCTTCTGTTCAATGCGCTTAATTCTTGCCGCATAACCTGCAATTCTGTTTCTTAGTCTTTTTGAGGAGACGGTTGCAAATTGTTCTACCAGCTTTTTGTTGGTCTCGTAGTCGGCGGTGAATTTATCGGGATATGTTTCTACGAGTTCCCTCGCTAGCTTCTTGACTGCTTCTGGGCGTACTCTCCCCATTCAAATGCCTCTTGATTATTGCCTCCATAAAGGTTAATAGATTAATGAAGGTTTTGTCGGCTCTTGCCAGCATTTTTAAGCTTTATAATGTAGAAGTTATAGAAAACCATTCAATGATTTCTATAAAATTCTAAAATTAGATGGAAGTGGTTGAGATGACTTCAGAAGAGCTTCAGCTAGCGCCTATGCACAGGATAATTAAGAAGGCTGGCGCTGAACGGGTGAGCGAGGAGGCTGCGGGCGAGTTACGTAAAGTGCTTGAAGAGGTCGGCATAAAAATCGCAAAAGAAGCTTTGGATTTTGCCACGCATGCTGGCAGAAAAACCGTTAAGGCCGAAGACATTAAGATAGCCGCTTCGAAAGTTACTAAATGATAGTCTTATAGCATAACGCTGACTAAAAATACTTATATCTATCCTCTAATTTTGATTTTTAGATGAAATTTTATCGGAGGGAGCTTCATGAGTGTAGCGGTTCCAGGTGAATTGAGCGGTCAACCCATAATCATTCTAAAAGAAGGTACTGCGCGTAGACGAGGGCGAGAAGCCCAAAGAAACAATATTATGGCTGCGAAAATAATCGCTGAGGTTTTGAGGTCTACTCTTGGTCCACGTGGGATGGATAAACTGCTTGTGGACAGCCTTGGCGATGTTGTAATTACGAATGATGGCGCTACAATTCTTGACGAGATTGATGTGCAACATCCCGCTGCAAAGATGCTTGTAGAAACAGCGAAAACCCAAGACAAAGAAGTAGGAGATGGAACTACTACTGTTGTTGTTTTGGCTGGTGAACTGTTGAAGAAAGCTGAAGAGCTTTTGGATCAGAATATTCACCCTACAACAATAGTGAGCGGATATAGGAAGGCGACTGACAAAGCCTTAGAAGTTCTATCAAAATTAGGGGTCACTACTGATATAAACGATCGTGCAACATTGAAGAAAATCGCTGTTACTTCAATGCACAGCAAGTCTATCGGGGCTGCGAAGGAACACTTCGCCGATATAGCACTTGAAGCTGTTAAGCAGGTTGCGGAGAAACGGGGTGACCACTGGATTACTGACATTGACCAGATTCAAATTGTAAAGAAAGCTGGTGAAAGCCTCATCGATACGCAGCTCATCAGAGGGATTGTTGTCGATAAGGAAGTTGTGCACTCAGAAATGCCTAAGCGAGTTGAGAAGGCAAAAATTGCACTGCTAGATTGCCCATTAGAAATTGAAAAAACCGAGTTTAGCGCAGAAATCCGAATTCGTGACCCAACTCAGATGAAAGCATTTCTCGACGAAGAGACGCATATGCTGAAAGCTATGGTTGACAAGATCAAGTCTTCAAATGCGAATGTCATCTTCTGCCAGAAGGGAATCGATGACATGGCACAGCACTTTTTAGCCAAAGAAGGAATCCTGGCTGTTAGAAGAGTGAAGAATTCTGACATGGAGAAACTTGCTAGAGCCACAGGCGCCCGGCTTGTTACAAATCTCGATGATCTTAAACCTACTGACTTAGGTTCGGCAAACCTTGTATATGAGCGGAAGATCGGTGAAGACAAAATGGTGTTCGTTGAGGGATGCAAAGATCCCAAGTCGGTCAGCATACTCATTCGCGGCGGTCTGGAACGAATGGTAGATGAAGCGGAAAGAGCTATGCACGATGGGCTAAGCGTTGTTGCGGACGTGATTAAAAATAACAGGATGGTGGCTGGTGGAGGCTCGATAGAGGCCGAAATAGCAAAACAATTACGTGACTACGCCCCTAAGGTCGGAGGAAGGGAACAACTCGCTATCGAAGCATTTGCCGAAGCTTTAGAGGTCATCCCCAAAACTCTGGCTGAAAATGCTGGGTTAGATCCAATCGACATAATGGTGTCTCTGAAAGCCGCTCATGAGAAGGCAAAGGGCACCTGGATGGGTGTAGGAATATTCAGTGGCAAAGTAGTTGATATGATGGAGAGTGGCGTAGTTGAACCCCTGAGCGTTAAAGAACAAGCAGTTAAGTCGGCGACGGAAGCTACCTCAATGATTATGAGGATAGACGACGTAATCGCAGCCTCGAAACCCTCTAAGAGAGAGATGCCGCCCATGCCTCCAGGTGGAATGGAAGGCTACTAGTGGGTTCTCTAAAAATACTTAAATCCATTTTTACCTATTTTGTTGCTGATGCTCCGGTGGTGTAGCCCGGTTAAGCATAAGGGCCTCTCGAGTCCTCGACGCGGGTTCAAATGTGAGAGGTGCAACTTCCTCTACTGAAATTCCCGCCCGGAGCACCAGTACCTCTCCTCGTGATATGAAATAGTTAAAGAAACCAGTATCTATGGAAAACTCATTTGTAATACGAGGAATTTTATTCCAAGCACAATACATGTTCATTAGGAATTACGAAAAATGCTGTATATTTCCCTAAACCTTACTGATTGCATATAGTGGGCATCTGCCATTGAGGTGGTCTAGGTTTAACAAAGTCATACTGATCACTGGGACACCTGGAACAGGTAAGACAACTGTCTCAAGATTGCTGGCTTCTAAGCTGAATATTTTGCATGTTGATATTGGTGAGTTAGTGGCTAATGAAAATCTTGCTTCCGGCATGGATAAGGAGCGAAAAAGCTTGGTAGCTGACATTCCTAAAGTAGCTAAACGTGTAGAAGAGATTCTGCGGAAATCAAGGGGAGACATCATAGTTGATGGACATTATGCTGCTGATGTGGTTCCGAAAAAACTTCTTTCTTTTGCTTTTGTATTGAGGTGTGATCCTGATGAATTGAAGAAACGATTGGAGAGGGCTGGTGTAACTGGGAGAAAAAACCTGGAGAATGTAGCTGCTGAGATTTTAGATGTTTGTCTGAGCGATGCTGTAGGCGCCTATGGTACCAATAAGGTCTGCGAAATTGACACCAGCGGCAAAATTCCCAGAAGGGTAGTGGATGAAATCCTTGCTGTGGTACATGGGGAGACTGAGGCATCTGTTGGAAATGTAGATTGGTTAAAAAAATTGGAAGTAGAAGGGCGCGTTGAAGAATTTTTGGGGTGGATGTAGGCTCTGTATTTAATAATTGCTTGCTATAATTGTGGGCAACTTTTATTGGTAAAAAGTGGGCAAAAAACTAAGGTTTGCTCTTATTGTGGGTCAAGTTTTCATGTTATTCGAGCTAAGATTATTGCACGCGAGCGCTCTGCAAGGAGAGCTTCTCTTGTGCTTAGATCGTTGAAAAGGGCAAGAAAAGAGGGCTAAGATGTGTTCTGAGCTTCATCTAGATGTGTTTGTATCAGGGTGTACCTAGTCTGCCCAGTTTTTTCATCGAGTTCTTTTTTGATTATGCCCTTCTCTGATAGCTCATTTAGAATTGGTACCGCTATTGGGTAAAACTCTGAGGTGGATACGACAGTCTTAATTTCATCATCGGTAAGAGATCCGTATTCTTTGAATAGCTGGTACAGCTTTGTTTGCATAATCAATTTTGCCATGGGCGGTTGCGAAGGTTTCTCTGCAATTTCTATGTGGTATTCATAAAATCTTTTTTGCATTGTATTTTTCAGTTGGTCGTCAGATAACTGTGATAGGATTGAGGATTCTGTTTCTACATAGATTGGGAATGCGTAGGGGATTAGTGGCATGTTTACGATGGCTTCACCAAGTTTGAGATAGTGAAGATAACTTGCCTGTCTCTCAGTGAGCTTCATTGCTCCCTGCAGAATTTTTCGGTCATCCTCTGTCTTTATTTGGTGACAAATCCTTGTTGCAGCATTTTTCAGAATCTCATAAGAAACCTGTGTTGGAAACTGTGAGATTATCACTAATCCTTCACCAAATTTTCTAAGCTCTGAAATCATCTTCTCTCCGATTGATGGCGGGTCTTCAGGGCGTCTGGCTGGGATTATATTGCGGGCTTCTTCGATTATTGTCACATGTTGGAGTTTAGAAAATTTCTCTTTCGTACGGTAATCATATAGGAGCTTAAGAAAGATTGAAGTGAAAATTTTTCTAATTTCCTGTTCCTTAAAGTGTCCCAGTTCTACAGACACTATGTCACTTAGAATATCTTCAATTGGGATTGTTGTTTGCCCGTTCAATGCTTTACCTGCCTGTCCCTCTGTTAGTGGTTTCAGCCTCCTAAGCAGGGCCAATTTGGTTTCATTGTCGTAGGCTGAGCGTATCGGAGCGCGTTCTATCTCCTGAACGATATCTGAGACTATAGGTGGCAGCGATGGTTTCTCGCTAAAATAGCCGCATCTTCTATATGTACTCCGCAGTGCTTCCCTAAACATGTACCCTTGCGGCGGTGTGAAGTTGAATATATCCGTAAAAATATCTGTCACGAGACTCATGTGTTCGCTCAGATCTCCGGAAAGCGAGGGATCCAACGGGTTCACAGTTAATGGTGCTACATCTTTTCCAGGCGTGAAAACTAACCCATTTTTATGAGATACTATATTCCTGTACTCATTGTGCCAATCAATCACTAATACCTTTATTCCGAGTTCCACAAGTCTCGATAGAATCACACTGGCAGTTGTTGATTTTCCCGATCCGGTCATTCCGAAGATCGCGATGTGCGTATTCAAGTCTTCGAGACTTAGATGCACCCCGTAGAGATTGTTCCCATGTTTCTTAACCCAGCCTAAAAATGGACCGTCCCTTCGCACTTCACTTGGTCTTGGGAGATTAAAATAAGGTTCGACTACAAGATCGACGGTCGTAGGTGTTGGCATGATAAAATTAGTCAGGGTAACAATTTCAGGTGCGATTAATGTTGAGGTTGAGGAACTGGAAAAGGGCATAAAAAATTTCCTATAGTCTCGAGAAGTTCCACATTTTTGAGTTGTAACGCCTCCATTTCGGGAAAGACGGCGACTATCGCTGCAAGAACGCTGTTCACATTTTCCGCGAGCCTATTAAGAAGATTATCTAATTCGTTTTTGTCACCATCAGCCCATATGAAAAATAGTACTTCTGTTTGGAAGAATCCTACCTTGCTACCAAGATAAAGCCTCTTCAACTCAGATTTCTCTTCTTCGAGCATTCTCTCATCCACCGCTCCTAACGTGGCTTTTGAATCTCCTATGTATTTCACATCAGATTCTAATTGCCTTAGTTTTGACTTGAGTAGTTTTGATTCTGTACTGATTGGGTTAAGAGAAACGACGTAAATGCACGGTATGCCGCGTTTCTGAATACCTGAGAAGAAATCACGTAGCTTATAGAATGTGGAAATGTACTCTAGCCGATTTGAGTAGGCCTCATCGCTTATTTCAACCTCAGGAATTCTAGGTCTGCCAGTAAGCCGTATCACGGCCATTGCCCTAGCCCTCGATTTTGATTCAAATATCAGCGATCTTCCTTGCATAAGTTTGGCAGCTGTAACATTTAGTGCTTGAAAAATTTCTATTTCATTTTTACCAACTACTCTTAACCGAATACCTGCTCGCCGTAGTATTCCAGTAACCTCCGAGGAAAAATGTCGCAGGAGAAGTGCACCGCCAAATAGGAATGCGCTTCCTACGATAAGGGGGAGGTCTATCCCGCCAATTTTAGATGGAATTTTAATGCTTGATGACGTAAGCAACCAGCGTAAGTCAAGCAGTATGATAATTGCCATGATGATTGGTATGCTAATCTGCATCAATCTGCCATCAGGCTTAGGCATAGGACTACCTTCGGCTAACCGGTCCACATCCAGCTGAATAAGCCTTGAGCGATCTCTTGTATCTCCTTCCAAGTCTGACCGAAAAAGCTGGTGACCATGTTTATGACATTATGTACTAGTCCCAGCATCACGGTCAACATGAATAGTGCTATGACAAGCAGTAATCCCTCTTCCACTAACTGGGTTGCCGAGGTATTTCTGATCAGATCTAGGATTCGTTTGATTATGCGTTTCACTAAAACTCCTTCCTATGCAAATTTTTCAAGATCTATTTAAGCACCACATCTCACATCAGTAAACAAGAAGCATCGGTAAAAATGAGGTAGCCACAATGAATATCCCCCAAAAAACTATCAGGGATGCGACAGAGTACATGTACGGGTTTTCAGCAAACGACATCAACCCAGCATAGTATGCAGAGATGCTAGATGTTACTGAAATGGCTATTGCAAGAAGCCAGTGCACATTGAATGCTAAATTTGATCTAACAGCTAGATGTGAGATGATGATCGCCGAGAATAGCGGCAGCATGGCTAATAAGATAGCTGATGATGCCGAACAAGCAACTATTAGAATCTTAATCTTGAAAGACAGCCCCTTTGCTACATGCTCTCTCTCTTCTAGAAGCCTGCGGTTCTCTCGATGTCTTAAAATAGCTTGTGCCAGATGCTCTCCTGCTTTTTTTGAGTCGGTTTCAATAAGTCTGCAGACCATGAACATCAATGGACGGAGTTTTTTTAAGTTTGGCTGAGATGCCATATAATCGAACACTGAAACAAGTGGCAAACCACTCGCGATTCTGTTAGATACCTCGAGTAGTTTAGCACGTAATGGTCCGGCATAATGGCTAATTGTGTTTTCATATGCAAGCTCTGGGCTGTTGCCTCGTTTTAGTTCCTCAGCAAGAAGCGTCAGAAACGATTCAAATTCACTCACTGCTTGACTTTCATTAATCTCTTTTTTTGTAAATATGGTCGGTAGCAAAGCCAAGATGGTTATCGTAATTGCAACGAAAGTAATGATGGCTATAGATGGGGTATACGTAACTATGTAGATCGCTAGAGCTGCGAGAAAACCACACATAATTCCTGTAATCGTTTGGAACCGAGAGCCTCTCATCCTAATAGATGCGCCTCGTTTCGCGTTAATCTATGGAATGTAAGATCCATCAATATGGTGTGAAGTGGAACTATTAAGAAAACATAGGGTGAACTGAATAAGCCCAGCATGGTTATGCCGAAAGAGAACACTAATGGTAAGAAGAAGCCTGAAGCTATGAAAACAAGTGCCTGACTTTCAAATTGAAGTGAAAACTCCTGGAAATAGCCTCTAACCTCAAACTCAGATAAATCAATTAAATGTCGCAGAGTCCCTTCAGTTAGCATGCGCGAGGAGAGAATCTCAATAAGGCCGTGTCGAAATGCTATTGAAGGTTGGCTGTGCGCATAATCCATCAATAATTTATCTGGATCTCGCCCGCTAAGAGTCTGAAAACTGACCTCCTTGATTTTCTCAGAGACATAGGGATAGTTTCCCAGTATAATTGCCTGTAATGCGTCGAATATCGATCCCGTTGATTTAAGAATGAAGTAAAATTCTTGAAGTATCAAGCTTGTATAGCTTGAGATCGTTATTCGTTCTACTCTTAGTTTATTCGGCAGATAATTGATAAGAAGTAAGAATGAAATATAGCCAAGCGTGATGGAAATGACTGTTGCAATTAAAGAATTTAAATAGAATAGAATTGAGAACGTAGCTAACCCAATTGTTGTGGATATGCCCAAGGCGCCGGCTATCACGTCTTCTGGTTTAAATTTATAATAAATCGCGGCATTTTTTGTTAGTTCACTCAGAGGGATTCTCCTAACAACCTTGAGTGGAATTACTGGCGCAAAAAATGTGAAAGCAGTCCTTATCAGATTCAATGTTCAAATCTCGCATCGTGCTGTCTAAGAAACTCAAGGAATTCATCCCAGTCGGCGGATCCATCTTGTTCCCATCCTATTTTTGTGGCGTGTAGATAATGGAATATCTCTACATTTTCTCTAACTCCAAAAATCTGGTTTTGAGCGAGCATCTTGAAGAGTTTTTTGTAAGCATTGTATTCGTCATAAAATTTTGCGCTATCAATATGCTCTATTTTTATAATTTTTTGAAATACGGGAGCTTCAGTTAGATCGCATGCCAACTTTAATGTGGAGTCAGCTGGATCCCATGAGAAGATGTCCTGTAAATTTATTGTCGAGATGTCTAGGCAAACCGGTTTATTAGGTAAAGCAACTTCACAAATCTTTATAACTCTTCGCACATCTTTTCCAGAGATACGTAGCTTTTTAGTTTGAACGATTAAATCTAAGTCAAAGAAGCATATGACTGGAACTTTGTGATGGGTAGCCCATCGGACGATCGCCTGTTCAGGTGATGCCGCATGACAGGTTTGAAGCCCTTTTAGACCTGCTGCGAGAGCATGAAACATGGCTAAACTATGCTCAGCTGTTTGGATTTCTCCCAGATAGATCCAATCAGGTGCCCTATGCAGTAATTTTATAATCTCAACGCTCTTTGTTAGGCCTTCGCGGTCGAGGGATTCGAACGGTTTAACTTTGAGCCGGATTTGGTGATTGCCAAATTTGGTTTGCGGAATGCTTTCAACCACATCTTCTACAGTTATTTTTCGCCACTCAGGGGGAGTCAGCAGGTCTATCGTATTAATCAGCGTGGTTTTTCCAGATCCGGGTTCGCCGATGACAGTTATATTCCGTTTTCTCGTCAAGCAAAAGTAAAGGTAGGCCGCTGCTTCAGAGGTTAGTGTACCGTTAAAGATCAATTCTGGTAGAGTGAAATATTTTCTCCGTAATTTTCTGATATCTAGATGTGCACCGTCAACCGATAATGGAGGGATATCGATCGAGAATCTGGCTTGGAAATCGTTTGCGAATAGCTCTGTTTTTAAAGAAGGGTTTATGGCATCTAGCCGTAGCCCACTTTCTGCTCTTAGTCTAGTCTTTAGAGCCGAGACTTCTCTCCCAGATAAGTGTATGTTTGTTCGGCAACGTCCCCATCGCCGGTGATCTATGTATAAAAACCCATCCGGATTGTCCAAGAAGATCTCGTCAACATCTTCGTCAAGCAAGAAGGGCATTATCTTCAAAAGACGCATTGATCTGTAGGCCGCTAGAATTGAGAGGGTATTAACTTTACCCTCCGGTAAGACTGGGTATTTCAGCTTCAATTGATTTTTAGCTTCGGTAATCCTTTCTGCTGTTAAATCTTGAAATTTTGGAAATTGACAGTTTGACAAATTAGAATTTAACCTAAGTGCCTTAACTAGCTCATCGATGATTCCCTTTAATTGGTAATAACTGGCATCGGGGGATATAT
Organism: uncultured Candidatus Bathyarchaeia archaeon; assembly: GCA_964410135.1. Lineage (GTDB taxonomy): Archaea > Thermoproteota > Bathyarchaeia > RBG-16-48-13 > CAYPFQ01 > CAYPFQ01. Next base: position 80,196 of record CAYPFQ010000001.1, read on the forward strand.
GGTAAAAACATTCAGACATCTTAGGTAATTGAGGTTCGTAGATTCTAATCCTATACGGTCCAACAGCATGTTCTTCTACAAAATTACACGAATTCAAAATTGAATCCGACATCAATAGTCCTCAATAGTCATCTGGGCGCTCTAAGGCGCTCAACTATTGCGGGCACGTATTCGCTGATAGCGTCTATGATGCCATTGACACTAGCCTCTAGTGATGCAATCCTAGCTTCAAGATCGCTTTGAATTGGGCCATCAGGCGCGATTCTAACTTCCTGGGATAGTTTAGAAAATGCTAGAGCTAGTTTATTTACCTCCTCCTGCAGCGACTGGATAAACAACCTTTGCCTTTCAAATTCCTCCTGTAATAACGTCAAACTCTCCTTATCCGAGGTAGATATTTGATCAGCCGCCGAGTTATTCGACATAGTGTCAGCATGGATCTCGTTGATTGCCTGCTCTACTTTCTCACCTGGAAATCCTAATTCTAGTAGCACATTTTTAATTGCGGTGGTTGAAACTCCGCTTCGAAGCATGGCATTTGCCAATTCGTCAACTGTTTTTTTGATGGTCTTCACCCAGCCCTCTGAAACTCTCTTTGCAATTCTATCCTGTTCACGATCTTCACATAGGTTTTCAGAGACGCTATTTTCAGCTCAAATAAGCGTTGAGTGAACTCTATGCGAGATTTTATAGATGCGACGGCTTCCTCCATCAACAGTAGTTGAGACTTCAAAGAACGTAGCTCACTGCATAGGCTGTTGAATCCAAGCTTTAGATCTGCGATTTCTTCCGCAATCTCAAAAAAAGAATCATTGTGGTTTAGCTTAGATTGTGAGTGCAATGAATGGCGCCTAACGTTCATCTGCAAGGCACCTTTAAAGAACCACGAATTAGAATACGCGAAATCTAAGCGACTGTTTCTGCTGTTGCGAATCTATTGCCAACTTGAGTAACCTTAATTCTCACATGGTCGCCAGGCTTTGTATTAGGCACAAATATTACGAACCCTTGGATCCTAGCAATGCCTTCTCCCCGTCGACTCAGCTCCTGTATATCCACTTCGTATTCCTTTCCTACTTCTACTGGCTTTGGACCGCCAAAGCTTCGCCTTCTGTAGCTCACTTTATTTCCCTCCTTTGACTACGTTTAATTTACCGTACTTTTTACCGACACTAAGCTGAATTTCGCCTCTGAAGGCTGTCACATAACCGTTCTCAATTTGCACAGTATCACCAACTGAAACCCCGTCTATTTGCTCGTTCCACAAAACTAGTTTAATGGAGCCAGTCGCATCGGATATTACGGCATTTGCTACCCTATGTACATTGTAACCATATCTTGAGTAAACTTCTCGGCTCGCGGATTTTTCAACAACTTTTCCGGTTACATTGACCTGTTTCATTCCAGTTTTTAATTCCTTAATCTGCATATGATCTAGCGACTTCCATAATTATGGGTAGCAGCTTAAAGTGTGATATCTCTAATATTAAAGTGTGAGGGTTAAGTTTGGTGAGGAAGGAAATTAGAATTGGAATTGCTGGTGTGGGGAACTGCTGCTCTGCACTAGTTCAGGGGCTAATTTACTATCGTAAAACTGGTGAAGGCGAGCGCTCTGAAGGGTTAACTCTAACAAATGTTGGAGGATATCTGCCACGCGATATCAAACTAACAGCTGCATTTGACGTTGATCGAAGAAAGATAGGTCAAGATTTAGGTAAAGCGATCTTTGCCGAGCCTAATAGTTGCATGAAGGTTTGTGAAATCGGAGTTCTTGGCGTAGAGGTGCTTAAGGGTCCAGCATTGGATGGCGTAGGGCGTGATATGCGTGAGTACATCTTAGTCGATGAGTCTTCCCCTGTTAACGTGGCTGAAGCATTAAGAGGGTCAAAAACTGAGATATTATTGAATCTTTTACCAGTTGGAGCCAGCATAGCATCCAAATTTTATGCAAATGAGGCTCTGAAAGCTAACTGTGCCTACGTAAACTGTTCACCAGCAAAAATCGTCACCGACAAAGCCATCGCAACCAGATTTAAGAGGGCTAGATTGCCCCTCATAGGCGATGACCTGATGAGCCAGATAGGCGGAACAATTTTCCACAAAAATCTCCTAGAATTTTTAAACAGCCGCGGAGTTAAAGTCCAAAACTCATACCAATTAGATGTAGGTGGAGGAACCGAATCCCTCGCAACAATTGAGGAGTCCAGAAAGATGCTAAAACGAAACATCAAAACTGACTCGATCAAAAGCGCACTGCCATACAAATTTAACGTAGTTTCCGGCACAACCGACTATGTCGAATTCTTAGGCAATCAAAGAGTCAGCTACTATTGGCTGAGCGGGAAGTACTTTCTTGGCGCACCGGTACTCATGGACATCTACCTCAGGACCCTCGACGGGCCGAACAGCGGAGCAATTCTTTTCGATATCATACGCGCTTGCAAACTAGCCTTAGAGCGAAAAATCGGAGGACCGTTAGTCAGCGTGTCGGCATACGGCTTCAAGAATCCGCCTGAAAGGATGCCAGTAAACCTTGCGAAACAGCGCTTTATAGAATTCGTAGAAGGCAGGAGAAGAAACTAAGCGAAATCCTAGCTGATATAGGTCTGATTTGATCGGTCAAAATCGGATACAAGCTCAGGGCTCCCAGCCTTCTCCACATAGTCATTCGGCATTTCAGAGACAGACAGAGCTCGCACTGGTCCACTTATTGCTATGGCTGTAGCCTCATGCTCTTCTCCTAGGATCCTTCTTGTCACCTCATACACAAGCCTTCTAACTCGTCCCTCATCTAGGTATCCCAAAGAATGGAGATACTCATGCATCAGAATTGAGAATACGAACGAGTTTATCTGCCTAATCGACTTAGTAGTCCTCACGACCATGTTCAAGAGCCTCCTATTCATGACGATAGCATTCGAGCCTACTCCATGGAACGCTCCAATGTGAAGAGGCAGATCTGCCATGTATAGCATCAGCCCTCCCCGCTCGTATCCTAGTAGCTCTTTGACCGCTCTTTTCACTAGGACAAATATGTCTCCGAAGTCCTTGCAACGGTCTAATGCCGCTACATAGTCTGAGCTAAAGCCCACCATACTTACCTTTCCTCTTCTTTCGCTCGCTTGGCTATTACTTCAAGCACACCATTCTTGTAGGACATTGTTAGGCTGTTTGCGTCAACCTCAGCTGGCAACATGACTTCCTTGTAGTATTTCCGTTTGGGAGTGTCTGTTGAAATTGTTAGCTTCTTTCCAGTGCACTTTAGGTTTATTTCCGACTTCTCAACGCCTGGAAGTTCAGCTATAACCCTGACATGACCGTCTTCAACAATGGTGTCCACTAGAGGCTCGCGTTCTCTCTCAACGTTCAATTCTGGCTGCGGTGTCGCCGTGACAAGCTCTGATCCAATTCCAGGTCTTTCAGGTCTGGCTGGGAAAGGTCTCCTAGACGGTTTAAAGTTGCCGAACTCTCTGACGACAGTCTTTCCATCCGGCCCTCTGACCATCGAATAGCCATATACAAACGGACCGAGCTCTCTGACTATGCTGCCGTCTGAAAGCCTTCGCTCCCGATAAGCCCCTCCCGGGATTTTTTCAGGTATACCGCTGAACATGTCTTCAGCCATCTTAGCCATATCATCAAGCAGTTTGCTGAACATTGAAGCCCTGTCTCGTCTGCCAAAACCAAGCCACTCAGCAAAATCGTCTTCAAACCCCATTTCTCAAACATTCCCTCCTTCGACTCTTTTTTATGTCTCTTCCAATGCTCTCTTCACCTTTTCAAGGAAAGTCAAATACTCCGCGAGCAGCCGTCTGCCCAAAGGACTTAGCTCATATTGATTGTCCAGGCTTTCGCTGATTAGCCTATTAGCCAGAAATGAGGACAGATTCTCGTACACGAGTTTCGGATTGATCTCAACACGATACTGTTTCTTTCCGCGCGGGCGTTCAAGCAGCTGAAGCAGCATTCTTATCCTTGTCTCATTGGATAACAGATCCAAAATATCTATTGCCTCCCTGAACGGTTCCTCCAGCCTAGAGTCCAGCCAGCAGACACGCTCAATAGTGAGCTTGCCGGATGCAACCTCGTCTTGAAAATCTTTGCCAATAACAGTAGGGTCGATCGAAAACGGATAGAGCACAATCGCCCTAGCGTTGCTGGCTTTGGCTAGTATGCCTAGGTCTCGGTAGAGCTGTTCTGTTGGAGGGGCTGTCTCGCAAAATACAACTTTCAACTCGTCATCCAACTTCCCGCAAACATCCGCAACAACCCAGTTGCCCAGAGGATCCCTTGACCGCGGGACACGGAGCAGGGTGCTCTCAACAAATGTTTCCATGCAACCGTTCTCAATCAGCGACCGCGCGGCATGATACTTCTCCAGCAGATGAAGCCCGCTTTCCCGTGGATCTCTGCCGAAACGTAGCTTGAACGCTTCGTAATCAACGATATGCTGGGGAAGCACCCTGGCTTTCCTTGAATTTGGATGAAGTAGTAGGCGCATATTAATCTGTTACCAAAAGTAACAAAACCTGCTTATAAATGTTACCACTGGTAACATGGACGACCCTCCAGCCTTCGCATAAGGTTGCAGAGGTCAAAACCCAGACAAAACTAAGCTATCTTTGGTTCAACCTCTATTTTCTTCAGCTGGCGATTGTACATTTTAATGATCTCATCAACGGTAGTGGCATCTTCAGGAGCTCTATCCTTCCGCCAATTTCCCGTAAACCTTGGAAATCTAATTGCAAGTCCTGCTCCCTTTTTAATTGCGTTCCATCCCGTCGTATGTGATGGACTTAATGTCAGTTCGGCTCCGATTACCTCTAATACGACGGTTGGAACAAACCAGACGTCAGCCTTAATCTTCGAATCAATCCTTGCATGTACATGCGGTATTTTGTATTGGGCGAACATCTTCGGCATATTAGCCAGATCTTCGTCAGTGAATCCTGAGCCGAGCTTACATACAGTCTTAAACATGTCACTCTCATGGTCGTAAGCTGCCATCAGTAACGCGCCATAACTTCCAGCACGTCTTCCCCGCCCAGCAAAAGCACCAACTACAACCAAGTCAACTGCGTCAGCCATCTCACTCTTGTATTCACGTTTATACTTGATCCATTTGAACTGCCTAGCCCCCGCTGTGTAGAACGACTCAGGACCCAGATCCTTAACCATTAGCCCCTCACAACCATCAGCGATTGCCTGATCCATGTATTCGTCGAGTTTTGAGGGGTCACTCGTAATAATTTGCTCTGCGATTTTTACATGGTCAGTTGGCTTAACGATTTTCTGTAACTCCCTCCTTCTTTCGGGGTACTGTTCCATGGTGTAGTCTTTCCCATTTACATACAGCGCGTCAAATAGGAAGAGAGTTATAGGGATTTCTTTAGCTGTAGATTCAATCTCATATTTTCTTCCTCTACGATGTGATACCATTTGAAATGGCAGCATTTCGCCAGTGTCGGGATCAACTCCAACAGCCTCTCCCTCAACTATGGCCTCTTTTGCAACTATGGCTTCTCTTAACGCCCTCACTACGTCTGGAAACTGGTCGGTCAGATTCTCGATTCTTCGGGAATAGAGCTGAATCGATTTAGGCGATATATGTGCTTGTAAACGAAGCCCATCATATTTGTATTCAGCTACACCCTTGCCTCCCATCTTGGCGAGAATTTCCTGCGAGCTGGATAAGCGTTCAGCCAGCATAGGTCTAATCGGTTTTCCGACAGCAATCTTGAAGTGCTCTACTGCGCCGAGCCCCTCTTCGGCTACGGTTTTTGCCACATACCCTAAATCGGATGTCAAGTTGTAGGCTCTTTCAATTTCTTCTCTGAACTTTTTCCCTCCACCATAGGCGACTGCTAAAGCATCTAAAACAGTCATATCGGCTATGCCTATCCTAAGCCTCCCGGTAATCATGCGGATAATATATTTCGCCTCTTTCGGGCTTGCATCATTTAGGAGACTTGATAGAAGCCTGATCTTAGTTTCCTGCGCACCGCCTCCAGTGGATCGAGCGATTTTCGCGAATGTGTCATAGACCCCTTCAACAGTTAACGGTTGACGGAAAAAAGTTGCCTGCGTCTTTTTGGTTATGAATTTTTCAACAGTGGTTCCAAGATCCCCTGTGTTCTGATAGTCATCTAGAATTGCCTTTTCAGTTTTCCCAGTAACACTGGATATTGCATGGATGGCTAACTTTTCCGCGATGCCAAGCTCAACTCCCTCGAATGGAGGGTACAGTTCACCGATTGTTAGGTAGACTACCTTATCGATAATGTGCTTCGGTGTATTCTTAATTAGCTCAACAAGGTAGTCAGTCATCTCTAGCCGCTTAGTTGTAGCCTCAATCTTCTCATAGGCATTGGCGATTAGGGAGTAAAGCAACAGTGATCCCAGTTAAAACAAGAGATACTTGTCAAATTTTAATCTAATGTTAAACCAACCGTGCTAAAATTTATCCATGTGGATTATTTCGTCTAAGTGTCTCCTATGAGGAGGGCTTGACTTCTCTGCTGGATATCCTACTGGGATTATTGCCACAGGCCTGACCTCCGATGGAAGATCAAGTACCTCCTTAACCTCATCTTCCTCGAAAGCTCCTATCCAACAAGTGCCCAGTCCGAGCGCATGAGCAGATAAGAGTATGTTTTCAGTTGCCGCCGCTGTGTCTTGGATAGCATAGAGTTTCTCGCCTCTGGATCCATAACCTTGAGCAGAACGCCGCAAATGCGCACAAACAACAATTATCACGGGAGCGGTTGCTATGAACATCTGCCCTAAAGCAGCCTCAGCAATTTTTCGCTTTGTCTGGGCGTCGCGGATCACGACAAACTCCCAAGGCTGAATGTTCCCAGCAGAGGGGGCCATCCTAGCTGCATCAATAATTTTCTCGACAGAATCTTTAGAAACATCTTGTTTAGTGAATTCGCGGATGCTTCTCCTTCCCTTAATCGCCTCGAAGACATCCAAATTATATTCCTCAAACGTCAAAAAGCGTATTGAACAATAATGACAAATTTGTATGCTCCATATATTTGCCTTTAACCCATTCCACAGTTATCCAACGGCACGATTTATTTGGCGCAATGTCGTAGTCATCGACTAACCGCTTGTATATTCAGCGTAGGGGCGAGCTTAGTATGAAGGGATTAAACAGAGAGGTTAAGCAGTACATCCACGCCAACAAATCTGATCTTCTAACCCTCTCTTGCAACCTAATCAAGGCTAAAAGTGAAAATCCGCCAGGCGACGTATCGGAGCCAACTCAAATCGCTCAAACCTTTCTGGAACAGAAAGGGATCGCATACGAGAAAGTCGAACCAAAACAGGGACGAATAAACACAATTGCATCGATAGGTAGCGGAATAAAAACCATAATTTTATGCGGGCACATCGACACCGTCCCAGCTGGAGATGAGTCGAAGTGGAGTTTTCACCCATTTTCCGGCACAATCAAAAATGGAGCTATTCTAGGACGAGGAGCAACCGACATGAAAGGCGGTCTCGCCGCGATGTTGATGGCGCTGGCAGCAGTCAAGCAAATCGAAGCTCGCCTTCCTGGAAAAGTAACTGGCGCCATAGTTTGTGACGAAGAAACAGGCGGAGACAATGGGGCTAAGTGGTTGATCGAAAATAGGAAGTTGAGCGGAGATGCCTGCCTCTTAGCCGAACCATCTGCATACATGGCTGCGGGTTATTCTATAGATGCTGGTGAACGAGGAGTTTGCTGGCTTAGATTCACTGCCCTAGGAAAACCTGCTCACGGAAGCTGGCCCATGATGGGCAAAAACGCAATTATAACTCTAACCAATTTTCTACCGAAACTAAAGGCAATAGAAAAAATCAAAGTTAAAACCCCGAAAGACGCCCTCCCCCTAATAGCCAACGGCAAAAAAATCCTGTCAAAAATCGCAAAGAAGAACAAGATCCCAACTAACACACTATGTGGAATCCTCGATCATTACACAGTCAACATTGGGACCATCGCTGGCGGCACCAAAATCAACGTCGTTCCCGAAAAATGCTCAGCTGAAGCTGACTTCCGAATCCCCATCGGAGGATCCAAGAAGGAAATAGAATCGAGCATTCGGAAAATACTTCCAAAAGATATAGGCTACGAGGTTGTGCAAGAGTCCATACCATCCTACACTTCAGCATTTGACCCCTTTGTCAAGGTCATTGAGGCAAATGTCCGGAGAGTTTTCGGTTCAAAGCCACTGACTATGGCCGTCTGGGCTACGAGTGATGCGTGGCGTTTCCGAAAAATTCTCGGAATTCCAACAGCGACTTTCGGGCCTGGCTTCATAGAGAAGGCCCATTCCTACGATGAGATGGTATCCGTCGAAGATGTAGTCAGATCAGCTGAGGTATATGCGAGTGTTATAGTCAACTATCTAACTTCTTCTTCGCCGTGCTATTAGGTAAAGCCCAACGATTATCGGGATGAGAAGAACCAATGCTGTAATAGTCAGCAATAAACTGGTTGATGGTAAGGCACCATATTCTTGTTTAATCTGCAAAACTCTCATCGAATAAACCTCATTCACATACAGATCGAATTTCACAAGGCGGTTCGCCTGCTCGATGTCTTGAAGCACATAATCGGTTTTAACGACATTCGTCATTGCGAAAGTGCTCACCGTCAGAATTGCTGAGTTAAGAATAGCTGACGAGGGGCCGTCTGACTTGCTATACCCCATAGTCATATCAACCGGAATCCAGCCCCAAGGTGGAACGTAAACCATCGTCCAACCGTGGAATCCGATGTGTCTCTCTTCAATTGTCAAATGTCCTCCAGCGAGATCAGAAGTTTTGGTTAAGGCATGCTGCTCTGAGGGGAGGTGCATGCATCCGATCTGCAGATAGGCGGGTATTCCTACAATACGGCAAAAAGTGACGAGCAGATTTGCCTGGTCATCGCAGTCGCCCTCTCCTAGTGTACCCCGTTCAAAGTTCATTTGAGTATATGTCTCGTTTGGATAGAAAGGTCTGTCATGGTTTTTTGAAGGCATAGTCACATGATCGCCTATCCATTTAACAAAATTGTATAGTATTTTTAGAACGTTCGTTTCATTCTGAAGATTCGTATTTGCGATCGTGATCAGATATTTCCAACCTGCTTGGTCATATCGCCACGGTCCAGCTGGTTGGCAATAACTGTGCTTTAGCTCTGTAGGTATGTCTTTGAGTTTTCCACTTGAAGACTCATTTATTTGTGGTATATTTTTTATGTGGGTGTAAGCATGGTAGGTGGCATTAATCACTAGTCGCTTATTTGACTCTATACATAGAGGGGTGACGTTAAGCAACGCCAACCGATTTCCATCCGCATCATTGGTCTCGCTTAGAATGGGATAGCTAGACTTCACTCTGTAAACTGCCTGCCAACTATCATTCATAAAGAGGCTTATCGTCATGTCCTTGGAGGTGAGATTGTAAATGTTTGGGCTCTCATTCCCTATGATATCGGTCAGCACAATCTCATATTCGATGTAGTATTGAGGCGGGGAGTTCTCAGTTCTCACAGATGGGACTGTATCAGTGATGATTAGGATAACTAAAGCTAAACCGACTAGATGCCTCTTTTTCATGTCAACTTCTCCAGCTAGTGAAAACAGCTGTTTCTGAGAAATGGTTAGATTTGAGTTTCGAGATGAGAAATTCTCTTTAATATGTCTGTCCTAGTCACGATGCCTACTGGCTTCTTCTGAGCATTTACGACAATAATTCTTCCAACGTCATTCTTCTGCATCTTCTGAACCGCCTCTAGTAGGCTGGCACCAGCTTCAATCGTAATTGGCACCTTACTCATAACTTCCTTGGCCATACAATCTTCCCTCCCTTCCGACAACGCCCTTCCAATATCGGTGCTAGTAATCATTCCGACAATTCGATCATTCTCAACTACTGGCGCTCCTCGTATGCCCTCCTTTGTGAGTAGTTCAGCGGCTTTCCTCACAGAGATAGTGGGGGAAACCGTAATCAACTTCTTGTGAATTAGATCCTTAATCGCTATTTCTGGAATGCTAATCATGCTTGAAACCATCAGTAGAAGCTCTTTGTGGAGATCGTTTCTGCCAACAACCTCCCCTTCAATGATCAGCCTACTTTCAGTAGCTGGACCAAGCCGTATTACATCGCCCACGTTCACGGATGTAAGATCGCCAGAAGCCCTCACCAAAACCTTAGCTGCCTCAGGTCGGGACATATCCAAAAATTCTATGTTTGTTACGTTAAAGTCAAGCTTCTTTCCACCTCTATATGCAGGAACTAATGTCACTCGTCCAGTTGGCGGAGACAATCTTATGCATTCATATGCTTTGTAAGTCGGCAAATAACCGCCTTTAGGACCTGGAATAGCCTCAATGAGGCTCATTACCTTCAAAGGGGGCATCATATTCCTAATCGTACCGTCCCCTCTTTTCACCGCTTCGGCGATCTCCTTTCCCTTAACCACCCGCCTCTTCTTCTCGTACAACTCTACTAATGCCGTCAAAACCTCACGTTGGACAGCGGAAAGGTTTTCAGAATACATTTCGGGTCACGCATAAGAATTTATCATTATCTATCATATTATAATTTACGTTAGCCTCATTTAGGCAAACTAAGAAGAATGATAACTATGGTCGATGTCCAGAAGGTTAGACTGGATTTTCCGATACTCGCCACCGGGGTAATCTATTTAGACAATGCCGCCAGTAGCCTCACCCCAGAACCAGTGCTTCAGAAGATGCTGGAATTTTACAATCAATATCGCGCTAACGTGGAACGCGGTATCCACCATCTCTCCCAGAAAGCAAGCGAGGAATATGAGCGGGCTCACGCCAAGGTCGCTGACTTCATTAACGCCAAATCTGAATCTGAAATCCTAATGACAAGAAATACGACTGAAGGTATCAATCTAGTCGCCCGCGGACTTGACTGGAAGAAAGGCGATAAAATCGTAACCACCTTGATGGAACATCACTCTAATTTCCTGCCGTGGCTCCGTCTCAAACAACGGCTGGGCATAGACATAGAAATAGTAAAGTCCGATAAACAAGGCTTATTCAACCTAGCCGACTTTGAAAAAGCCATAGACGATAGAACAAGACTGGTAGCCACGACCTATGTTTCTAATGTTTTAGGAGTCGTCGTTCCTATAGAAGAGATAGTTGAAATCGCTCACAAACACGGCGCCTATATGTCAGTAGACGGCGCCCAAGCAGTGCCGCATCTGAAGGTTGATGTCCAGAAGATTGGCTGCGACTTCCTAGCCTTCTCTGGACACAAAATGTGCGCTCCCACAGGTTCTGGGGCTCTTTACGTCAAAGAAGAGCTGATCGAAAAATTAGAACCCCTGAACATTGGCGGCGGAACAATTGAAGATGTTGGAGTAGACTACTACAAGCTGGCTGCAAGCCCAATGAGATATGAGGCAGGGACTCCAGCCATCGCTGAAGCAATAGGGCTTGGCGCAGCGGTCGATTATCTTAAACAAATCGGTATGGAAGAAATCGAAGCCCATGAACGGGACTTGGTCTACAAAATGTACGAAGGGCTGACCGATATTCCAAATGTTGAAATCTATGGGCCTGAGCCGAAAAATAGGATAGGACTAATGGCATTCAATGTAGGCGACCTCAACCCACATGATGTGGCACTAACATTAGACGTCTCAACTAATATCGCAGTTAGATCTGGGCATCACTGTGCGCTTCCCCTTATGAAAGAGCTGCTCCACCAGAAAGAGGGAACGGTAAGAGCTTCAACCTACTTCTATAACACAAAAGAGGAAATCGAAAAACTTCTCTCAACCGTTTCTGAAATAGCAAAATCCTTAGCCTAACTCATTTCCAACCGAGAACTCTATCACGCAAATATCTCAAAAATATAAACCCGTAAGTTGCTATCGCCAAGAACACGACCAGCCAAAGAAAGCCAGCCGCCCAAGCAGTTGAACTTGGCTTAGTTATTCCGTCTAAAAATCCCTGCAGTGCAATAACAACAAAAACCAAGCTCACAGTATGTGGAAAATATTTTTTCAGGAATGGTGGCAACTGTGTCATGAGGGTCCTCCCTATAGTCATTCC
>CAYPFQ010000001.1:92372-141847 GCA_964410135.1 uncultured Candidatus Bathyarchaeia archaeon
GCTTGCTTAGCTCCAACCAAAAACTTCTTCGCATCCTCCACCGCCTCATAGTAAACCCTTCCATCATCACCCTGAGTCTTCAGAAGCAATCCCGCTTTAAGAAGCAGTTTAATGTGCTGATCTACAGCTTGTCTTGAAATCCGTAGCATATGAACTAGCTCATCGGGATTATAGCGCTGATTACAGAGAAATTCGAATATCCGAAAGCGTATGTCACTCTTGGATACAATCCGCAAAACCGCAGGCAGATTCAAGACAAACCAGTCCTCCTTGGATAAAATAACTAGTTAAAAGCATTTCTTTAAGTCTTCGTCACAGGCTCTCTAACGCCTCTGATAGTTTCAGATGTTCCGAGCTAAGAAAGTTTTTATAACATGGTTGCACAATCACTTCTGTTTCTCCGAGTGGAACGACTTGCCAAAAACAGTCCGTGATATCTATGAGCTAATGCCCAAGAAAGATTGTGGCTTATGTGGAAATCCAAGTTGCAGGACTGCTGCTAGGAAAATCGCTACAGGCGACATGACCGTAGATCAATGCGCCAACCTCAAGCTTCACGAATTTAAGGAAAACAAAGAGCGAATCCTGCAGCTACTTAAAGAAGGGGTCGAAGTCGGAGCAAAAGGCACAATCGTAATCGGGGAAGAAGGCATAACGTACATTCACCCCTGCATCAGCGAAGCTGGGCGAGTTGCAGCTGAAGCAAAACTCACATCCGGACCAGAAGGAACCGTCCAAAACCTGAAATACGGCTTCTTTGACCCAATCGTAATGTGTTGGGCTCTTAACACCAGCGGACTGTTTAAAAATGTAAGATGCTCTCCGAGACTAGGCACCGCCATCATCAACCTTAACGGAAAAACCGTAACAGTCTTCCATGATGGCAGAATAACTGTGCGCAGAGCCAAGGACAAGCAAGACGCTATTCAAGCCATCAGGTTAACATCGAGGGCATTGTGGGCGAGCATCATCTGTAGTTGTTGCGGGAATGCTGGAGTAGATTGCGCCTCGGGCGGGTGCGAAGATTGTCTCACAAAGATTTGTCCAGTGCTTGCAGGAGGTCCTCCAGATCCTCTATCTGCAAGTACAAGTCCAACTGGTCAAACTACTGGCTCAACCATATTTGAAAGGGCTAAGACCATTGAAACTGGAAAATATTTTGAGAAAGGGTTCCAAAACCTAGATCAAGCGATGGAAGCAGTAAATCAATCCGCCCACTGGATTTTGAACGGCAGATTCAGCTCAAAGCAAATGGACTCGATTAAAGTGAAGATTGATGAGGCGAACAATCTTGCAATCCGATTTGTGGTTGAAACTCCACGGGTACAGGATGCTACAATGGGATTGATTCTGGCTGGTGTGACTCTCGATGTCACCAGAATGCTGGAAGGTTTGGAGGTTCTTGTCCGTTCGAATAAGCAACCAAGTGAAGAGCTAAAGGAGTTATTGCTGACTGCGGTGGAGATTGCTGGACAGGCTTATCAAGCTCTGAGAGCTGTTAACCTTGACCAAGCTAAACAAATAACCAGCAAATATGTGGAGTTCAAAAAAGCTTGGGGTGAAGCTTTTAGAAAGAACAAAGAAGAGCAGGATATGCTGGTGGCTATAGAGAAAATTGCTGCAAACGGCTTCTACATCGCGCGGTTATTGACTAAACCCCTTCCAACTTAGGCACTTATAAGACACTGATTATAAGGCTGGCTATCCCAGCGATCCAGCAGTAGTAGGCGAATTTATACAGATTTCCATGTTTCACAATTCTCAGCAACGCTTTAAATGACAGAAATCCGACAGTCATTGAGACGCTCATCCCTACGAGGCCTGCTAATAAATCTATATCCCAAACTAAGCCACCCATCTCCACAACCGTAGCTCCGAGAATCGCTGGAATTGAAATCAGGAAGGCATATTTTACAGCAACTTCCTTCTTAACGCCTCTTATGAGCCCAGCCCCTATTGTTGCGCCGCTTCTGGAGATGCCTGGGGCGATGGCGATTCCCTGCGCGATGCCGATTAAGATGCTGTCCCACAGGCTCAGTTCTTTACCCTTCGTTTTCTGTTTCGTTGAGAATAGTATGAATCCCGAAATTACGAACCCGATGGCAACGGCGAAAAGGTTGTAGAATAGGGGTTCTATAAAAAACCTAAACCCCAAGCCGATGACTCCGGTTGGTATTATCCCTACTAGAATTAGCAGTCCTAGCCTACCATCCTGTGATTTAAAATCAAGTTTAACGAAACGCTCTACGATCTTCACGATATCCTTGAAGAAAACTAGAATTGTTACGATGATCGTGCCAAGATGAAGCATGGCATTAAAGATTAGAGGAGGATTAAGCTTCAGGACTTGCTGAATTAAGACTAGATGACCTGAGCTGGAGATTGGTAACCACTCTGTCAACGCCTGCACAATTCCGAGAAAGATAGCTTCTAATAAGTTCATAAAAACCACCGCAAACGAGCTTCACATGCTACTCGACTAGAGGAAATATCTCCTCAGCTACGTATGATACAAAGTCAGGTTCGCTTATTTTGCCGAAAACCGCCACTATCCCATCTCTGGTGAGACCAACTATAGTCCCATATTTTTTGGACGTCATTACTATATACCAGATTTTTCCGTGGCTGGTGTAGTCTGCGTATAGTGCCGTGTCAGCCAAGCTCGGGCCGCAGAGGGAGAGCTTGCTTATGTTAGGGATGTCCACATCATCAAACCATATCAGTTTCGTACCCTCAGGATTTTCTTCGTGGAAGTGTTTCATAACTTCCTGCAGTATCCTCACTTCCACTATCTGACCTGAGGAAATGAAGAGAATTGCACTAAGCTGATTAGCTATCCTATTCGCTTCAAGCTTTTTCTCGATGATTAAGAGCAAAACTCGATTTTTATACGTCGAAAATAGGAATGGAGTTTCTTTTGTCATTAGAGTTGGAACTATCTCATCCCTCTGACGAATTCCTATAACCTTGTCTTGAATGAATGATCCATGGAGCATTCCCCTCCGCAGTGTTAGGTTCTGGATCTCAGTTACAAGTTCAAAGCGGTGCGGCTCCTGCTCAAACATTTCCTCTTTCCTAAAATCCTTCAGCTTTATAGCGATCTTGTCTAACCCCAAACTCTCGCGTAGTTTAAAGATCTTTCCAGCCACAACCATGCTGTTCTCCCTCTCTGTAGCTATCCTAAAAGCCGCTCATCTAAGTTTAAATCTATGTTCCTCCACGCTTTTCTCGTTACATTACGCTCTTAATAAGATACTAAGTCGTGCAAACAATGTTGGGTAAAGAGGCCGCTTATGTACCAAGACGGAAATCACCGCCCATCATAGAGGAAGTTACCCTAGAAAATTTCATGTCCTACGAGTATGCCAAAATTCCATTAAAACCAGGTCTAAACATCATTTGTGGCCCAAATGGCGCTGGAAAATCCTCGATTCTTCTAGCTATCTCAGTCGCCCTTGGGCAAGCGTATACTGAAAGGGCTAGAAAATTAAGTGACCTGATTAGACGGGGAAAAGACATAGCCAGGGTGACGATAACATTCGGCACCGTCCTC
Source organism: uncultured Candidatus Bathyarchaeia archaeon (assembly GCA_964410135.1). Lineage (GTDB taxonomy): Archaea > Thermoproteota > Bathyarchaeia > RBG-16-48-13 > CAYPFQ01 > CAYPFQ01. The sequence goes on from CAYPFQ010000001.1 coordinate 95,926, forward strand.
AGGGAAGGGGAGAATTCCTCTACCAAACACCGGCCAGACAAATTCGTAATATCTCGATACATAAAGAAAGACGGCACATATTGGTATGAGGTCAACTTCCATCCCAAGAACAAAGAGGAGGTTTCTAGTCTCCTAACTGGTTTCGGAATAGATCCCAACAATCTCCTTATAATTATGCACCAAGGTATGCTGGAAGAGTTTGTTACTACAACCCCTCCGCAGAAGCTAAAAATGGTAGAGGATGCTGTGGGGTTTCGAGAATATCGAGAAAAAATTTTGGAAGCGCAAACTAAGTTAACCAAACTCTTGAGCGAGGAAGCCTCTATCACAAGCCTCCTTGAAAATGCTGAGCAAACACTCAATCATTGGAAAGAAGAATATGAACGGTATCTGCGCAAAAAGGAGTTGTTGGAGAAGAGAGACTTCCTCGAACGGGAATTAGCCTGGTCCCAAGTTATTAGAAAGGAGAAGGTCATGCAATCCTTAGAAGATAAGATTCGAAAAAGGAAATTGAAACTGGAGAATATAAAAAATAGAATCGAAAAAGCAAGGAAATTGATCGGCAGCCTTCAACAAGCCCTTAGCAACCTTTCTATAGAACAGAAGAAACAGTTCTTCACTCTGCTCAGCCTAGAAAAAGAGAGAAGCGAGGCGGAGACAGCTAAAAAGATCCTCAGTGAAGTTATCGAACAATTGCAAAATCAAAATCCGCTTGCTGAAAATCTTCAGGCGTATCTACACGAAGCCAAGTCACAAATAGAACGCACAGAGGAAAATATCGGAGAACTAAAAAAGAAGATCTCTGCCATCCAATCCAGCCTAGACAAAACCGAGAAGACCGTAAATCCAACTATGGAGAGCTACATCGATGAGCGGGTGGAGGAGGCGGTTCTGCTTTTTAGAAAAGAAATGACTGAAAATGAAATCGCCGAATATGAAAAAGAACTCAAAGAAGCGCAGAGCGAACTCAGCCAACTCCTTCCCATAGCCGAAAAAATGGGTGAGCGTGTTAAGACAGAGCGTTCTTCAATTGAAGTTTCCGAGGATCTTAAAGTCACAAACGCCTACATAACATCAATTGGAGAAGTATCTGAAGACACTGAAAAAATGTACAAGCATTACATGAAACTCTACAGTGAACTAAAGGAAAAGCTTACAATCGTCTCAGAGAATAGGAAAAGAGTTCTGGAAGAGATTGAAGTAAGGAAAAACACTTGGAAAAACATCCTTCAAAAACTTCTCGACGATGTTAATCCCATTTACAACCAGATTCTCTCTAGAATGGACGCTATCGGCAGGGTTAGGCTAACCAATTTGGAGTCGATTGAAACTGCAGGTCTGGAGCTATCGGTTGGCTTTAGAGGAGCAGAGCCAGCTGTTTTAGATGCCTACACCCAAAGTGGAGGGGAAAGAAGCGTGGCTGTGATGTCCTTCCTTCTAGCGCTACAGCATCGCATAGAATCGCCTTTCCGCGCTGTAGATGAATTTGACATTCACATGGATCCAAGGAACCGGGAAGCCATCTATCAAGTTTTAATTTCAACTGTCAAGGCGGATAGCGAGGTTCAGAATGTCGTAATAACTCCTGGAACAATCACCTCCGCCGACAAAGATGTGCACATAATAACTGTGCAAAATGTGAGAGGGGTTTCTGAAGTAAGGACTGTGAATTATAATGCTTAAGCAAAAGAAAAAAGTTGAGCGAGAATATCTCCTCCAAATAATCGATTTATGCCGAATGGTAGAGCGCAGGGGAATTAACCCCTTTGAAGTAGATGTCAAAGAGATCTTGGAGAAACTAAGAGAATATCTGCCAGCTTGGAAAATGCCAAAGGATTTCTGTCTTGACGCCGAGACGCTGTATGAGATCGCTGACTTAGTGAGGCTACAGGGAGAATGGATTAAACATCGTTCTTCATCGCTCTATGTTGATTCTATACTAGTAGCCTTAAAGATTAGAACCCTTGGAGTTGACGGTCTCGCTCACACTCTTCTAAGAGCTTGGCATCCGATTGTAGCAGTAGAGCAGCTTTCTTCTGAAAGGCTTAGAGACGCTATTAACTATTGGAATGGGCTTCTTCCGCTTAGCCAGAGGATAGCTGGGCTCCCCTCCCGAACTGGTTTATCAGGCGTTGTTGATGCTGATGAATTGCTTAGGCTGGGAGTTCTGTCAAAAGAGGAGTTCAATAGCATTTTAACCTCTTACTGGAAGGATTTGCTGAAGAAAACTGAGTATAGTGGAAAAATGCCATACTGGGATTTTGTGTATGCTGATGACTTTGAAAGCACTGTAGCAAAGGCTTTATTTGTCAGTTTTATGGTGACCTATGGCTACGCCACCCTAGAGGCAGACCCCGTAAAAAATGAGCTATTCATAGTCCCATTTAAGGAACCCGTGCTTTCTATACATGGAACGCAGGGTTCCTCAGTACCAGTCTCAATAAGTTATGAGGACTGGGAGAAACATAGACAGGTGAGAGGTAAGAACATTGGCAAAGAAAGCTGAGGAAGCTGCGAGTTACGCTCGAAAATTGCGTAAGGCTGCCCAGCTTCTCTTTTTCCAGAGGCATAAAAAGCCAGGTGTCAAAGGATGGGAGTTGAAGAAGGTTCTCGGGAAGGATTACATGAAGGTTATAGGTCTTCTCAGTATTGAACTAGAAAAACTGGGATTTCAAATCAAGACTTTATCTGAAGAAGCCGAGTCTCCTGAAGGTTCAACTGAAGAGCAAGTGGATAGAGCCAGATTTTTCGTAACTTTAAAGGAGCCTGTGGCATCACCAGAAGCTATAGCAGGAGGCTGGAGAATCGACGATATTGCAATGCTAGCCGCCGTAGTGGCATACATCATCTCAAAGCAGGGGAAAGCTCCAAGGAGAGAGGTGGAACAGATCCTCAGAGATAAGTTTCCTATGTGGCGAATTGAACTCAATCTAGAACGATTCATACGAAGAGGATATCTAGCCCAAGATGAAGAGGGTGTTCTATACTTGGACTGGAGAGCAAGAGCCGAAATAGACTCAAAAGCGTTGCTCAATCTCATACTTGGAGGAGTGGAAAAGAGGGAATCCTAATCCCTCATAGAATCAATTAGGTATGAGAAAATGGCAGGTTTAACAGCTCAAGCCCAAATTCAGGCTCAAAGGGCTAAAATTCCTCGCATATTGTTGGGCACATCTCCCTTCATTGGAGCTGGACAATTTGGCTCCCGGGCTTTCCAGTACTATTGTCATTTCTATGAGCACCCAGAAAACATAGTCAAAATCATCGGTAAATCCACTGATTTAGGGGTTCGCGGGATCCATGTGCTTCCATACCCTCCAGTTGTCAAAGCGATTAAACTTGCTGAGCATGACCTCAAATTAGAACTATCTGTTCTCGGAACAGTACGTTCAGAGGATCCTTACGGGGACATCGAGATTCTACAAGGTTTAAGGGCTGTAGCTATGCTTATTCACGGTGAGATAACCGACTCACATAACCAAAATAAAATCAATGAGCTCCTCAATCAAATTCGGCAGGTAGGATCCTTAGCTGGCATAGTTACTCACGCGCCTTTTTCTACTCTAGAATGGGTGCAGAAAGCCGGCATTGACATCGACATGATCATGATCCCCTTTAATAAGCTCGGGAAATTCATGGACTCCACTCCTGAGAAAGTGTTAGAGGTAGCATTGAGAACTGGCAGGCTCCTAATTGGAAAAAAGGTATTAGCTGCAGGCGGGCTGGGTCCTCGTGAAGGATTAGAGTATGCCTTTAAAAACGGCATTAAAACCGTGGCTGTTGGAATAGCGTCTGAATCAGAGGCTGAGGAAACTTTTTCAGTAGCGACTGAGTTGCTGCGAAAATATCAGTAATTCCACATTTAGTTCAGAGCTTACCTAGCAGATACAATCTGACTAAAGTCGAGCAAGGGTCCACCGACAATCTTCAGCCTCGGAACAATCTTGTCCTTTGTGATTTCGATAATATTGTAGGAGTTCTCGAAGAACCCGCGTAGCCTACTGGTTGAGACTGCTCCAGCGCAAACAAAATCTATGCCATTCAAGTTCCACATCCACGGTCTGTGGCGGTGTCCGCTCAAAACAAGGTCAGTGTGGAGGTTTGAAACTGCCTTTAGCACATCTCCTGCATCTTCAACGATCGCCTTCTCTAGTCCGGTGTCCGGAATCGGGATTAGATGGTGGTGCATCACCAGAATGTTTATCTTTTCTCTTGATCCTGTGAATGCTTTTTCGATCAGCTCCATCTGATCCCTGCTTATGCGTCCCTCATCCCTATCCGGTCTTGCAGTGTTAACGTACACAATAGTGTAACTATCGCCGTCGAAAATTCCTCCAGGCTTTCCGAACAGCTCCTCAAAAATTATGAATCCCGTATGTCTTGCATCGTGGTTACCCATTGTGAAAATTTTTGTAGGACATGTAATTTGATCGATGAAGCGTTTTGCCTCTTCGAACTCACTCTTAATTCCATTCTCGGTTAAATCGCCAGCTAGAATCACGACATCCGGCTTCAATGCATTGATTTCGCTGATGGCTTCTGTCAGCTTAGTCTTCAGAAATATTTCAGTGGGGCCACAGTGAATGTCTGAAATTTGAACGATTATCATGGGAACCACTTTGTACAAAAACCTAAACTAAACATTCTGATTAATCTGCTTTTAGGTGATTTAATGGTAAAGAAAGATTCCATAACGTCTTTTTGGAGAATTACGGCACCTCACCCAGCTGTACTGGCTACCGCTGTTAGCAAAAAAGGAAAGCCAAATATAATTTCTCTAGCTTGGGCTATGCCCGCTTCAATAAAACCTCCGCTCTTCGTCATCAGCGTTGGGAAAACGCGCTACACTCACCAACTCCTAGAAGAGACTGGCGAGTACGTGGTAAATGTTCCGACAAAGGAGCTTGCTGATAAAGTTCAGTTCTGCGGGTCGGTTTCGGGTAGAAGTGTAGATAAAATCGCAAAATCTGGTTTGACATTGAAACCAGCGAAGAAAGTGAAGCCCCCTATCATCGCAGAATGCATTGCCCACATCGAATGCAAAGTAATAAATAAAGTCTCAGCTGGCGATCATACGCTTTTCGTCGGGGAAGTGCTAGCCGCTTACGCTGAGGACGCTTTCACAGATAAATGGGACATATCTAAAGTCAAACTACTGCAACATGTAGGAGTGAATACCTACTCCACGCCGTCCGAGCCGTTCAACGCCTAACCTTTTCCAAAACTTTCTGACAGGTTTTCTAGAGCTCTACGAATTACCCGTATACTCGTGAGAAACTCGGGGGCTTCAATATACTCGTTGAGCGTGTGTTCCACTATGGGATTTCCTGGACCGTAGGCAACTATCGGAATCCTGTATTTAGTTCCGAACAGGTTCATGTCGCTGGCTCCAGTTTTCTTAATCAGTTTTGCAGGTCTTTTCGTCTCATCTCTAATTGCCTGCCTAAACGCCCTAACTAAAGGCGAGTCAGCGCTTGATTCAAAGGGCTCCATGTGATCTTCAACTATCATAGAAGCCTCCAGACCAGTTCTAGCCTCATAGTTAGTTAATATCTGTCTAATCTCCTTAAGCACGCTTTTGGTTGTAAGCTGTGGCGGGACCCTGACGTCAATAATCATCTCGCAAATTGTAGGCACCACGTTTCCCGCCTCTCCTCCCTTGATTCGGGTTAGGCATGTGGAAACTGTGTAGAAGCGTTTGTCTATTCGCTGTCCCTTGAAATGGTGGTGTTTTATGTTCGACCAGATTTGGTGGGCTTCTTCAACAGCACTCATATACATCCAAGGCGCTCCAGCATGTCCTCCAGTGCTCCTGCATGTAATCTTAATCTCAGCTCTTCCACGATATCCGACTGTAATTTTTCCAGAGCTACTGGGCTCCCCGAAAATTGCATAGTCCGCTCTCACACCAGATCTAAGTAATGCCTTTATTCCTTTGCTGACTCCCTCCTCCTGTACAACTCCTGCAACTATGACTTTGCCGCTCTTCTTTCTGCGGGCAAACTCGGCTGCGCCCAGAATCATGGCTGCTAAGGGACCTTTAGCATCAACTGCGCCTCTCCCAAAAAGCCTGTTGCCGACTCTCCGTACAGGAATCTGGCCTGGCACAGTATCCATGTGCCCACACAACAATGTGACGGGACGACCCTTTCCTATCTCTCCGATAACATTTCCCGCTCCATCAATTCTGACATTAAATCCCAGCCTCTTCATACTGCTCTGCAGGAAATTGGCTAACTCCTCCTCCTCACCAGTTGGGCTGTAGATCTTGAGCATCTGAGCTAGAAAATCAACTGCGTATTTTGACATGCTCTTCTTCCGCCAACAACTTATCCAACACGCTAACAACCTTGTCAACTTGGGGCTTCTCAATAATGAGTGGAGGTAGAAACCTGAGCACATTTCTTCCCGCATCAAGAATGATGACACCATGGTCTAGGGCTTTGAACAGTATGTCTCGCACTTCGAATCGTAATTCCATTCCAAGCATTAAGCCTAATCCCCTGACTTCTCTCACGAGCTTGTATTTTCTGCCTAGTGTATCCAGCTCGTCTTTGAAGTATTTGCCAGTAGCGGCTGCTCTTTCGGGCAGTTTCTCGTTGATTATATAGTCGATTGTGGCTGAGGCAGCTGCGCATGCGAGTGCATTCCCGCCGAGCGTGGTTGTATGCTCGCCTATGCCGAGGCATGCCATTATTTCTTCTTTCGTCATCGTTGCACCCATAGGAATACCGCTAGCTATGCCTTTTGCGAGGCACATCACATCAGGGTTTACATTCCAGTGCTGGCATGCAAACATCTTTCCAGTTCTGCCGAGCCCCGTCTGCACTTCATCAACAATTAGCAAAACATTTTTCTCTGTGCAAAGTTCTCTCAACGCTGGCAGATAGTCATCGGGTGGAATGTAGACTCCACCCTCACCTTGAACTGGCTCTACAATAACCGCGGCTGTTTGGTCAGTAATAGCCTCCCTTACTTTTTCGGCTCTGCCATAGGGCACATGCTTAAAGCCTGGTAGAAGCGGCTCGAAGCCCTTCTTGTATTTCTCGTTCCAAGTGGCTGATAACGCGCCCATCGTCTTGCCGTGGAATCCCCGTACCATCGCGATAATTTCTTTTTTGCCAGTGTATTTCCTTGCCAGTTTTATGGCAGCCTCTACAGCCTCTGCTCCGCTGTTGCTGAAGAAAACCCTGTTCAATTCCTCAGGTGCAATTTCGACTATTTTTTTGACCAGCCCTGCTCGTAGATCATTGTAGAAGGAACCGTGAAATGTGATTAGCTTCTCAACCTGCTTGTTTATGGCTTCGATCACTTGGGGGTTGCTGTGTCCGACGAGAACAACGCCGTACCCGCTCATGCAGTCAATGTATTCCTTGCCATCGATGTCCCAGACGATTGCACCTTTTCCCTTAACAATTATCAGGGGTTTCTTTGCGTAGACGTTCGCCATATGGCGGTTCTCGATATCGATAATGTCCTCTTTATGCACTAGTGACCACTGTTCCCGCCTTGTGTGCTAACGCCGTTGTGATCGGCTCTTTTCCAAGTCCAGAGGTGATTATGACCTCGCCGACACCTAACCTCAACGCCTCAGTCGCAGCATAAATCTTAGTGCTCATTCCATGTCCAATCTTAGACAGTTTGGCTTCAGCTTCCGCTGCAGTGAGTTTAGGTACAAGCTTCTCACCGATAATTAGGCCTTGCACATCAGTAATGAGAATAAGATGACTTGCTCTAACAGCTCCAGCCACATATGCAGCCGCCCTATCGCCATCAATGTTTAGATACTCGTTTTCCAGTCCGAGTGCGACCGGAGCGACAACTGGCATGTAGCCCGCCTCTAACAAAACATCGAGGACTCCAGAATTTACTTTTGCAATCTTTCCAGTATAGCCACCCTCTATGACCTTTTTACGTTTCTGTTCATCAACGATAATCAACTGTTTCTTTCTCTCCGCCTGTATCATCGCTCCGTCAATCCCAGAAACGCCGACAGCAGGAATGTGGTATTTTATAAGAGTCGCAACAATCTCTTTGTTGATTTTCCCACTCACCACCATTGTATAGATCCCGACAGTTTCTTTGTCAGTGTACCTACTTCGAAAGCCCTCAGGAGAAACGACGAATTTTTGTTCTTTACCCAGCTTTGTAGCTATGTCGGTGACTTCCCTTCCTCCGCCGTGCGTCAAGACTACTCTCTGGTTTTCATGGACCTTTTTCAAATCCTCAATAAAATCAGGCGAAATGCCTGCCTTTAACATGCTTCCTCCAATCTTGATAACCAAGACCATTCGAATCGCCTCTACTAGACTGGATGATATCCAGGCATCTCCAGTCCAGTTTTTTCATCAATTCCTATCATAATATTCAGATCTTGTACCGCTTGTCCCGCTGCGCCTTTCATCAGGTTGTCGATAGCTGAAACTACTACAAGCCGATTCGCATGGCTGTCAAGTTCAAACCCCAAGTCACAGAAATTAGAGCCGATCACTATCTTAGGATCCGGCAACCGGTATACTCCCTTGATATCCTTCACCAAACGGATGAAAGGCTCGCTTGCATAGAGTCCTCTAAACGTCTTCCATACATCAGTGGCTGTGAGGGGCTTTGTTAGAAAGAGATGCGCTGTAGAAAGGATCCCTCGAACCATGTTAACAGCGTGAGCTGACATTGAGACAATAACCTGTCCACCTGCAAGTGCACTTAGCTCCTGCTCGATTTCAGCGGTATGTCTATGTCCTGCTAACTTGTAGGGTCTAACAACGCCAAAGCGCTCTGCGTGATGGGTTGAAAGCGAGGGTTTACCTCCGGCCCCAGTAGAGCCTATCTTCTCGTCAACCACAATCCTACCTGTATCGACGACCCCTGCCTTAACTAATGGGGCGAGCTCTAAGATGGCGGCGGTTGACATGCAGCCTGGCACAGCTACAAGTTTGGCATTTCGGATCTCATTTCTATGAAGTTCAGGCAGTCCGTAGACCGCTTCCTTCAGGAGCTCTGGGGTAGTATGGTCCCAACCATACCATGTCTTGTAGTCAGCGGGACTCTTAAGCCTAAAATCTGCACCCAAATCTAGCACCTTCAACCCCATCTTTAGAAAATCGGGCACAAGCTTAACTGATGCTCCATGGGGCGTGGCAGTAAACACTACATCACATTGCCCTGTGATCTTCGAAACATCCAACGGGCTGAACTTCAGATCAGTGACTCCGCGTAGGTTGGGGTGGACTCTGAAGAGATACTCTCCAGCATATTCTCGCGAAACAGCTACAGCAACCTCTACCTTAGGGTGGAGCAAAAGAATGCGAAGCAGCTCCCCACCAGTGTAGCCAGATGCGCCAACAATACCAATCTTCATCTACCTCTTCACCTGCTTCACTGCATAGTCTATGATCATTCCTGGGATATCTTTCCCAGTCGCTGTGTACGTGCCCTTAAACTCAATCGTATGGTTAACCTCGTGTACCAGCAAGCCCTTAGGGCTCTCCATCATGTCGACGCCGAGTACGCCACCGCCTACGGCTGCTGCTGCCTTTAGGGCTATGTCTTCAAGCTCCTTGGTGACCTTGCATTGTTCTGCATATCCGCCGCGTGCTAGGTTGGTGCGCCATTCGCCAGGAGGCGAAACCCTGTATATTGCCGCCACTACCTCATCTCCTATTACTGTGGCCCTGATGTCTCTGGGCGGCCTTGCGACCATTTGCTGCATATAGTAGACCTGATAGAGAGGGTGCATGAACTCTCTATCCTCTATTATGGCTTCAGCTGTCTCTTTGTCTTTCAAAGGAGCTAACAATCGTCCCCAGCTTCCGACCACAGGCTTGAGGATCGCCGGGTATCCAAGCTCATCAAGTGCCTCGAATACTGCTTCTGGAGTGAACGCAAGAATCGTCTTAGGAGTAGGAATCTTCGCCTTAGTCAACGCCAAAGTAGAAAGTAGCTTATTTCCACAAACCTGCATGACCCTGTGAGAGTTAATTACAGTGACACCCTGATTCTCCAAGGCAGCTGCTAAATGAAGCCCTCTAAAATAGCTAACGCAGCGCTGAAGCGCAACCTTCTCCACATTCAACTGAGGCTTAGAACTAGTGAGATCAATCTTAGCTGTTCTAGCGTCGATCAGATTCATCTGTACACGTTTTTTCTTAGCGGCTTGAATTAGGATCTTTTCTTCCCAGCGGATCTGGTCAAAAAGCAGACTAATTTTAGTGGTAATTCTACTCCCCCCAGTCCTCACCCTCGACTTGGACTATCTTCAATATTGCTTTCCCTGCATTTATTTCAGCTACCTCAAGCTCCAAGCCGCAGTCGGGACAACTGACAATCTCTCCGATAACCACATTGTCGAGGACATCGAATTCCGCTGCGCACTCAGGACAGGTTGCCTTCAATCTAATCTCCTCATCAGCATCTCCAAATCCAAACCAGCGGGGCGAAGACTATGACGATCCCAAAGTCTCCTGGGCTTTCTCTTAGTCTGCATCCGCATCGTTCCCAATCATCTTCGAAAAAATTTTTCAGGATTGAGGATACGTGTAAAATAAAGGCTACTTATAACTCTTTCGAACATGGAAAATCTCAAGAAACAGCGATAAACAAAAAGTTCGGCAGCCCCCTCAAATAGACTCAGAACTATTAAGCCTTCCACGAGATTCTCATAAAAATGTCAGCAGAAACAATAAATTTGGAATCGCGGAATCTAATGTAACTCGAAATTGAAGGGTTCCCAATGAATTTAACAATCGCGGAAAAAATCCTCAGCCGCACATCTGGGAAAAAAGCTAGTGCAGGCGAACTCGTAGTAGCCAAAATAGACGCTGCCATGACCCACGACGGAAACGCCAAACTAACCATCAAAGCATTTCAAGAAATGGGCGGACGCAAAGTTTGGGATCCAAATAGGATTGCAATTGTAATCGACCATGTGGCTCCAAGCGCCTCTGAAACAATCTCCGTAGTACATCAGACAATGCGCGAATTTGCAGCTGTACAAAAAATCAGAAACTTTTACGATATAGGCTCAGGAGTCTGCCATCAGCTCATGCCTGAAATGGGATTCGTCAACACAGGCTCGCTGGTCGTAGGCACAGACTCGCATACATGTACCTATGGGGCCCTAGGCGCATTCGCCACAGGCATAGGCTCAACTGAGATGGCGGCCGTATTCATATCAGGCAAACTCTGGTTCAAAGTGCCAGAAACAATCAAACTGAATATAACCGGCAACCTCAAGCCAAGTGTAACTCCAAAAGACCTCATTCTCCACATTATAGGCAAGATTAAAGCTGACGGCGCAACCTACAAAGCCCTCGAATTCACAGGGCCGACCATAACTGAAATGAGTATAGACGGCCGCATGACTCTTTGTAATATGGCGGTTGAAATGGGAGCCAAAACCGGTATAATCGCGCCAGATCAGAAAACAACACGCTTTCTGAAAGGAAGAGTCAAATCTCCCATTAAGCCCCTGAAAAGCGACCCCCACGCCGAATATGAGGAGATAATCGAGTTTGAAGTGGGAGGACTAGAGCCTCAAGTAGCATGCCCTCACTTTGTTGACAATGTTAAACCAGTATCCGACGTAAAGGGCATCGAAATCGATCAGGTTTTCCTAGGATCCTGCACCAATGGTAGGCTGGAAGATCTGAGAGCGGCCGCGAAAATCCTTAAACGAAACAAAATCAGCCCCAACGTAAGAATGATAGTTATACCCGCCTCCAAGGAAGTCTATAATGCTGCGTTAAAAGAGGGATTGATTGAAATATTCATAAAATCAGGCTGCCTTGTCTGTAACCCTGGATGCGGACCATGCGCAGGCGCACATGAAGGCATACTCGCATCAGGTGAAATAGCGCTCTCAACCTCAAACCGCAACTTTCCAGGTCGGATGGGCTCAACTGAAGCCCAAATCTATCTAGTCTCACCAATGACCGCAGCCGTCTCCGCGTTGAACGGAAAAATAACAAGCCCGAAGTGAGGCTGGTGAGTATGACTGAGCTTCGGCTCCAAGGCAAAGCCTGGAAATACGGGGATAATATCAGCACCGACCTTATCATACCAGGCAAATACAAATTCAGAATAACAGACATAGCCGAATTAGCCAAACATGCCATGGAAGGCGCGGATCCCACATTACCACAGAAAATAAAACCAGGCGATGTGCTGGTTGCTGGCAAGAATTTTGGCTGCGGATCTAGCCGGGAGCATGCTCCATTGGTCCTCAAGAGGGCAGGCATAAGCGCAGTCATAGCCAAATCCTACGCCCGCATCTTTCAGCGCAACGCCATAAACATCGGGCTTCCAGCTCTCGAAAGCCCAGAGGCTCCGGACAAGATAAATCAAGGCGACCAAGTAGAAGTAGACCTAGAAGAAGGCACAATAACCGACCTGACCTCTGGAGCCCGGTTTGAAACTAAGCCCCTTCCCAACTTCTTGTTACAAATCCTCAGAGACGGCGGACTGGTAGAACACTTTAAGAAGCATAAAGATTTCAAATGGGAAATGTGAGGAAAATCAGCCGATGGTAAAAACTGCAGCCCTAATCCGAGGCGATGGCACAGGACCCGAGCTAGTGGAGGCTATGCTCACTGTACTCAGAGCAAGCGGAACTAAGGTTAAGCTCATTCCTGTAGATGCGGGTCTCGAATGGTGGCAAAAACACGGCGGAGACACCTTCATCCCGCCTGAAACGTGGAGCATACTCGAAAAATCAAACGCCTGCTTTAAAGGTCCAACCACCACCATCCCTGGACCAGGCACCCCGCGCAGTGTCGCCGTAAGCATACGCCAGAAATTCGACCTATATGCCAATGTCCGTCCAATCAAGACCTTTCCAGGAACAAGCAGACCACTAGGCGACGTAGACTTTATCTGTGTAAGAGAAGGCACCGAGGGTCTCTACTCCGGTCTCGACTACAACCTCTCCCCAGACATAGCTATTACAATAAGAAAGATCACCCGCCACTCATCCGAGCGTATAGCCCGCTACGCCTTCAACCTCGCCCAACAGAAAGGCTGGAACAAGGTCGTTGCAATCCACAAAGGCAACATCTGCAAAGAAACCGACGGGCTCTTCATAAATGCCGTAAAAACTGTAGCCAAAAACTACCTAAAAATCCAGCTCGAAGAATACTTCATCGACAACCTCGCCCAGCAACTCGTCAAAAACCCCCAACGCTTCAACCAAAACATACTCCTCAGCACCAATCTCTTCATGGACATAATCTCCGAAGAAGCCGCGGGACTAATCGGTAGCATAGGATGCGTATACTCAGCCAACATCGGCGACAACTACGCCATGTTCGAACCCGCACACGGCAGCTCCCCAAAATACAAAGGACAAAACAAAGTTAACCCCACCGCCACGATCCTCGCCGGAGCTTGGATGCTAGAATACCTAGGCGAGAAAAATAGAGCAGACGCAATCTTCAAGGCCACAGAATCGGTAATCGCAGAAGGCAAAACCACAACCTACGACTTGGGCGGAACAGCGAAAACATCCGAGATGGCTGAAACCATCGCACAAAAAACCAAAGAAATACTAAAAATGTAATTAAGAGCCAAAACGACTAACTATAGTGCTTTAGCACTATCATCGTGTTTGTATTTGTTACGCCCGATATTTCGCGTATTCTGTCAACGGTTTCATTGATTTTTTCGATGGTAGGTGCGGAGAGGACGACGGCGATGTCGTGTTGGCCTGTGATTTCGTAGACTGTTTCTATGTTTTCAAGTCTGGCGATTTGTTTCGCGACTTCAGGGGTGGGTGCGGCTGAAACAAGAGTGAGAGCTTTTGCACCTTGGGCTGTGCCGAGCTGAATGGTGAATTTGCGTATAATGCCTTCTTTGACCAAGTTTTGGATCCGCTTTCTTACAGCGCCCTCGGATAGTGCTACCTGTTTGGCGATGGTGGTGTAGGGTTGGCTTGAGTCCTGTTTGAGGATTTCGATTATTTTTTTGTCGATTTCGTCCATTTTGGGCGCCTCTTGTTGCTATTTTGGTTGTTCTGAGTTAAATTTCTTTATTCCAAGGCGAGTTGGCTATGAGTTCGTTTAGGGATCGGGCGTGGATGGTGGTGAAGCCGTTTTCTTCGAGGGCGTTGGTAAGTGCGACTGCGGTTTCCATTCTGGTCAAGACTGGTATGAGGAATTCAGTAGCAGCTCTGCGTATAATGTAACCGTCGTCTACGGTCTCTCTGCTCGTTACTGAAGGGGTGTTTATGATCATTCCGATTTTGCGGTTGATGATGTAATCGACGATGTTGCCTTTGCCTTCTCGGATTTTTTTGAGGACCTTTATGTCTTTTATTTTGGCTTTTTGTAGGATTTGGGCTGTGCCTTTTGTGGCGTAGATGGGATAGCCTATTTTGCGGAGTTTGCGGGCTACGTCCACCGCGTAGATCTGGTCTTCGTCTCTTACGGTTAGCAGGACTGGCTCTTTGGGGGTTGGTACGGTTAGTCCAGATGCCATCAGGGCTTTGATGAGCGCACCTGCGAAGCTGTAGTCAATGCATGCCACTTCGCCGGTTGAGGTCATTTCTACGCCTAGTACTGGGTCAGCGCCTTTCAGTCTTACAAATGAGAACATTGGGGATTTTACTGCCACATGGAGTAGATGGGGCTTTTTGAGGGCGTGGAGTTCGCGTAGGGTTTTGTTTAGCATAACTTTGGCTGCCAGTCGGATTAGAGGGACGCCAACCCCCTTGCTGGTGTAGGGCATGCTGCGGCTGGCGCGTAGGTTGAGTTCAATTATGTAGACTAGGTCGTTTTTGACGAGGAATTGGATGTTGAAGGGGCCCCGGATTGCGAGTGCATGTGCTACCCGTTCTGTGTAGTCTTCAATTGTGGAGAGGGCTTCTAGGCTTATGGTTTGAGGTGGAATAACCATCGTAGCATCGCCACTGTGGGTGCCAGCTAGTTCCACATGTTCAATGATTGCGCCGATGAGTACGTCTCGTCCGTCGCCGACTGCGTCTACTTCTACTTCTTTCGTGTTTTCCATGAATTTGCTGATGACGACCGGGTGTTCTGGCGAGACTTTGGTGGCGAGTTTGATGTAATCGAGTAGTTCTTGTTCATTGCGGGCGACTCGCATAGCTGCGCCTGACAAAACGTAGGAGGGGCGGACGATGACGGGATAGCCTATCTTTCCTGCGAAGGCGGTGATGTCTTTGAGTGAGGTTTGTTTGCTCCAGGGCGGTTGTGGAATACCAAGCCTATCCAGTAGGGCGCTGAATTTGGAGCGATCTTCGGCGCGGTCAATGCTCTCGGCACTTGTGCCCAGCAGTCTTACGCCATACATTGCTAGTGGGAGGGCGAGGTTGTTGGGGGTTTGACCTCCTACACTGACCACGACCCCCATCGGTTTCTCCTTGTCCACGATATCGAGTACGCGTTCTAAGGTCATTTCTTCGAAGTAGAGCTTGTCGGACATGTCGTAGTCGGTTGAGACGGTTTCGGGGTTGTTATTCATGACTATGACTTCATCAATGCCTTCTTCTTTCATTGACCAGGCTGTATTCATTGTGCAGTAGTCAAATTCTACGCTGCTCCCGATACGGATGCATCCGGCGCCGAGTACCAAGACTTTGCGTTTTCCCTTATTGAAGTCAATGTCATCCTCTTGGTCTCCATATGTCACATAACAGTAGTTTGTTTTTGAAGCCCACTCTGCAGCCATCGTGTCCACGATCTTGAAGGCTGGTACAATTTGGTTTTTCTTTCTGAAGCCTCTCACAATTTCTTCGTCTATGCCCATATAGCGGGCGATCTGCTTATCTGAGAAGCCGAGTCTCTTCGCCTCAGTAATAACTTGAACTAATTTCTCTCTCTGGTCGTCTAGTGAAAGTTTGCTGAGTTTAGCTTCTATGTCTACTATGTTTTTGATCTTGTATAGGAACCATGGATCTATTCCAGAGAGTTTGTAGATTTCTTGAATCGATAATCCTGCTTTTATTGCCTTAGGAATCTTATACAACCGCTCATCTGTTGGGTTGTGCATTTCTTCTCGCAGTTTTTCTATCGGTTCTGGCTCATCATCTTCGGGATTCCCTACAAGCCCGATTTTTCCAATTTCAAGTTCCCTAACCGCTTTCTGTAAGCCTTCTTCAAATGAGCGTGAGATTGACATAACTTCCCCGACCGACTTCATTTGGGGGCCGACTCTTCTGTCAACCGGACCTGGGAACTTCTGGAAGTCCCATCTCGGAATTTTTGTTACTATATAGTCGAGGGCAGGTTCGAAGCAGGCGGTGGTGATACCTGTGACCTTGTTGATTAATTCGGGTAGGGTATAGCCGATTGCGAGTTTGGCGGCTATGTAGGCAAGCGGGTAGCCTGTGGCTTTAGATGCCAATGCGCTTGATCTTGACATTCTAGCGTTGACTTCAATTGCCACATACTCTTCACTAGATGGATCTAAGCCGAATTGAATGTTGCATTCGCCGATCACTTTTAATGCTCTGATTACTCGAATAGAGGCGCTTCTGAGAATTTGATATTCTTTGTTGGTGAGTGTTTGGATTGGGGCGATGACTATGCTGTCGCCTGTGTGAATGCCCAGTGGGTCTAGGTTTTCCAGTCCGGCTACTGTTATTGTGTTGTCTTGGTAGTCCCGCATGACTTCATATTCGACTTCCTTCCAGTGTTCGAGGTATTGTTCAACTAACACTTGATGTTCCATGCTGAGGGGTAGAGCTCTGCCAGCTATATCTCTAAGTTGCTCTGGGTTATACGCTACTCCCGAGCCTCCACCGCCTAGCACATAAGCGGTCCGTACTATTACCGGATACCCGATGTGCTTTCCAATCCGCAATGCTTCCTCAACACTATAAACCGCCTTGCTCTTTGGAACAGGGACCTGCGCCTCCTCCATGGCCTTCTTAAACAAGTCTCTGTCCTCAGTCTTCATGATTGTGTCAATCGAGGTTCCGAGAACCTGGACTCCTTCTTTCTTAAACACACCCATCCTATCGAGCTGGACGCCTACATTCAGGCCAGTTTGTCCACCAAAGCCCAGCAAGATGCCGTCTGGTTTTTCACGTCTAATTATCTGGGCTACCACCTCAGGTGTAGCTGGTTCAAGATAGACCTTGTCCGCCATCTTCAGGCTGGTCTGGATGGTTGCGATATTGGGGTTAACTAGTATTGTCTGGATGCCCTCTTCTCGCATAGCCTTGAGGGCTTGGCTTCCGCTATAGTCGAATTCCGCTGCTTGGCCTATAACGATCCCGCCGCTTCCGATTATCAGCACCTTTTTAATGTCTTTTAACTTAGGCATCTCACTTACCTCTGCGCATATTTTTCCAAGTTCTTGAGGAATAGGTCGAAGAGGAATTCGGTGTCATGGGGTCCTGGGGAGGCTTCTGGGTGGAATTGGATGGCGAATATTGGCTTCTTGGTGTGGGCGACGCCTTCAACGGTCTTGTCGTTGGCGTTTATGTACGTAACTTTCAGTCCAGTTCCTTTTAGCGACTCTTCCTTCACAGCGTATCCGTGATTTTGGCTTGTGATATAGCAACGCCCTGTCTTCAATTCGATAACTGGATGATTTTGTCCTCTGTGTCCAAATTTCAGTTTGTAAGTGTCTCCGCCGAACGCCAGCGTAATCATCTGGCCTCCGAAGCAGATTCCCATGATCGGAATGTCTGTTTGGATAAATTCTTTTACTGTCTTTACAAGGTAGGGTGCCATCTTAGGATCTCCAGGTCCACTTGGTAGAAGAATTCCGCTGGGCTTAATTTCTAATACTCTGTCTGCGGGTGTGGTAGGGGGAACCAGTGTAACGTTTATTTTTCTGTTCAGCAGGTTGGTGATGATGGATTTCTTTACTCCAGAATCTAATATGACTACGTGGTGGGAGCCTTTCACATCAAATTCTTTAACCATTTTTGTTGCGACTTCGGATACCAGGTCAGTTTTGTTAGGGTCGGGAATTTGTTTTGCTTCTTTCAGTAGTTTGTTAAAGTCAGGGGCATCTCCGTTCTCATATACCCATAATATTCCTAGCATTGCGCCGTAGGTTCGAATTTTCTTAGTAAGCATCCTAGTGTCCACGTGTTCTATGCCTGGGACTCCTGAGCCCTCCAACCACTCGTCTAGAGTCATTTTAGAGGACCAGTGGCTTGGCTCTCTACATAGGTCCCGGATTATGTAGCCCCGAATTTTGGGGCTGTCTGATTCAAAGTGTTCTGGATAGACGCCATAATTTCCCATAATTGGATAAGTCTGCATCAAAATTTGCCCGTTGTACGAGGGATCCGTTATCGCCTCGGGATAACCAGTCATGCCAGTGTTGAAGGCGACTTCGCCAGAAACTTTCTTTACAGCCCCGAACCCAATGCCAGTGACTATGGTTCCGTCGGCAAGAGCAAGTACTGCTTTTTTGTCGAATTTATCTGGGGCTTTTCTTTTAGGCAACGAACCCTTCGCAAATTAATTTCACAAGTTGCATTTAAATTTTTCCAGCTTCTCTATAGACTTCTTGTATAGCTTCAGCTAGCTTCTGGTCTGCGTTTCGAATAGCGATTTTCTTTTCCTTGCACCATTTATCGTCCCGCAAGGTTTGCGCGGCTCTCTTCTTAACCATTCTTGAGACTTCTGCAGGGGCAGGTCCACCAATCACGTTTCTTGCACTAACACTTTTCAGAGGATCCGTGATTGCTGCGAGGATTTTTTGGCTTATCGAAACCTTCTTGCCAATATTTTCGTTCACGATTTTAACCAGCATTTCGGGTGTGAGATGCTCTAATGCTTTACCCTCTGCTATTAATCTTCTAACCAATCTGCCCACTATCTGATGAGCGATTCTAAAAGGAATATTTAATTCTCTTACAAGAATGTCAGCTAGGTCAGTAGCTGTAGAAAAATCATTTATTACTAATTCGAGCATGCGGTCTGTTTTGAATTTCACCTTGGATAGGAGGGCGGTCATAATTTTTATCGAGGAAAGCGTGATCTGGCATGAATTCCATATATGCGGCGTTACCTCTTGCAAGTCTATGTTATAGCTGAGCGGTAACCCTCGTGTCATATTCAAGGCTGTGAACAAATCTCCCTGAACCCGCTTAGCCTTTGCGCGCATCAACTCGAGTACAACCGGGTTCTTCTTCTGCGGCATAATGCTACTCGTGGAAGAGAACTCATCAGGAATCTCAACTATGTTGAATTCAATGGTGCTCCAGAGGATCAGCTCCTCAGCCATGCGGCTAAGATCGTTCATGGTCAGGGCTAAGTCAGATAATGTCTTAACTGCGAAGTCGCGGGCGCTTACAGCGTCCATTGAATGCTCCATTAACCCTTGAAAACCCAGCAAATCTGCTACCCGCTTGCGGTTAATCTTAAAGCTGGTTGTTGCTAGTGCCACTGCACCCATCGGGCTTATGTTCATATCGCAATACGCGTCCATTAGTCTTAAAATGTCTCGTTCGAATGCGTCATAGTAGGCGAGGAGATGATGCGCTAGGGTAACTGGCTGTGCGTGTTGAAGGTGGGTGTAGCCAGGCATTATGGTTGTCAAATATTTCTGGGCGCGGGCTAGGATAACTCGTTGTAGCCGGGTTAGGGCGGTGATAATTTCTATGGTATAGCTCCGTAGAGCCACTCGGATTGCGGCTGAAACTTGGTCATTGCGGCTTTTTCCAGTATGCAGTTTGCCTCCAACTGCTTCTCCTAGTTCTTCGATCACTTTAGCTTCAATGTTCATGTGCACGTCTTCTAGTTGGGGATCCAGCTTCATTTTTGGGTCGAGTTTGGCTAGAGCTTTGAGGATTAGGCTACCTTCTTTGGGGTTTATGATGCCCTCTTCAGCAAGCATCACTACATGGGCTTCATTTATTTTTATCACTGGCTCAACGATGTGCACATCACTTTCGATGGAAGAGGTGTACTCTGCCACATCGGATGGCTGTGGCCCCAGCCTTCCTCTTCTCAAAATAGTCACAGGTGAAGCCTCGATTATTTTGCCGCTTTCTTTTTCTTCATTTGGAGTTGGCGTGCTACCCTGCTCGGGAGCCCCCATAAATCGACGAAGCCGCTGGAGGACGACTCGTCGAATGTGGATTTAATGTCGTATCTCGCTAAATTATAATCGTAAAGCGAGTAGGGTGACGACCTGCCGACTACCGTGGCTCTGCCCTTATAGAGTTTCAGTTTGACTTTTCCCTCGACTCTTTCTTGTGTAGCATTGATGAACGCCTCTAGATCTTCACGTAACGGATCCATCCACAATCCAGTATAGGCTAGGAATGTCCATTGCTGGTCAACATGAGATTTGAACGTGAGTTCGTGGCGAGTTAGCACAGTTTTCTCAAGATCTTTATGTGCTTCGAGGATGCAAGTAGCTGCGGGGCACTCGTAGATTTCTCTTGATTTTATGCCGACAAGCCGGTCTTCCATGTGGTCAATGCGACCGATTCCATGCTTTCCAGCCATCATGTTAAGCGTCTGTATGAGCTTTGCGCCGCTCATCAATTTGCCTTCTAATGCAACTGGCACCCCGTCTTTAAATTCGATCGCCACATATTCTGGTTTAGCTGGAGCTTTTTCAGGGGCAATTGTCCACTCAAAAGCATCTTCTGGCGGCTCTTTTTCTGGAAAGTCTAGAGGACCGCATTCTACCGACCGTCCCCAGAGGTTTTGATCGATGCTGTAAGGATTGCGTTTAACAGGGATTGGTATCCCGTATTTTTTCGCGTAGGCGATGACCTTGTCTCTTGACCAGCTCCAGTCCCGCATTGGAGCTATGATTTTGAGGTGGGGAGCCAATGCCCTGATGGTCACCTCGAATCTGACTTGGTCGTTTCCCTTCCCAGTACAACCGTGCGCAACAGTACTCGCGCCCTCCTTTTTTGCTACTTCAACTAATTTGGAGGCGATAAGCGGTCTCGATAAGGCGCTACTAATCGGATATTTTTCTTCGTAGAGTGCGTTCGCCATAATTGCTGGAAAAACATAGTTTTTGACAAACTCATCTCTCAAATCTAGCGAGTAATGTTTTAATACACCCAAATGCTCCGCTTTCTCAGCTATCTTACTCAAATCCTCATTTTGACCTAACTCGGCGGTGAGAGTTACCACTCCATACTTTTCCTGAAGTAGTTTGATCGCTACTGTAGTATCTACCCCGCCAGAATAAGCTAGTACAATTTTCTCCATCTTACTCATCCTTGCTTGAATCATTAATTTATGCTCATCACATAGTAGGCTCTTCTAATTTTTAAAACCATTTTATTAAGGCATCTGCGACCTAGTTGAAAAAGAATATTAAGAAATGCCTCAGTTATCCCTTCGTTAGAACATAGGGTGTTCACGTTTGGCAAAAGTTGTAGCATTTGTATTGATTGTTGCCGACATCGGCAAAGAGCATGACATCATCTCTCAGTTGAAGAAGATCAAGGGTGTAATCGAACCGCGCACGGTTTACGGCGAATTCGATGTAATCGCGAGGATCGAAACCGATGATATGCACTCCTTAGATGAAGTCGTTACAAAAGTCCGGAAGATCAGCAGCGTAATCCGAACAGTCACACTGATTTCGTCCTAACCACGCTAAATTCGGTAAGATTATAAAACACTCTGATACTGTCATTCCGTATTGTTTAGTTCTTTGGTGGGTAAGCCATGACGCTGTTGGAAATAGACGCTCTACATGTAAACATCGGAGCTAAGGAGATTCTGAAAGGCATTAACTTAGATGTAGATGCGGGTGAAACCCATGTGTTGCTTGGACCTAACGCCTCAGGCAAAACCACCTTAATCATGACCCTAGTGGGGTATCCGCTCTATAAGATAACAAAGGGCTCAATCAGATTCAACGGCACCGAAATCAATAAAAAACCAATCAATGAGCGAGCGAAACTAGGCATCTCAGTCGCATTTCAAACTCCTCCCGAAATCCGAGGCGTCAAAATGCGTGACATCATCCGACTGTCAGCCGGGCTGGAACCCTGGAACCCATTCAAAGAACCTAAGGAAACTTTTGCCACTCCGCTTCTCTCAAATATTGGACTTGACCCCGATGTCTTCCGAGATAGAGATGTGAATGTAGGCTTTTCTGGAGGCGAGAAGAAACGCTCCGAAATCGCCCAAGTATTCGCTATGAAACCTAAGCTAATGATCCTCGACGAACCCGACTCTGGAGTGGACATTGACTCGCTAAAGCGGATTGGAACTGCGGTCAGTAAATATGCTAAAGAGAATAATTGCGCGGTCATCGTTGTTACGCATTACCGGCACATTCTGCCCTATATTAAGCCAGATGTAGCCCATCTAATGTGCGGCGGAATTATAGTCGTAACTGGAGACCCATATGAAATCTTCTCGAAAATCGAGGAGAAAGGCTACTGCGCATACGTGGATGTCTGTCCCCCAGCAGTCAAAGCTCTTCTGGAGAAAACAGGTGATCAGCGCTAATGCCCAAAATCCCTGAATGGCGACGCAAAATAATAGAACGCGCCGAGAAGGTTAAAAACCAGCCAGCTAAAATCGGACCAGACATCGACCTAGAAGCATTCAACTCAGAGCTGCCTGAACAGAAATCAGTCTCCAATCCCGCTGAATTGCCAAGCACCGTCAAAAGCGGTGCTAATGTTGTTGGAATTGAACCCAGCGAGAAACTGAGGTCAGGTACATTCTTCCAGTATGACCATTCCGTAATGCTTGCACGTGCAATCAAAAGCTTTCCCGGCGTTGAAGTTATGAGCACAAGCGACGCTCTCAAAAAATATGATTGGCTCAAGGAGTATTGGTGGAAAACTGTTCCAGTCGACCAAGATAAGTATACAGCCATCGCAGAACTAAACCAGACTCACGGATACTTCATCAGAACCAAACCGGACACTCGGTTAACTCTACCGATTCAGGCATGTCTTTTCATAGGGACGCAAGGCGCTATGCAATGCCCACACAACCTCATCATAGCCGAAGAAAACTCAGAGCTTCATATCATCACAGGCTGCACAACCCATCCCTCGGTAACAAGAGGACTACATGTTGGAATTTCAGAGTTCTACGTCAAAAAAGGCGCCACCATCACCTTCACAATGATACACGGCTGGGCCCCAAATGTAGAAGTACGGCCAAGAACAGGAGCAATCATAGAGGAAAATGGCACATTCCTCAACAACTACATATGCTTCAAACCAGTCAAAACACTCCAAATGTATCCGACCGCCTATTGCGAGGGAGAAAACTCCCGCGCCAGATACCATTCACTGCTTTACGGCTCTGAGGGATCGCTTTTAGATGTTGGGAATAGGGCGGTTTTAAGGGCGAAGGGCGCGCGATCTGAAGTTACAACCAGAGCCATAGCCAAAGATCATAGCCGTATAATTGCACGAGGCCATCTGGTTGGAGAGGCTCCAGAAACAAAGGCCCATCTTGACTGTCGGGGGCTACTGTTAAGCCCAAACGCCATAATCCATTCTATACCTGAGCTTGAAGCAAAAGTGGAGGGAACTGACATGTCACATGAGGCGGCTGTTGGAAAAATCCAAGAAGACCAACTTCTATACCTTATGGCACGCGGCTTAAGTGAGGAGCAGGCAACAGCCCTAATCGTCCGAGGCTTCTTGGATCCTGAAGTGCCCGGTCTCCCAGACCAGCTGAGGATGGAAGTGCGGAGAATAGTACAGTTAACAACTGAAAAAGCGCTTTAGACAATACGCATGTCTATTTCCGCTTTTTCTCAGAGACCCAGTAAGCCCCTTTATCGGTTACCTCTTTCTTCCAGATGGCTACTTCTTTCTTTAATCGATCCATTGCTTCTTGGAGCGCCGCAAACACCTCTTTCCTATGCTCAGCCGCAGCCACAAGATAGAGAATATCTTCTCCAACCTCGACACAGCCCGCAACATGATAGAACATTAGGTCGACGAGCTTGTACTTCTCTATGAGCTCGTCTCGGATTCTCTCCAATTGCTTAATGGCAACATTACGGTAGGTCTCGTACTCAAGAAACTTCACCTTCTCGCCTTTAGGACTTGTTCCTCGCACTATCCCAATAAAAGCGCCAATTGCCCCGGCATTCTTAATTTGAGGGTTTTTGCGAATTTCTTCAAGTATCTCATCAAGGCACATTTCGCCCTTTTTGAAAATGCCAACCTTCTTCACAGTAGCCACTCCGAGACCAAGGATAGCCGATAACCTCTTTCAATCACAGAGGTTAAACATTTACCCTATTACTTACAATAAATTGTGCGGTATAAATCTTGAAAAACCTACTGAAGAATAAAAGCCTCTTGATAATACTCCTGCTGTATTTCCTATGTCTATCTATCGAATGGTATATCATGTTCGTATCTGTGAGATCCTATCCAGGAATCCAAAATCCGAAGCTCTTTATAAATCCAAGTTTCTTCTTTTTCGGCTTTCAGCGAACACTTGTACTTCTACTTCTTCCAGTAATGGCCGTAGCCTCTTGGCTTGCTTGGCACTTTCTTGGGCGCGTGTTTGTGTCATATGTCTTCCTTCCATATCATCAGCGTAGCATTGGACCTAAACTTGTCCAAAAACTTGTCAAAGGCCGTGTGACTCGAGGGTATTTCTTAGTGGGAGAGATGCTGCATGAAAAAAGCTTGGAATCGATATTTAGGGCGTCGGTGCTTCCATTCTCTTTGATGATAAGTATATCCATCTCGATAGTAACAAATCTCCTACATCAATTTCCAGCACTGGCGAAGACTGTTGTTCCCCCCTTCTCTCCGCCATGGTTTATTCTACTAGGTGATACCGTCTTCATCAACTTCGCACTTTACCTAGTGCTGCCTCTTTTGGCGTTGATCGTGTCTCCAATTTGGACATTAGAATGCTCTGGCCTGCGATATTATGATCCAGATAAAAAAAGCATAGCAGGAGTTGAAGAGGAATTCAAAGTTGCCATCAAAAGTATCTCAGGAGTAGGTGCTGTAGGAAGTTTCCTCTACTTGCTGTACGGTATAATGGTCAGGTATGGGCTTGAGTTTAGCTACGTCTTGAGCTTCTTCTTGTTTACAAGCTTCATGCTCTATCCTCCCACACTACTAGCCACAGCCCTCTTCATACATTTCTCTGAGTCTAAGTCAATAGAAAAAGTAATCCAGAAAATGAAAAGTACCGGCTTCTCTCTTCCCAAAATATCTTCAGTTGATGTGATCTCAAAGACAAGCCAGAAAAGCCGTTAAGACACCATCAAACAATTATCAAAATTGAGAGAGGAACAACTACGGTTTCGGCGAGAATTCCTCCCTCAAACCTATATTCAGCTGACACTTCCAACAGGTCGTTCATGTATGTTACTCTAGGCGTTTTAAATGGAACGCCAAACTCTATCTCTTGAACCCGAAACCTTTTTCAAAAGAATCCAATAACTATGAACTTAAGACTGGGTTTCGGAGGCATAAAATGAAGTTCTTGATCTACGACATGTCTTTTGAGACCCCACCCAATTGGAAATTTCGCATCACAGAGACCTCCTCATACGAGTCGGGAAAGATGGCTATTATATCGCCGAAAAAGGTGGTCATTGGCGTCCAGTGGCAGCCCTTAGAAAAAATGGGGCGGTCAAATTCAAAAAAAGTTGAGACTAAGCCGGAAAAAGTATCACTCGATGAGTTTCTCAGCGACCTCTTCTCCTCTATACCAAAGGACAGAAAGTTTCGAGATCTAAAGGTATTAGAACGCACTGGTCACGAGAGGGGCGTCCACCAGTATCGGTTCTTTAGACTTTCCTTTACCTACAAAAAACTTTTCGGTAAAGAAAAGCCTCAACACTGCATAGGTTACCTAATTCTATGCAAAAAAACGAAGCGGACAATAGGTGCTTTCACGAATCTTCCGTTGGGGATGATCGATGAAGACATCAAAAACTTAGAAGGCCCGATGAAGAGTCTCAGATGCCTCTGTACACCCCCGGTTTAGATGCTCATAAGAGGATCGTACTTCTACCTCTTCAGAATGAGAATCGGGAAAATGTATGATATCTCCTCAGTCTCAACCCGCTCATAAAACACGCTGATAAATATTATATAAAATTTTGAAAAAGCTTATTAGATTAATTCATTATGAATGGTATACCACGGTGTACATATGAAAACCCAAAAAACAGGAAAATATGGTGGACCTCCATTAGAGTTCAAAGTTCTGAACGACCCCGGTCCTGTAAGCATAAGAAAGATACTAGGTCCAGGGCTAATCTTGGCTGCTCTTGGCGTCGGCATGGGAGAAACCTTCATGTGGCCCAGGCTCGTCCTCGTATTCGGACCCAATATCAGGTGGATTGCGACATGTGGACTCATCATACAAGTCTTCGTCACCATGGAGATCGCGAGGTGGACCTACTACACGGGAGAGAGCATATTCCAAGCCGGCGGCCGAATCAATGTATCAATAATGTGGTACTTCTACATCATGGCTCTGTTGCTTTACATATTCCCTGGTCACGTGGTCACAGGCGCTGGTGCCCTGGGGCTTTATCTGAAGATAGATTGGGTACCGATAGCCGTTGCCAGCATACTCGCCATCGCAGCCATACTCATCCTCAGCCCATACCAAGTTTACAAGACTGTGAAGACGCTGCTCGTTATCGCAATATCAATTATGATCGCGGTTTCATTGATAGTTGCACTGGGCGTAGGCACCCCCAAGATGTGGGCTGATACCCTTGTTGGCACAGTAGCCTTCGGATGGCAAGATCCGAGGTTCTATACCAAGACTTGGATGCCCCTTATAATAGGCGGCATGGCATTCATGGGACCCTCTGGGATGCAGCAGATGTGGTATACGCTCTGGGCAAGGGAAGAAGATGCTGGAATGGGCGCCTACATGCCCAAGATCACGGGACTTATATTCGGCAAAGAAGCGACTTGGCTAGAGAAAGGTTACATCTTCAACGCCGACCTCGATAAAGAGATGGACAAGTGGAAGAGGTGGAGAAAGCTCAATGTCTACGACGCCTGGATAAGTCTAGGGCTACTCACATTCATCACCACTGTGTTCTTCACCGTGCTCAGCATATATGCGGCAGAGGCGAGTCCGGCAGCTATGAAGGCTATACTGGCAGGGTCGACGCTACCAGCCATCTCGGCTATAGCAGCAGCGTTCTCAGCAGTAAGTCCGGTGCTATACCCACTTTGGTTCATAGTTATGTTCATAGTGGGATGGAAGATGAGCTTTGGAATCTTCGATGCTTTTGCCAGAGGACAGGCCGATATGACTTTCCAGCTCTTCAAGGGCGCTAGGAAGCTAGGGATGCGCAAGTGGTACTACATCTGGGTTGCTATTGTGACTCTGGTGGGTATCACTATGGTTTTAATTGGACAAGCAAAGGGACCTGTGTTCCTCCTAGACCTTCTCGCCTTCCTCTCACCATGGGCTATGGGCAGCTACTGTCTACTTTTGCTATACGTTAACAACGTGATGGTGCCGGGTAAACTCAAGATGTCATGGGTCTCAAACCTAATCTTGGCTTTCGGTGCGGTATTCTATCTAGTGTCGCTTTTCTACAGCATATTCGTCTTCGGAGCTATTCCGGGAGGCTAAACCCTACCCCCTTTTTTATTTAAATAATTTTAAAGGACGACTGTAAAGTCAAAGCAGTCGATGTGAATGATCCTACTAAGAAGGTCTTAGAGGCTTTATATTTACTTCAGGCTGAACATAATTGGCTTATTTTAGACTGGCCATCGTTTCAGTTTGTACGCCATATCCCAGAACGTATATTCATATCGACTGCTATAAAATTAAATATCGCGCTAAATTCTCTTTGAACTGTAAATGAGGCGTAATCATGCCTGAGAAGAAGAGAAAAAGTGTTGGAAAGAGCGAGAGGCTGTTCACTGGGCTGGCTCTGACAATCATTGGTCTTCTTGGGCTGGGATACGGCGGTCCGAGCGGCATGATAGGTATGATGGGTGGAATGATGGGCTACTGGTACGGATATCCTCCACTGTTTCTGGTGATCCTGCTGGTATTTTTAGGAGTAACAATATTCGGGCTGTACATAATCTACGATTCTTTAAAAGAATGATTGTTAGGAGTATGACTTGGAATTGAGTGAGCAGATTAGTGATAACCCCCGTGAAGAGGAGAAACGAAAACGCGGACAAGCTGCACAAAAGCCAGAGGGTCCCATGTGCGTGATGTGTGGCGGAGGAAATTGGACATGGATTCTCTGGATAATAATAGCCATCCTCATAGTCTTGGCTCTGATTCCTAGAGGATAATCGAAGCATAATCGGGTGGATTCATGGCGAAGGATCCCGTTTGTGGCATGTACGTTGACGAGTCGAAGGCAGCTATCACACGGGTAGTTAGAGGAAGAACCTACTATTTCTGCAGTGAAGCCTGTGCTAACACCTTTACAAAACCTGAAGTCGAACTTAGGAATCTGAAAATCCTTGCGGTATTCAGCCTAGTTCTCGGTGTTGCCACCTTTACTTTCTCCTTTATCCAAGTCCTCCCTATTCTTCCAAATAACCTCTGGCTATTCCTATTCGCCACACCAGTTCAATTCATAGCTGGATTGAGATTTTATCGCGGTACATACGACGCCATCAGAAATAGGACTGCTAATATGGACGTGTTGATCGCGGTTGGCACTTCAGCTGCTTGGCTTTACAGCACCCTAGTTACATTTTTTCCAAACACCTTTGTCGGCGAAGTCTACTTCGACACCGCCGCCCTGATAACCGCCTTCATTCTGCTAGGGAAACTGCTTGAGGATATAGCCAAAGGGAAAGCCTCCGAATCGGTAAGAAAGCTGATGGATCTCCAGCCCAGAATGGCGAAGGTGATCCGCAATGGGCTGGAAGAAGAGGTTCCTGTGGAACTAGTTCGGCTGGGAGATATAGTTGTAGTCAGACCCGGTGAGAAGATACCGGTAGATGGCATAGTGACCGAGGGCTATTCGGCTGTAGACGAAAAGATGATTACAGGCGAAAGCATACCCGTCGAAAAGAAAGTAGGCGACGAGGTTATCGGCGCAACGATTAACAAGACTGGCATGTTAAAGTTTAAAGCCACTAAAGTCGGAGCAGACACCACCCTCTCCCAGATAATCAAGCTCGTGGATGAAGCGCAGGTTTCGAGAGCGCCCATTCAAAGACTAGCTGACGTGATAGCCTCCTACTTTGTACCACTAGTCATAGCCATCGGAATAGCCTCATACTTGACATGGTACTTCATAGGAAAATCAAGCTTCATCTTCGCGTTCACAACTTTCATCGCAGTTCTGATAATCGCCTGTCCCTGCGCACTAGGACTCGCCACACCCACCGCCATATTGGTAGGCACTGGAAAAGGAGCGGAAAACGGTATACTGATTAAAGGCGGCGAGAACCTGGAGAAAGCCTACAAGATCAATACAGTCGTATTTGACAAGACAGGGACGCTGACAAAAGGAGAACCTTCAGTCACAGACATCGTCAAGGCCGGGGATCAAAGTGAACGCGAGATAGTCCGATTTGCGGCAATCGCTGAAAAAGGCTCTGAGCATCCTCTAAGCTTAGCGATCGTTAAAAAGGCTGAACAGGATGGGATAGAGGTTCCAAATCCTAAATCTTTTGAAGCAGTTCCTGGCCAAGGCGTGAAGGCAACACATGATGACAAAGAAATCCTATTCGGAAACAGGCGGCTGATGAGCGGCAACGGCATCTCCACAGAGACCATTGAGGATAGGATCCGGGCTCTAGAAGAAGATGGAAAGACCGTGATGATTCTTGCGGTAGATAAGAAGGTTCTAGGCGTAATTGGAGTGGCTGATACGCTGAAAAACTATTCCAGCGAAGCTGTAAAGCAGCTCCAGGAAATAGGACTCGAAACAGTCATGCTCACCGGCGATAATCCGAGAACCGCAAATGCGATTGCTAAAAAATTAGGAATCGAGCGGGTCCTAGCAGAAGTACTGCCAGGGGATAAAGCCAAGGTAATAAAGAGCCTTCAAGACGAAGCCAAAATAGTCGCTATGGTAGGCGACGGCATAAACGATGCGCCTGCTCTCGCACAGGCAGATATCGGAATCGCTATCGGCAGCGGAACCGATGTGGCGATAGAAACCGGGGGTATAGTCCTAATCAAAGACGACCTGAGAGACGTAGTAACCGCTATTCAACTCAGCAAACACACAATGCGCAAAATTAAGCAAAACCTGTTCTGGGCTTTCTTCTATAATGTGGCTTTCATCCCCATCGCCGCTGGCGCACTCTACCCTCTATTCGGAATCCTACTCAACCCGGTCTTCGCGGCAGTGGCAATGGCAGCCAGCTCAGTTTCAGTAGTTACAAACTCATTGTTGCTAAGGCGTTTCAAGCCAACAGCAAAGTAGAGGAGGTGAAAAAATATGGCGACCGACCCAGTATGCGGCATGTACGTAGATGAAAAGACGGCTCCCCACAGATCAGCCTATAAGGGTCAAACCTTCTATTTCTGCGCTTCCAGCTGTAAAGAGGAATTTGAGAAAAACCCAGAGAACTACCTGAAATAACTTACAGTAATTTCTTTCACTTTGTGTGAAGCAGATCTAGCTCGCCAGTGATTTTTATAGGCTCAGGCACCTTTCCAACAGAACCTACATGCTTACCACGTATGATAAAAGCACCTCTCACTCCAGCTATAGTCTTGGCGACATCTAATCCTCTTTGGATCGATGCCCCGACATCTCTTCCTCTCACTGCGTTGGAAACGGCTGTAGCTGCTGCATCTGCCAAAGCAGCATTCCCAGCAAAAACTGTTACACTATCCGCCTCTCCGAAGTTTATCGCATGCCCGACTGTAGCCGAACTCGTTCCAATACCGATTGGCGTATCAAAATGCGAAATGCGGAAACCTATCCTACCCGACAGTGGAGAGTGTCCAGCGTAGACTCCCACGGTAATGTCTTGGTCGGATACGGCTGCAATTTCCCCACCATTCTCTACAACTCTCACCTTAGCCTCAGTCTCTCCCATAGCATTCACTGCCAAGTCAGCTAACGCCCCGGCAACTGCTGCCATAGGTCCCACTCTAGCGGCTAACGCCGCCTCAGTCATCCGTTTCACTATCTCGGGTGCACTTGCTTCCACTTCTACCGGCTCGAAGGAAGCGCGGAAAAGCTGGTTACGGTTAATGTAGGTTTCGAGATAGATCCGGTGTATCTGTATAGCTACCAGCGCGGCTCTAGCTGCCTCTAGCCGATCGGTTTGAATTGATAGATTTGTTTCGCCAATTCGCTCTTGAATTCTAATCATTTTTGACCCTCTATGTTACCAGTCTTATGGCGCGAGTGGGGCAAGCAGTCACGCAAATCTTGCAGCCGATGCATTTCTCTTCGTCGAAATCAAGGGTCAAGTCTGAATTGAGCTTGAACGCTCCGACTGGGCAGGGCGAAATGCATGCACCGCAATGCATGCACTTATCACTGTCTATCTCTAGAATTCGGGTAAGCTTGTCGACAGTCACCCCATTGTCCTGGAAGAAACGGATGACCTTGTCCAGCTTTCCTTTTTCAGCTTCTACTGAGACTATGAGTTCTCCTTTGTTAACGTTGACTGTAGCTTCGAGAATGTTAATTAGGACTCCCAGTTTTAATACGGCTTCGGCAAGTACTGGTCGCTGTACCTCACTAGGTGGATAGGTAAGTTTTAGTCTCACCTTGTACCTCCTCCTACAACTTTTTTCGAGATATCATCTGTTGTAATTATTCCGATTACATGGTTCTCCCTGTCTACTACTGGAACACCTGAAATGTTATGCCGCGCCATTTTCTGGGCGAGAACATCGACCGCTTCATCTCTATTGGAGGTAATTACTTTTCGAGTCATTATCTGCTTCAATAATTTCTTCTTTGAGGCTACTGCTTTCGCCAAATCCCAAGAGGTCACTATACCAACAAGTTTGCTGTTTTTATCTACAATAGGCAGGTGGTCAATTCCGCGCCTTACCAAGAGTTCGGCGACAGCGCTGACGCTGTCTGTTTCTTTTGCCGTAACTACTTCGGGAGTCATGATATCTCCAACCCTTAGTTCCGCTTTTCTAACCTTGAGAGGCTTGAACTCCCTCTGAGTCGGCAAAGGTTCCACTCGATCAGAGAGGAAGAAGGAGCCTTCTTGGATCCAGCGTTTGAGTATTCCAGCAATTTCTTTGGCTACTTTCTGGCTTGATAGTGGTGATGTGGGAACGCTTTGATTGTTTATTGTCACTTTGCCCGACTTTAACTCAGCATAGGAAACTTTCCTCACGAGAGGCCTATCCCTAGAAGGCACACCGTAATCCAGTATGTTTGTTATAATTTCTTCGTCTTTTAACGCAGCTGTCTCAGCCACTTTCTGGTTAAGTATTGGAATCGGGACTCCAATTCCTACATACAGGGATGTGCCATATCCGGTGAACGTGGCTCCTCTCAGATACTGGGGCTTCATCTGTTTCAGGTCCCCTCTCACCATTATTGTGCCGAACTGTGTTTGTGGGCTGTGCTGTGTTCCCTCTCCAACCACGTAGCCAACCCCGCCGCCGAGAAAGATCCTCGTGCCTATGCCAATCGTCTCAAAGTTCTTGTCCTTGTACAACGGGCTTAACTGCCCGGTTCCCCCATAGTTTACGTTTCCATATCTAGGAAGCAAAGTGCCCATGTAAGTGTAAAGAGTATCATCGGTGCTGTTGGTTGCAGCATTATAGCGTTCATACGCATTCCTGGGGTTAAGCAATATGGCTTGATTCAAATCGTCTAATATTATCACCGTCTCTAGGTACTTTCTAGGATAACAATCAGTCCCATACGCATCAGCCCGTAACTGAATCTCTTTTCCACTTACCAAGTCTTCTATGACATGGCCTCCACCATATTCAAATCCCTTTGTTTCACTCATTGCGGTCGCACCGATATAGACATCAACAGCTGCAAGCCCACGATAGGCAGGCACATCATTCAACCAGCAATGCCACATTTTAATCGGAGGCTCAGAATGCCCAAAATTTAAGAAAGCACCACTACTACACATGGCGCCAAAGGTGCCCGTTGTTACGACATCAACTTCTTTTGCTGCGGCTTTTAACCCGCGGCTTTCTACGGTTTCAATGAACTCATCTGCCGTAAGAACAACAGCGTCTCCCCTCTTGATCTTCGCATTAATCTCATCTACAGTTCTAAATCTGCCACTCATTTTGGGTCACAGTTTTCTTTAGCATCCTCTAATTCCCCATATATATTATTTTACATTAAGAAATAATGAAAAATTACTGTCAGTAATATAAAGGCTCAAGCTGGCTATGAAATTGCGGTGATCGGGATATAACCAAGATCTCTCAAGATGAAGATGGAGCCACCTTCTGAGATAAGGTTTATGTCAAATAAAGAAAAATCTAGCTTATTCTTTTAATACAGTGGAAATTGGTCTGTTATGACGACACCACCAGAACCTACGCCAAATTCAATGATAATTGGACACATTTATGACAAAGAGCGCCACATGTTGGGGGGCGCCAAAGTAATTTGCAATGATAAGAGCGCTGTCACTCTTTGTGATGGCTCTTTTAGATTTGAAAATCTTGCCCCTGCAACATATACGATCACCGCTAGCCTAAGAGGATTTCAAAGCCAAAGTAAAACCGTCTCTATCAAGGAAAATGAAACAATAACATTAGATTTCTCTTTGAATGAAGCAGTTGGAACCGCAAACATCCGTGGTTGTGTCTACGACGCCGAAACCGGAAAACCCATAGCTCCGGGCGGGACAGTAATCCTGATTTTACCTTCTGCCAACAAATACGCCTCAACCAACAAAGATGGTTGCTACGAATTCACGAATCTCGTAGCTGATACGTATGAGGTGTGGGTCACCATAGAAGGGTATCAAGAGGTAAAAGCGACGATCGCTGTGAAGGAAGGTGAAACTAAGATCCACGACTTCTACTGCAAAATTAAACGTATTGAAGTACCCCCATGGGGATAGGTACCGTTAAGTTTATTCACTTTCTTTGATCGATTTGAGAGTGTGGAGAAGCGTTTTTTACTTCAATACGGTAAGGGAAAACTGGGCTTCTAGAGGGCAACATTCTGGGCGTTAGCTTTTTCATGAATCTTTACACTCTCATTAGCCCCGCATCTTTGGCCATTAAATCTAAGCTAATAGTTAGGATGTCTTCTAAGCCCCTTGGAATTGGTGTTTTTAATCGGCCCTCGTCGATGACTTTCATATAATGTTTACATTTTTCGCAGAAGTCGACCCGAAACTCCGGGCTCTCTTCAGAACGAAGAAACCCTAGGGTATATGGATCAGCGTTACCACACTTGACGCAGAGAAATAGATCAGCTAGATATTCAGCTCCACAAAACATGCATGTCAAATAACGTTTACGTTCCTTAAGTTTAGCGATAATAGGGATTCTGCCACAAACAGGGCAGAGGGCCTGCCACCACTCTTCAAGGAAAGAGGGATCTACCCTTCGCGCAATTTCCTCTAAACACGGTTGAATTGGTGTGCCAATGATGAAAAATAGTTGAGATAGGTCAACCTCTAATGCTTTTCCGATTCTTTCAAGCCATTCCGTATCTCCTTTAATTGCGGCTTTTATGAGAGCATGTAGATCTGTATCCCCTTTCTCTAGCTTGGCTGAAAACTTCTTTAGCCCAGTCTCATCAATTCCATGCTTAAGAAGAACTTGTATAACCTGTTGACATACTTGAAGAACAAGACTCTCATTAAATATGGCTGGATCGAGAAAGCGGGTTATAGGCCGCCTAGAGATGCGAGCATGTTGTTCTAACTCTTTAATAAACGATCGATCGCTCCAGTCGACTGTTGTTCCCTTGGTGGGAGTTTCTTCAATTTTCTCTCTCACTTTTAAAATGGCTTTATGTAAATTCAGATATTTACTGAGGCTTTGATATCTGACAAGCGCCTGATTAACGGCGTTTATTTGTTCATGCAAAGGAGGTCTTCCCAAGCTTACAGCATCTCTTTCATCAGAAGTAGCTTAATCCTCTTAGTATAGGATTTCATGTATATTTCAAGCACTCGCGCAAAGTGGTCTCAAGATATAGGCTGTACGAGTCATGACAAAGAATATAAAAAGTTTGAGCAAAACTTATTTAACAATTATAACTATCCTCAACATCTATTCGGATAATTATTGGCTCAATGTATCAGGGTTAAGGTGCGCCACTAAATGGAAGCAGCCGGGAAGACGAATGATTTTCAGATGGATAGAAGAACTTTTCTAAAACTGGGAGTAGGTGCGCCCGCGGTCTTCGCGTTGACAGGGCTCTCTGATGTCATGAGAGATGTGATAACGGAATTACCTCTAAGCGAGAAAATGCGTCTAAAATACAAGTTGGGACGGCAGACTCCAAGCATTTGTACATACTGTGCTGGAGGCTGTGGTTTAGTCGTAACATCCCTAGATGGCAGAGTGGTGGAAATAGAAGGAGACCCCAATCACCCTATAAACGAAGGTGCCCTATGCAGTAAAGCAAGCGCCTACATTCAACTGGTGAATAGTGATCGTCGCGTCCTACAACCGATGAAGAGAACTAATCCAAAGAAGGGAATAGACCAGGATCCAAAATGGGTTCCGATAACTTGGGATGAAGCCTTTGCCATTATTGTCAGCAAGGTCAAAGGGGCTACGAAGGGCGTTAAATATGAATATGAAGAAGCTGCAGGCAGCGCCGTAGTGAAGAACTATTATCATGTGGGCAAGGACTCACCAATAGGTTGGCATGGCTCATCCTACTGGAACAATGAGGAATGCTACCTAGCAAAGAAACTAGTATCCCTTTTAGGGTCGTTAAATATCGAGAATCAAGCCAGAAAATGCCACGCCTCAACTGTGGTATCGTTAGCCAACACCTTTGGTTTCGGAGCTATGACAAATCATCTTGCTGACGCAAAGAATTCCAAGTGCTTCCTTATTATCAGCAATGTGGCTGAAAGCCATAGCTTAGAGTTTCGATGGGTGATGAGAGCAAAGGACAATGGCGCCAAAATTATCGTATTTGATCCACGCTACAGTAGAACCGCTTCTAAAGCAGACCTCTACTTCAGATACAGGTCTGGAGCAGAGGCAGCCGTATTCTTGGGCCTAGTCAGGTATTTGCTTTATGAGAAACCTGAATACATTGACTGGCAGTTCGTTGAGAAAAGAACAAACGCTCCATACGATCTTGACGGAAACAAACTGGACGATTGGAAAACAAATCCCAACTCAATTTTTAGTAAGTTGAAAGCGATGGTTGAGAAATATAAGCCCGCAGAAGTGTACAGAATCTCAGGTTTACCGGAGGATGGACTTAGGAAGGTCGCTGAGACCTTCATGAAGAATAAACCTGGCAACATCTATTATGCGATGGGTACCACACAACACACGAACGCAACTCAAGCCATAAGGGCACAGGCTATTCTTCAATTGCTCCTTGGAAACATCGGTGTTCCAGGCGGAGGAATAAACGCCTTGCGGGGCATCAATAACGTGCAGGGGTGCACGGACATGAACCTCTTATCCCATGTGATAATGGGTTACAGGGTGCCACCGCGGAATACAGCGGACGTAAGAAGATACCAGAAATGGAAGAACACAGATCCAGCCGCACGCGGAGGAGTTGCAGAAGGGGCCGCCTACAAACCCGCGGATAAGATTGAGGAGCGTTGGGATGATCGAATGTTTCCCACTTGGAACAATCTTGAGTACAATTGGGGATGTTACGTTGGCACCTACCCAGGTGTGAATCCTGACAATGAACCGGTTATATGCGACTTGCCGATCGGTGTTGGGTATCAAACAGTAGAATTCTTTAGAGCTATTAAAGATGGTAAAATTAAGGTTGCATTTATCGTTGGTGAGAACCCTGCGGTTTCAAACCCTAACGCTAACTTAGTTAGAGACGCCCTCAGCAAAGAAAGCCTCTTCCTAGTAGTCTGTGAAATCTTTGAAACAGAAACAGCCCATTATGCGGACATACTACTTCCCGGAACTACGGTGGTTGAGAGGGATGGAACTGTCACCAATACTGGTAGGTGGGTTCAATGGCGCTGGAAAGCGGTCGAGCCGCCGGGTGAGTGCAGGAGTGAACTATGGTTTGTAACCGAGTTGTTTAAGAGATTACGAATGGACGCTGGCGTAAAATTACCTTCCGAACTCTCACCCTACACCACAAGTTCCAATCCTGACGCAAAATGGCCCACACCATACAAGGGAGAACTCGGAGAAACCCCTGAGGCGGTATATAAGGAGATAGGTCACCTCACCAAGTGGGCGAACGCTCTCTACAGGAGTTGCTGGGATGAAACTCTTCGCCCCGACCTTAAGGGTGTATTAGCCAAGAGACGTGATCGCAGACCTGTTAGCGATCAGGACGAAGCATACGGGTACTTCAAGAACTGGGCTTGGAGTTGGATGCTTAACCAGAGGATTCTATATAACGTAGATGAATCCCCGCCTGGGTTGAAGACATTCTACGTTTGGTGGGCTCACTCCAGCGACAAATGGTTAGGTCTCGACACCGCAGCCATCTGGTCTAAACCCCTCGTTGACCCAACTAAACAAGATTGGAATCCACTTAAGCACGGATTTCCCATGCACAATGAACCTCTTGAAAGCCCAGATGTGGACTTGGCGAAGGAGTATCCAAGCATGTGGGATGGCAGATTCGATGTGGCGACTGGTAGTTCCAAAGATTATCCATATGTGCTCACAACTTTCCGAGTCGCAGAGCACATGCAAGGCGGGGCTATGACTAGAAACCTACCATGGCTGGTGGAGTTGCATCCCGAAATGTTCGTGGAGATTAGTCCAGCTTTGGCTTCTGAGCTGGGTGTGAAAAGTGGCGATTACGTAATCGTTAAGACGGCGAGGAACCCGACAGGTGAGAAGATGAAGGCGATCGTCACAGAGAGAGTCCAACCATTAACGATTAACGGTAAGAAATTGCATGAAGTAGCCATGCCATGGCATTGGGGTTTTAAGGGTCTCAGTAAAGGGCCGACTGCAAACACGTTAATGATCGATGCTGTAGATGTCTCCGCGGGCATTCCAGAGTATAAAGCGTGTCTGTGTAAGGTGGAGAAAGCATAGGTGTGAAAAATGGTTAAAGCAGTCCTTTATGATTTAAGAAGGTGCATTGGTTGCCGAGCATGTCAAGTCGCCTGCAAACGTTGGAATGAGCGGAAGGGAGAATCGACGACGCTAAGTGCAGGTAAGGGCACTGAGTGGACAAACCCACCTGATCTTTCACCCCAAACTTTCACTTTCGTTAAATTCATTGGAAAAGGCGAGGGCGATAATTTCAGGTGGCACTTTGCGAAGTGGCAGTGCATGCACTGTGTGGAGCCAGCCTGTGTTTCCGTATGCCCAGCAACAGCCCTATACAAAACGAAGGAGGGGCCTGTCCTTTACGATAAAGAGCTTTGCGTTGGCTGTAGGTATTGTGGAACAGGCTGCCCCTTCGGTATTCCAAGATTTGATTGGCAAAACAGACTCGTCGAGAAGTGCACATTTTGTGCCGATAGAATCGCTTTTGGGCTGGAGCCAGCGTGTGTAGCCACATGTCCAACTGATGCACTAAGCTTCGGAGAAAGGGACGAAATTGTCAGGAAGGTTGAGAAAGCTGAAAGCGAAGGCGCATATGCCTATGGTAAAAAGGAAGCCGGAGGCACTTCTTGGATCTACATTTTAGATGTGCCTCCTAAGGAGCTAGGATTCCCTGCACCTGGAGATCAACCTCAAACAGTGTTTGCTAGGGACTTGTTGTTTGGGTTCGGAGGTGTAGGGATTGTAGTGGGTGCCATGCTTTACGGATTGAAGCTTTACAATGAAAGACGTAAGAAAGTGGGAGGGAAGTAAGAAATGCAGATCGAATGGTCGTGGTACATCGCCACGTATCTGTTCTTAGGAGGCTTGGGTGCTGGCGCGTACATAACTTCAGCAGTCGCTGACATCTGGGGCAAAGAGAAGTATAGCACCCTCTCAAAGTTTGGTGCCCATGCGAGTTGGCTCGTCATAATCGTGGGGCTCGTTCTGCTGATCCTCGATCTTGGAAGGCCTGAGCTGGGAAGGCTTGACCACATACTCAATGTACTCAATAATCCCACCTCAATGATGACTATAGGCGTGTACCTCCTAACAGCCTTCCTTATCGTTGCAGTACTGACCAGCCTATTCTGGATTTCAAAGTGGAGTAGGTCATGGCTACGAACAGTCGTAGAGACAGTCGGTTCAGTGCTCGCTGTGGCTGTAGCTCTCTATACAGGTCTCCTCCTCGCCTTAGCTAGGGGGATTCCGCTCTGGCAATCCCCATTCTTGCCGTGGCTCTTCACGCTCTCCGCGGCATCAACTGGTCTTGTGTTGGTAGGATTATCCTGTTCTCCACTCGCTTCAACGCTCTTCCCACGCTTCTCGACGAGTCCTAAAGGCGAAACATTACACATCATAGGCAAGGCGGATACTATTCTAATTGAAGCTGAACTAGTAACTGTCGGCCTCTATCTTAGTAGCCTCATCTTCACCGAAGCTGGTGCAAGGAGTGTAACCCGCTTGTTGGGTGGTGTTATGGGCTTCGTTTTCTGGGGAATAGTAGTCGTTATAGGATTACTTGTGCCACTCTTTATCGAAACCTATGGTTTGACCTATTTGAAGAGAACTAGTCGTATAAACGCAATCCCAACGACGCTGATGATCACCTTTATCCTCATACTCATAGGGGGGTTATTCCTAAGATACTCGATCCTCTTTGCCGGCCAAATTTGATGACATCATCCGTCGATTTTCTTATTTGCCCATATTCCAAAATCTGCTTTTTAATTAGCGTGCTTTACAAGCCTTTACATTTTTATAACGCCCTTAATGTAGCTGGTTGCAGGTATACTGCGATGAAATGCTTTCTTAGATTTTAACCCTTAATTATTTCCAACTCAATCTTACATGGTGGTGTTAGGCCTGTCGTAGGGAAGCTTCTCGATTATCGTGTATCTAGGTCCGCAGTCTGTGCAGGTTATGAAATAATATCGGTGACGGCGATTTGAAGAGTCAAAAAACTCCTTCAAGCATTGGCTGCAGATCGGCATATCAGGCGGAATAATGGAGCCAGCCTCTCCTCTTTCCCTCGTGCTCTTTAAAATTTTGAATTCTTGGAAGCCACCTTTATCCGCCACGAGTTTTACGTCCAGCCTGCTTATCTGGGCCGCAGTGGGCTTGTCTGTTTCAACACGTTGAATAAAACTTTTTACAGAGGCTTCATCACCTTCGACAATCATTTCCACTCCAGCGTCACCTCTGTTTCTAACATAGCCTTTAAGCCCTAGCTCCACTGCAAGCCGATAGATAAAGGGGCGAAAACCTACTCCCTGAACAATTCCGAGAACTCTGACCTCAGCCCTCAAAACTCTCGCAACCCTACTCGGCTATGAGTTTGTATCTGGAAGAGGAAACCACCCATTTATCTCTATCGCAAGTCCATAACATCGAAACAGCCGCCACTCCAAAGCAAGAAGACTAACCAGCGCGACACAAAGAAAAAATGAAGAAACTGAAAGATGAACAGTGAACTTAGCGCGTTTCACGTTCTTTATAAAGAATCAGCACGCGATTTATCGCGTTAATCATTGCCTCAACGCTTGCCATCACTATGTCTTCGCGGGCAGCCCTCGCCGATACTATGTTCCCGTCTTTGTCCTCAACTTTGATAACCACTTCAGCTACGGCGTCGGATCCTCCGCTCAACGCCTCCAATCTATATTCTTTTAACCTAACATTTGCTAAGCTAGCTGTAAGTTTCTGGATAGCTTTTATCGCAGCGTCCACAGGCCCTACTCCTGTTTCAGCAGCCACATACTCTTTCTCATCGAGTATAAGTTTCACTGAGGCTGTTGGAATCACCTTGATTCCGGTCACTACAGCTAGGTCAACTAAGTCTACAATCCTCTTTTCTGCGGTTGTTTCTCCTAGCACGGTTCTCGCTATTGCCAGCAGATCAGCGTCTGTCACCGTCTTACCCTTGTCGCCTAGCTCTTTAACTCTGGCCACTATTTCCTTCAACTGCACCTCAGTTGGGTGGAATCCCGCCTCCTCTAGTCCAGCTTTTATCCCATGTACGCCTGCATGTTTTCCAGCGAGAAGCTTCCTTCTTCTTCCAACTAGCTCTGGAGGGATCGGCTCGTATGTGATTGGCTTGGCTACTATTCCATGGGTATGTATGCCTGCTTCATGGGCGAATGCATTCTCACCTACAATCGCCTTGTTCGGCTGGACTACGATCCCAGTAAGTCTTGAAACAAGCTGTGAGGTTCCATAAATCAGCTTAGTGTTTATTCCTGTTTTCTTATTTTGTAGCAGATGAAGCGACATAACGACCTCTTCTAGTGCTGCGTTGCCCGCTCTCTCCCCTAGCCCATTTACGGTTACATGGACCTGTGAAGCTCCGGCCTCGACACCTGCTAGTGAATTTGCTACGGCCATGCCGAAATCGTTGTGGCAGTGCATGCTGATTGGTTTTTTAATGACTTTTTTGAGTTCACAGATAAGTTGGTACATCTGGTTCGGCATCATCACGCCGACTGTGTCGGGTACATTAATTCTGTCTGCTCCTGCATCTACCGCCGCCTTATACACTTGTTTCAGATATTTCAGATCGGTGCGGGTGGCATCTTCTGCTGAAAATTCTACTACGACGCCGTGATCTTTTGCGTATTCAATTCCTTTGACGGCCATTTGTATGACTTGTTCACGGCTCATTTTCAATTTGTGTTTCAAATGAACATCTGAGGTTGCTATGAAAGTGTGTACGCATCCTACATCGCATTCTAGGGCTGCATCTATATCTCCTTGCATAGATCTGGCTAATCCGCAGATTTCAGCTTTCAATCCATCTTTGGCGATCAGCTTGATTGCTTCCTGCTCACCTTTTGAAGTAAT
The DNA here is from genome assembly GCA_964410135.1 of uncultured Candidatus Bathyarchaeia archaeon. Lineage (GTDB taxonomy): Archaea > Thermoproteota > Bathyarchaeia > RBG-16-48-13 > CAYPFQ01 > CAYPFQ01. The sequence goes on from CAYPFQ010000001.1 coordinate 137,775, forward strand.
TGGAAAGCCAGCCTCTATTGTATCTACGCCTAGCCTGTCGAGTTGGCGAGCGATCTCTAATTTCTCATCAGGAGTTAATGAGACGCCTGGGCTCTGTTCTCCATCTCTTAAGGTTGTATCAAAAATTCTAATATGCCCTGCACTTTTAGATTTCAAACAATCTCAACTTCCAGCGATATTTATAGCCACAGCCTCTCCTACTTCACTGGTCTTCGCTTTTCCGCCAAGGTCAGGAGTTACAACTCCTTGGTTCAAAGTCTTGATTACTGCCTCTTCCATGGCTTTCGCTGCTTTTGTGCAAGTTGGATCGTTGTACTGATGGTCAATCCAATCTAGCATCATTTTCGAGACAAGAATCATTGAGAATGGATTGGCTTTCTGCTTTCCCGCTATGTCTGGAGCTGATCCGTGAACTGGCTCAAATAGGGCGGAGTTTTCCCCGATGTTTGCCCCTGGACACATGCCTAAGCCTCCAATGAGCTGTGCAGCCTCATCTGAGAGTATATCGCCGAACACGTTTGTGGTCACTATGACATCAAATTCCTGAGGCGCTCTAATCAGTTGCATCGCAGCAGTATCTGCGTAAAGCTCATTAAATTTTATATCGGGATGCTCTCTAGCAACCTTTCTGCAGACCTCAGCGAACAGTCCATCAGTTACTCTCAGCACATTTGCCTTGTGAACCGCTGTGACTTTCTTCTTTTTGTTCCGCCTCTTAGCCAACTCAAATGCGTATCTTGCTATTCTCTCAGAGCCCTGCCTCGTTATAATCCTCAAGGCTACAGCGGTATCTGCCGATGCAAATTCGATTCCTTTGTAAACATCCTCCGTGTTCTCTCTTGCAAAGACAAAGTCTATATCAGGTCGTATATCTGGGACTCGGGGATATGACTTGATCGGGCGGATGTTGGCGTATAAATCGAGCATAAGCCTCAGCCTTATAATCACATCCATCGCCGTCTCTCCCACAGGCCCCTTCAAACAGGCTTGAGATTTTCTTATTACATCGATCGTGTCCTGCGGGAGAGCTGTACCATGCTTTTTAAGGCACGCATCGCCAGCCTCAACTTCAACAAAGTTTAACCTTAATCCGAACTTTTTTTGAACAGCATCTAAGACCTTCAGTGTGGCCTCCGTCTGTTCGGGGCCGATACCATCCCCCGGGATTAATGCTATCTGATAACTTTTCATTCCGCTTCCCTCCGCTTTCTTAGATGCTCTATAAGTCCCCCTTCGTTGATTAGGCTTAAAATGAATTCTGGTAAGGGCGTTGCTTGCAGGATTAGGTTGCTTGATTGGTTTTTGATTACCCCACCTTCCAGGTCGACGAGCAACTCGTCATCTTCTCTAGTTTTTCTGTTAATTCCCGGGCACTCGATGATTGGTAAGCCAACGTTTATGGCATTTCTGTAGAAGATACGTGCAAACGATTCTGCTACTATGCCTTTTACGCCTGCTGCCTTCAAAGCTATAGGTGCTTGTTCTCGGCTTGAACCACAACCAAAATTTTTGCCACCAACAATGATTGCACCATCCCTCACTTTTTGAGGGAACTGCGGGTCAAGTCCTTCCATCGCATGCTTCCCTAAATCCTCAGGATCCGTGAAGACCAAAAATTTTCCTGGAAGAATCACGTCGGTATCAACGTTATCTCCAAATTTTACTACCTTGCCAGAAATCCTCATCTAAGAATCCTCCAGAGTTCTAGGGTCCGTGATCCTGCCCGTAGTCGCTGAGGCTGCAGCAGTTGCTGGTGAGCTTAGGTACACATATGCTTTCGGGCTTCCCATCCTCCCAATGAAATTCCGGTTAGAAGAACTTACACAAACCTCCCCCGGTGCCAGTAGTCCCATGTGTCCACCTAGGCATGGTCCACATGTGGGATTGCAGACAACCGCACCAGCCTTCATGAAAGTGTCAATTAAGCCCTCGTTTAACGCCTGCAAGTAGATTTCCTGTGAGGCAGGGATTACTATTACCCGCACGTCACTCTTCACTCTTCTTTTTTTGAGAATGCTTGCCGCTGTTCTCAAATCCTCTAGGCGACCATTTGTACAGGATCCGATGAATGCTTGGTCGATCTCCACTTTGCCCACCGCAGAAATTGGCTTCACATTGTCCACTGAATGAGGACACGCAACTTGGGGCTCTAACGTAGATGCATCCAATTCAAAGGTCTTCTCGTATGCTGCATCGGGATCGCTTTTAACTGGATTAAAACAATCCTCAGTCCTGGCCTTAACGTACGCCAAGGTTTTCTTGTCAGGCTCAATGATGCCATTTTTTGCACCCATCTCTACAACCATGTTACAAAGGGTAAGTCTGCCGTCAACGCTCATGTTGGTGATGGCTTGACCTGTGAATTCTATGCCCCTATAGATAGCGCCATCAACTTTAATCTGTCCGATCAGACGCAGAATCAGATCCTTTGCTGACACTAATTTCTGAAATTTTCCTGCAACATTAATTTTGAAGACTTTTGGAACTCTGAACCAAATTTTGCCAGTTGTAAAAACCGCAGCCATTTCTGTAGATCCTATTCCAGTTGCGAAGGCACCTAGGGCTCCGTAGGTGCAGGTGTGAGAGTCAGCTCCGACTATAGCGTCCCCAGGTTTAACATAGCCCTTCTCAGGCATTATCTGGTGGCATACCCCACCTTGCCCTACATCGTAAAAATTTTTAATTCCCTGCTCTCTGACAAATTCTCGCAGCATCTTATGCAGTTCAGCTGACTTAATCGAGTCCGCTGGAACTTGGTGGTCGAAAACTATGACTACCCTACGGGCGTCCCAAACTTTTCGCGCCCCGATTTTGTGAAATGATTCAACAGTTAATGGTCCGGTTAGGTCATGAATCATCGCAACGTCTATACTAGCGTCTACAATTTCGCCGGGAACAACCTCTTTTTTCTCTGAGGCTCGGGCTAGAATCTTCTCAGTTATATTCATGGTAGTCACATCGAAACACTGAAACTCGAGAAATGCTATTTTTCTATGCCAGCAGTTTTTCGGATAAACTTCCCAACTTTTTCGATTTGATGTTTCTCAAGTTCTTGCATGAGCTTGTTGAGGACTGGTCTACCCTTCTTGTTCTCTCGGATCCACTCTTTGGCAAATTTTCCATTTTGGACCTTCTTAGCTGCTTTTCGCATGTTCTGCTTTACGCATTCATCGATCACTTTTGGTCCTACTGTTAAGCCACCATATTTGGCGGTGTCCGACACCGCTTTCAGCATCCCACTGAATCCCTTCTGGTAGATCAGGTCCATGATCAGTTTCGCCTCGTTACATGCCTCGAAGTATGCGAGTTCTGGCGGATAGCCATTCTCAACAAGGACTTCGAATCCTTTTTTGATGAGTTCTATAAGCCCACCCACTAGTACTGCCTGTTCACCGATTAGATCGCTTTCAGTCTCATCCTTAAAGGTGGTTTCAAGTACGCCTGCTTTTGTGGATCCGATGGCTTTCGCCATTGCCAAGGCCATGTCTTTTCCTTTGCCAGATGGATTTTGATACACAGCGATTAATGCGGGTACACCAAATCCTTCACGGTATATTTCCCTCATCCTTGCCCCAGGACTTTTCGGGGCAACCATAACCACATCAACATCTTTTGGCGGAACTATCTGCTTGAAGTGAATGTTGAAGCCATGTGAAAATCCTAACACCTTACCCTTTTTAAGGTGTGGTTTTACCTCCTTGTTGTAGACCTCAGGTTGTGAGGGATCTGGAATTAGTATGTGGATTATATCCGCCTTCTTCGCTGCCTCTGAGATTGGATAGACATCGAATCCGTCAGCCTTAGCCCTGTTCCAAGACTCTCCATTTGGCCTTAGTCCGATAATGACATTCAGTCCCGAGTCACGCATGTTTTGAGCCTGGGCATGTCCCTGGCTGCCATAGCCGATTACGGCGATGGTTTTTTCTTTAAGGACGTCTAGGCTTACGTCCGCATCATAATATACTTTTGTCATTTTTACGATTCCTCCTCTATCTTAACGGCTTTCACTCCTCTGCCGAGGGCTGTGATGCCGGTTCTAGCTATTTCTTTTACACCAAAAGTCTTCATTAAAT
>CAYPFQ010000002.1:0-1727 GCA_964410135.1 uncultured Candidatus Bathyarchaeia archaeon
CGTAGAAAAGCTTTGTAAAAATTGTGTCTACTTCAAGGTTCGAAGAGGAAATCCGCATTGCTCCCTCATAAAGCAAAAAGTCCCAGAAGCCTACTTTTGCGGCAAATTCAAACCTAAATATTGATCCTAACGAATGAGAATCGTGTAGAAAGGAGACGAAAATTAAAGGTGGGTTAGATGGTGAAAAGTGAGGTTTATTCGCAGGTAAGAGAATTGGTCAAATCTAGATACTTAAAATGGTATGATGAGCTTAGAAAAATACAACTCGCTGATTTAAGTGTTAACGTGTTTCTCGCAGCTGCTATGGAAATGAAGAGCGCAAAGGAGATCATGACTTTCTTTTTCATGAGGCACATAGAGCGGTCTAGCCTACAATCTTCCCTTCCTTAAACATATTCAAATCGTAGTACACCCACGTCAGCACTTCAGAATGTATCTAACTGGTAATTGCCCAAAGCATGAGCCACGCTTCAAAAAATCCTAGAAAAAATCACACTAACATAGAAAGAGACCATCAATCACGTAAATGGACAGCCTCTTCACATATTGAGTGAACTGTTTCATAGCAATAAAAATGGTTGTGTGCCTCCTAGTAGCAAGAATAAAACAATTTTGACTAAGTAGGATAATGATGCGATTAATGATGCGATCCTGATCAATGATTTAAGGTACATACCCCAACGCTCTAGTCGTCCCTTCCTAATTGACACAAAACCCAAATCCTTATCGGGTCTTAGCTTGCTCATAATAGCTAGCGGTAATTCACCAGTCGAAAAATATCTTGAAATAAGATCTAGGTCGTTGTCCACATTCTTATACTTCAACAGACGGGTAAGAAAGCCGCGTTCAGACTCTGAACTATCTAATTCGAATCCAAAATTCAGCAATGTCTTAGGCTTCTACAGGATCGGAAAGAAACTTTATGGATGATAGTTCAAGTCCTCAGCCTTAGCATCTTTTCTTTGAGCCTTTCTTTGCTTTCTTCTTAGCCATTCTAATTCTCCAATCTTATGTCTTGTACATTGCTTATAAAACTTGAGAAAAGATGATTTCGGTAATTTCTTTCTTCCCTGATTGGTAGGAAGTTGTTTGGCTGACAAACGCAAGATTTCTGTCTGGGTTAGCGGAGAGCTATTAACTTAAGTATAAACTAAATCTGAAAGATAAGCTTCTTCCCTTAAGCTATTTCGAATATTCTTATATTTCCTCTAACTTTTTCCCTTCAAGATAGGAGACAGGGTTAAGATAAGGATAGAGGGCAAACAGTTGGTTGTTGTGTCGTAGCACATATACTATATGTCACGACACAAACTATGATTCAAACCAGGAGATTAGGCGGGTGAAACTTTGGAGGAAAAATTAAGTCCATCATATGCGGTTGTAACAAATTTCAGAATTGGTATAAAAACCCAGAAAAATAATGAACTGTTGCTGAAGATCCCAAATATTGAAGACTCATCTGCTGCGTCAAAATATATTGGGCGAAAGGTTATTTGGTCTTTCGGTAGAAACAAAATTATCGGAAAAATAATCGAACCACACGGTCAGAGCGGTATAGTCAGGGCGAGATTCAGAAAAGGGTTTCCAGGAGATATTATAGGAGAAAAATTGCAGGTCATATAACCTCCACTAAGATTTGAACTATCTAATTATTATATGCGAGTAAAATGGTGCGGGGGGTGGGATTTGGACCCACGAACCCCTACGGGACAAGGTTTCTCCGAATC
>CAYPFQ010000002.1:1827-68634 GCA_964410135.1 uncultured Candidatus Bathyarchaeia archaeon
TACATTCCAGTTGGAGTGCTTGTGTATTCGAGGTCTTGTTGGCTTTTGAGGATGGAAGTCCTTAGCTCTTCCGCTCTTCGTTTTGCTTCTTCTAAAAGCCATTGGGAGATTATGTCATTGTGGTAAGCTTCTTCTAGCTTAGCCGAGTCTATGATCTCTACTTTTCCGTCAGGCCACCGTAAAACGTCAACCTCCAAGTCCACGTATCTAATGCGATCCCAGTAGATTTCGACTGGGGTGTTTATGTTATAGTATTCTCCCTTGAATTCTCGGTCCTTTGAGTAGTATGCCGATTTTACAGTCCAGCTTCCTTCGCGTACCTCTGTTATGGCATAGTCGCCTGGCTCTTTTGGCAAATTAAGCCCATCATAGACGCCCTTTCCACGGAAAACTCTCTGCAGCAAGCCAGTGCCATCGCTTCGGATGCCGATAATTTTGCCTGAGGCGAGCTTCAGTACCCACCCATCTAACTTGACGTGTTCAATTTCCACTAGGCTGCCGGTCTTCCATCTTTCCAGAGACGTTTTCTCAAGTCTATCTGCGACTGTCTTCTCGTCTACTCCTGCTTCTAAGAGGTTCTCAGCGAAGTCGACGGTGAATCCATAGTGTTCTCCTGCGACTTTGTAGAAATGATGCTTCGGAATCGTCTTAACGATTATTCCTCGAAGCTCGTCGAATTTCTGTTTTGATATGCTCGGGAACTCGATTGTGGCTGAGGGGCCGTTTTCAAATCTGTGGATGATTGCATCTGGGAATCGGTCTCTAAAAATTTTTAATGTAACCTCTAATGCCTCTTTTCGTCCGCGCAGTATGATGCCCTGGCGGTCTTCTCTATCCCATATGGAAACATCGGCTTCTCCAGGTTCGGCTTCCAGTTTGAATCGTTCTTGTATGGTTTTTGTTGGTTGGATGATGGTGAAGCCGGCGTCTAACAATGTTTTGGTGATGCCGGTTGTGTAGATTCCTCTGACTTTCGCGTTCATGTCCTGTCTCTTTAGCTACTTATGCGGTGGCTGATTTAAAAGTAGACATACTAATCTTTTATCGCTTCAATGGCGCTTACAGCGTTCCAGATCGCCACCCGTGTATAGGGCGGCATGTTGGGATCCTGAGAAATTTCATCGAGAATGCTTACGGCGTTTGCAGCTCTAACAGCTGGGGTGAGGTCTTTCATTTGGAGGGAGTCAATGGCTTCTTTGGCGGCGCGTCTAATGTTTCGAGGGATAGTATTATCCTCGGAGATTTTTCCCAGAATTGAAAGGGCCTGTTTGATCCTCTCTTCATACTCTTCCAACCGTTTTTTCCGGGCAGCCATAAGCCACCCTCCTTGGGCTCAGCGATAATCAAATACTGCAAGCATACTAAATGTTTTTCGGAGCAGTTGAGGCTGAATCATGGGCGAAGATGTTAAACAAATGGCAGAGTGGCTTAGGAAAGGGGCAACTATGCTCTCTGAACAATGTCCTGCCTGCGGTTCTCCCCTCTTCAAACTTCACGAGGAAATATGGTGTCCTAATTGTAACAAACGTGTTATAATCGTCAAGAAGGAAGAAGAAGCGCCTAAAATGGCTGGTCCAATGTTGCTGGCTGGAGTTGAAGACACTGTGCTTAGGAAAATCAGCGAGATTAATGCTCAGATCAAGGCGGAGAAGGATCCTGAGAAGTTGGAGAAGTTAGGGGACCTGCTTTCCATATGGCTTGAAGCATTGGAGAAATTAAAGAAAATTCAGAAAGCTTCCTAACCCTTGTAGGGAGTTGTGAGTAGCTCTTTCACTTTCTCCGTAATCTTTGGCCCCAGTCCGTGAACTTCATCCGCCCAACGGTCAACGTTTGATAATGCGTTCATTGGAGTCTGATAGGTTTTTAGAAGTAGGATAGCCTTTTCCCGTCCAATTACAGGAAGTCCTGCCATGAAAAAGAGCTGAGCCTCCGCTAGAGTTTCTACTTTCTTTGCAGGGCGGACTACTGGCACTCGTTTCTCAAAAACCTGCTCTTGTCTTGCAGCAGTGTATATGAAGTCAGAGGTTTCCTTCGGGTTTGTTGTATGAATTATGGAGATCCCCTGTTTTGCTAGTGCGAACATGGCTCCCCAGACTGCTTGAGGGTTAATTTTGCTAAACTTGTAGATGAGTGGCATGTAGCCTTCGATTAGGATTAATGGTTGAGGATAAGCGTCCTTTAAAGTGAATAGCTGTTCAAACAAGAAACGCCTTGTTAGAGTATGGACGAAGTCAAACACAGTTTTTCTTTCAAGGGCGCATCGATCTGAGATAACATAATCTCCTTTTTGGAGAGCCTCTGTCCTCACCTCAGCGCCTAACTCCCTCAATCCCTTGATGACTTTGGGAGCAGCGCTCGCCTCACGGCTGTCAACAATTATTATGGGCTTCTCCTGTTTCTCTCCCTCTTTTAGATAGGGTAGTAGAGTTTCAGACACATCATACACCATCCGAACCTGTTAAGCTACTTAAAGCTACTATTGAATAATTAAGCTTCAGAGGCTTTAGGCATGCTTGGGCGCTATGCCAATTTTCCAACAATTATTCATGGACGGGCACTACTTTCACACCAGATATCGTTGCCCAGGCTCCAACAGCTTCTCATAGCTTCACTTCAAAGCATGAATGGGCGTAAAGAATCCTGCGAAATCAGTGTTTCAGATCATCCTGGGGTTTATGCTGGAGAGCGCTCATTCGAAATAGGGGTAGCTGAGGATGTTTACTTCAACTTTCTTGATAACGTGGAAGCAAAACGCCTCAATGAGCATATCTCATCAGGGGAGAATCTCTCGCCCCTTGATTTCTTAGTCATAGTGAGTTATCACTATGTGCGGGAAGGAAAGAAGATCGCGCTCAAATTTGATCGGCACATCCTAAGATTCATTTTCTACGATAACAAATTGGAGCTAGATCTGTTCCACGAGAAAGGTATTCGGAGAACGCCTCTTGACGATCTTCTAAAATACATTATAGATAACATTAGCCAAGAAATTAAGAAGAGTCATCTGGCACTGCCTAAGATAGAGCAGTTAAGAACGCTTTAGGCCCTGTACTTGGAGACAATTTTCCAAATGTTTTCTGCGACAATTTCAATTGAGGCCTCTCCATTCACCACGAACCAGCCGTATCTTTTTGCCAAGCTGAGATATGCTGCCCTTATTTTATTCAAAAATTCTCGATTCCTCTCATACACATCTCGTCCTCCTTCTCTGCGTTTGAAAGCAGTATCCACAGAAATGTCTATGACAATAGTGACATCGGATTTAGGTAAGCCCTGCTCAAGGGATAGCATCCACCGGAGGTCAAGTCCATTTGCTATGCCATAGGCTAGGTTGGATTGCATGTAGCGGTCAGCTATTACAATTTTTCCGCTTTTAAGCCAAGTCTCAATGTCCTTTTTTCTCTCCCAGCGGTTGGCGACGTATAGAAACTGTCTAACTTCTGGGCTGAAATCCCGCTCTCCCTCTAGAAACATGCGGATCTCCTTTCCCACTGCTGTATTGTAATCTGGGAAAGAGATCACTTCAACATCGTAGCCTTTTTTTCTGAGCCTTGAAGCTAGTAACCTTGTCTGGGTTTTTTTGCCAGATTGATCTAGTCCCTCTATCACTACGAATAGTCCCTTCATCTCCCTTGTTCACCAAGCTCGGTTTATGTTTCAGTAAACTTGCTTAATACCTCTTGCTCATTTGTATGCTTAAACAATAGACATAAATCACGTCCTATTCAACAGAAAATTGAGCTTGGTGTTTCTATGAGGCATTGGGGGGAGATTCGAGATCCTATTCACGGTTATATTCCCATAACTGTGGTGGAAAAAGACCTCATTGACACACCGCCAGTACAACGATTGCGTAGGATAAAACAGCTGGCAGGGGCGCATCTAACCTATCCTGGTGCTGAGCACTCACGCTTTTCGCATTCATTAGGTGTCATGTATTTAGCAGGGGGGCTTGCTGAACGGTTTGCCCATCTTGGCTATTTGTCAGAAGAGGAAGTACAGAAGGCTCGAATCGCGGGACTCCTTCATGATGTGGGGCATGGGCCATTCTCCCACATGTACGAGGAGGTGTTGGATAAGTATCGCCATATGACTCATGAAGACATAGCTCAATGGCTCATCAAAACAAGCGAGCTGAAGGATGTCCTGAAAAAGCACGGGTATTCTCCAGAGGAGCTTTCAAAACTATCAGTAGGAAGGCTTGAGAAAACTAGGAAGCCGTTCCTAAATCAAATCATCGCAAGCCAATTCGATGTCGATATCATGGACTACCTAATTCGCGACTCTCATTTCACAGGAGTCGAGTATGGGATGGTTGACATTCGCCGACTCATAGACTCCATTGATGTGATTGATAACAAGTCGCTTGGTGTGGACATCGCCGCGTCCTATGCTCTTGAAGCATTCGTAATTGCTAGGTATGAGATGTTTAAAGCAGTTTACTTTCACCGCTCCGTAAGAGCGGCTGAGATTATGCTTATCCGCGCAATGGACTATGCAAACGAGAAACTGGGACTAACCGCCTTCAAGACCCCTGGGGAGTACCTATGGCTTGACGACTCAAGCGTTTTATTAGCGTTGTTGGGATTAAAAGGAGAAAAAGAAAAGCCGCTCCAGGTTTCCTATAAAATTGCACAGATGTTCGATAATCGCCAGCTCTTCAAATGCGCCTATGAGATGATAATCCACCGAAGAGATGAATTCTTCACAAGCATCCTAAGCAGGGCAGAGTTTCGCAGTCAAATAGCTCAGGAAATGAGCGCAGAAACTGGCGTAGATCCTGATTACATTGTGATAGATGTGCCTACAGTGCCCTCTGTTCCATACTATCCGATGCAGAAACTACCTGCAGACATCCTGGTATTCCAGAAGCTTCCAGATGGATCCAAATCAGTACAACCCCTATCCCAGGTTTCTCAGCTTGTGGACACATTGATGGGATACATGGATGTGATCCGGGTTTACACTGCAGCACCGTATCGTAAGAAGATTACCGAAGTGGCGGAGAAAACCTTTGGCAAACGCCCATACTCAACGAGGGTTTCCTTTTAACCCTTCTCAACTTCAATTATTGCCTTATCCGCTAGAACTCTGACAAAGTCGCCATTCTTTATAACTTTAAGGGAACTTTTCTTCAACCTGTCTACGAGAGGTATTCCCGCCATAACACAGCCAGCTGCTATTATTGGTTCAGTTTCAATGTTGATTATTGCTAGAGGCGCAGCTCCATTCTTTGCTAAGGCGTAGAGGATGTAAGATCCGACAGTGCTGCCCTTTCCACGGGGGAACACTAGCACCTTGCCTGCTACGCTTAACCCATTTAGAGGATGTTCCCTCTCAGTTATCACTCCTGTTTTTGGATCTACTCCTCCAAAAAAAGAAATGGGCTCAGGCGACACGATTGCTAATCCTTCAGCTGCTCCGCCGACGATTTTTCGCCCCTTCAGTCTGATCATATTAAAGCCTCTCTGATGCTTTCTTCAAAGCTCTTCAATTTTACTGGCAGTCCACAGGTTGAGGGGATATAATGTGCCGCTTTGCAAGAGTTTACTACAACGCCATTAACGCCCAGTTCTTCGATCGGGGAGACCACCATGCAAGTATCATTTAAGACAAGGGCTCCTGTTTTTTCAATTTTTTTAACATAGCCAAGCTTTGTTGCTAACTTGCGTACATATTCTGAAGTGAAGAGCCAGAGGCGCTTTTTCACTTTTTTTCCTGAGAGGAGTTTTGCAGCTTTTTTCAGTTCTTCAAGGCTGCAATGCGGACAGCCAAGACATACTAGATCAAATTTGTCTTCAGTGGACAGGCGTTGAATTGTTTCCTGAATGTCGCTTTCTTCAATTGGGAACTTATCAAGGTGTGCTTTTTCTTTCTCAGATATTTTTCGGCCTTCAGGAGTTACCTTGTCGATATGGGCGAGAGCAACCGAACCCGATGCAGCTAGACCCGCTCCTAACGCCTTAAGCTCTTCTAGGGTCGGCTTCTTTAAACCTACAAAAAAGGGTACACATTTTCCAGAGGTCTTTCCAACAGTATAGCCAAGGGCGCTATATTCCAGCCCTCCACTTAGCGGCATCTCGACTTTTATTAAATGCGTCGGCTTTCTTTCCGTTTCAAGATGATAGCCATACAGGGGTGTGAGCCCTGTAATCGCACTAGCTAACGCTAGTGGTCCGCCTTCCCGATTTGTCTTTGCGCCGAGCACTGAGTTGACGAAGACTACAGCTGAGGATTCAGCCCAGGCCACATGTTCTCCTCTTCTTGGCTTGTTGCCTGTGAGATAGGGGGTGCAGGTGCAACTTGTTTCGATGCCCATTTTGTCAAAAGCCGAGATGATCTGTAACTGTTTTCTAGCAAACGCCTCGCCTATTCCAAGCTCTCTCCATCGCTTTAGATCCATACCCGCTGGGTTTATTGTAGTATGAGCTTTCGCCTTTGCGCCCATCCTTGATAGATCTTCGATGAACCCGAGTCCTATGTCACCGATGTTCTTGTAGGAGATGCCTGAAACCTGCGCACTTTTAATTTTAATCAGCCTTTCAGCTTCGAAAACCTCTCCCAATGCCACCAACAGCTTCATAGCTAAAGCGTTGGCTGGTCCGTAATCACCCTTCAGCACCTCCTCCTCTTTACGAGTTAAAAACACCAATTAAACCCGCTTAAATCCAAATTTCTTTAGAATTTCTTTTACTTTCTGGCTCTCAGGAATCCTCGCTTTCTCAAATTTATCTGCTGGTTTATGTAGGGGTCTAGTTGCATCAACGCCTACTTTTGTAGTTAACTCACGTTCCTGGTCGCTAGAGGGATCCAAGCTTGATCCCCGGACATTCTTAATAACTAATAAATCCTCGTCGCCGTGGAATCGGGTGGCAATAGCCCACTCAACCTCGCTTATGTCACATACATCTATATCCGTGTCCACAACTATGGCGTGTTTTAGACTGGGGTGAGCGGAGAACGCTGCCATTAACGCGTTTTTTCCATCGCCCTCACTCTGTTTCTCGATTGAAATGACCGCATGAAGCCAGCCAGAACCTCCAGGGGTAAGGTTAACACCTTTCACCACTGGAACGACATGCCTTACTGCATCCCAAATTTTTGCTTCCTTTGCAAGACCCATTAGCAACTGGTGCTCTTGACCAGCTGGAAGCAACGCTTGGTAGATGAAGTCCCTCCTTCTCATGACACCTACCAACTCGATTACAGGCTGTTTTCTAACAATATCGTATGTACCGAGGATATCCGGCATCGGCCCTTCCGGCACTTCCTTGCTAATGCTGATGCATCCTTCAAGCACTATTTCAGCGTCAGCTGGAGCATAGGCATTAACATGCTCGCATTTAGTGAGTTTAAATTCGCCGTTCATAAGTGCATTAGCAACATCGTACTCGCTAACACCAAAAGGAGCCGATGAAGCCGCTGCTAAAGAAATCGCTGGATGGATTCCAATTGCAATTGCCACATCTAGAGGGGCCTTCGCCTTCTTTGCCATTTGATGTAGTTGATAGAGATGTCTTGGAACAAGTCTGATAGCGAGGTGCTTATCGTCTAACACGAGCAAGCGATGAATTGAAACATTTTCAATTTTGTCGTCTGGGCTTTTTGCGGCAACTGTTGCCGAGGTTACGTATGGTCCCGCGTCTTTTTCGTAGTGTAGTAATATTGGAATTTTACTTAACTTTGGTTCCTCTAAGACTTCCTTCACTGGGGCGTGTTCAACAATCGCTGGACGCACTGGACGTAACAACGCGTTTATAATTTTCTCATGAAGCACCTCTTCTCTTACATTTAATGCTTTACAAATTCTGTCTCTAGTTCCACAGACGTTAGCTACAACTGGCACATGGCTTCCTTTTATTTTCTCAAAAAGTACTGCTGGTCCGAAATCAAATTTCTTCATAATTTCTGCTGCTTCAAACTTCGTGGACACAGCATCTTTTATCCTAACGAGTTCCTTTGCTCGTTCCAATTCTTCTATAAAGCTTCTCAGATCAGTCAACCCATCTTTCCCCATGACTGATAATATTTATCCTACGCCTTGGTACCTTTTATACAAATCTTGTTTTATTCCAATTCTATCCAAGATTTTTCCTACAATGAAGTCCACTAACTCCGTGATATTCTTAGGTTTGTGGTAGAATGCTGGCATGGCTGGTAGTATGATTGCACCTGCCTCAGCGGCCTTTACGAGATTTCTCAGGTTTATAAGGTTAAGCGGAGTTTCACGAATGACTAGAATTAGTTTTCTCCCTTCTTTTAATGCGCAATCAGCAGTCCTAGTCAGTAGGTTGTCCGCGTATCCGTTGGCGATTGAGGCTAAAGTCTTCATTGAGCACGGGACTATTATGACGGCATCAATTGGGAAGGATCCGCTTGCCACTGGCGCGGCCATCTCGTCGGGGCGGTAGGTCTGACTTGCTAGCGCTTCAATCTGTTTTCTTTCAATTCCTAGCTCTTGTTTTGCTATTATCTCGGCATTGCTAGAGAGAATTAGGTATGTCTCGATTTTCTTAGTTTTCAGAACCTCAAGTAAACGCACGCCATACACAGTGCCACTGGCGCCAGTTATTCCTACCACTATCTTCATTTCAATTTCTCCTTTCCAGAAATTTTTTCTATCAATCTCATGAAGATGCGTCCAGCTACGTTTTCCTCGACGGTCTCAGTGAAGGTTGAGACTAATCCGATCTTATTGAAGACTGCTACAAATCGCTCAGCGAGAATGCGGGTGATGGTCTGATTTCTATCGCCTAGAAGTATTGACGATAGGGCTGGCGCTACGCCCTCCCTCCTAAGCGGTAACGCAACGGCTAAGGTGCCTAAACGCGGCTCTTTGCCTTCAGTGAAAAAGGCGAAGACTGCGTTTTCAACATGGAAGACTACCGCGGAAAATTTTTTGTTTGCTTCTTCAACTTCTTCTCTAAATATTTCAGATGACACCCCGTAGTCGCCTCTCTTAATGCTCTCTTTCATCCAGTCTCTAAAATAGATTTTAAAACAAATACGTATTCCCCATCAACTAGGCATGCATAAATCTGCTTTTCGCAAAGATTTGATGGAGTCCCATGTCCACCCACTCCTTATCACATCCAGTTAACAAATACTTTCCATACAATACTCTCCGTCCATACCAAGAGCTCTTCATTGACACTGTCTACAACTCTGTGAGTTCAAGATCCCACTTGGTAATGGAAGGTGTAAACGGTCTTGGTAAAACAATCGCTGTGCTCTCAGCGGTACTCCCCATAGTCAAAGAAGAGGGATACAAGGTCCTCTATTGTACACGAACGCACAAGCAGATGGACCGGGTCGTAGAGGAACTTAAAGCGATCTCTAAACGAGTCAAAATCAGCGGCATCTCTATTCGTGGAAGACAAGAGATGTGCTTTAATCCACTTATCACCAGACACGCGTCGGATGCCGCAACAGCTATGGAGATCTGCGATCAACTAAAGCAGAGGGAATTATGCCCATTCTACGAGAACTTGGATAGAAATGCCGAGAGACGGAGCGAACTGCAACTTGTCTTCGAATCCAGACCATTTATGGCAACCGAGGTTTTAGAAATTTGTAAGCATGAAAAAATCTGTCCCTACGAACTAACAAAGCTCTGCCTCGGACAAGTGGATGTAGTTGCGCTGAGCTATATTTACGCATTTCACCCAATTATCCGAGGTAGCTTTTTCAAACATTTCAACAAACCGATCAGCGACTTCATATTAATTCTGGATGAGGCACACAACCTCCCTGGCATCGCTGTGGAATTAGCAGGCGATCAACTGACTCTCTTTTCCATTCGACAGGCCCAGCAAGAAGCTAAAAAATACGGTCACAGTGACATTGAAACTTTCTGTATAAGCCTTGAACATATTGTCAGGAAGATATCTGAATCAGTTGAAGGAGAAGTTCCAGTTAATCCTACGCTTTTCCTAGAAACTCTAAAAGATGAAACCGGAGTCGACGAACAGCTAAATTTTTTCGATTACATGTGCGCTTTGGGAAACACGATCCGAAAAGAGCTACTTACAAAGGGGAGATATCCCCGCTCAGTCATCCACCGGGTTGGACGCTTTTTATTAAACTGGCTGCAAACTTCCGCTGATCCAGCATTCACACACATCCTAGTAAAATATGAAGCGAAAAGCGGGACGCTATCTTCTAGACTAGAAATAGTTTCGCTAGAACCAAGAAGGATAATCGAGCCAATAGTCTCTTCTGTCCACTGCACTATTAGCATATCCGGCACATTAGAACCGCTCAAGTCCTATGTTAAAATAACAGGACTTCCAAGCACAACTTGCTGCAAAGCAGTGCCTTCGCCATTTCCCGAAGAGCATATACTAACTCTGTCATGTTTAGGAGTAACAACAAGTCTTAACGAGCGTACTCCTAAAATGTACAAAAAACTTGTAGGGAAACTGGCGGAGATAGTGCGATATACGCCTGCTAACGTCGGCATATTTACGGCGTCTTTTGATGTGCTTGAGGGGCTTCTTGAGGCTGACCTCGAAGAATTAATCGATAAGCCACTATTGCAAGAAAAGCGAGGTATGCGATCAAAGGAGAACGATCAACTGGTCACTAAGTTCAAGTTATATGCGGAGAGAGGGGGAGCTGTTCTGCTAGGAGTCGAGGGTGGGCGATCATCGGAAGGAGCCGATTTTCCAGGAAAACAGATGGAAAGCGTAGCTATCGTAGGCGTGCCGTACATGGAACCGACACCAAGGGTAAACGCTCAAATCCGATACTATGAAACCCAGTTTCCAAGACATGGACACGAGTATGGGTACATAATACCCGCTATTAGAAAAGCAGCACAAGCTGCTGGCCGCCCCATTCGGACACTTGAGGACAAGGGTGCGATTATCTTTCTAGACTATCGATTCTCAACTAGATATTGCCGCTACTATCTCCCACTCTGGATTAGAAAGAACATGAAAAACATTCCGGACGAAAATGGAGCTGTAGCAAAAGAACTGGTTTTATTTTTTGGTCTTTGAGGCATCCTAAAATTTTTCTGTTTAAACTAGAACTATGCCTTAATCGTGTTGAAGTCAAATTGAAAATTGCTGTAATATCTGACATCCATTCTAACTTAGAAGCGTTTCAAGCCGTTCTTAATCACATGGGAAAGGTTGATCAAATCCTATGTATAGGTGATTTCGTGGGTTATGGAGCAAAACCGAACGAAGTCATTGAACTTATCAAACATCTAAAAATGACTGCAGTTATGGGAAATCACGATTACGCCTCATTAACAAATGATACGTCTGGCTTCAACCCTTACGCGGCTGAAGCCGCTCACTACACTCACCAAGCTCTCTCTAAGGAAAGTAAGAGTTTCTTAACCCGTCTTCCTCAAGTAGTTGAAATAGAAATTAAAGGTTACAAGTTTTACCTCGCGCATGGTAGCCCAAGGGATCCACTTAACGAGTACATCTTTCCGGGAACTGATGAAAAGCTTCTCAAAGAGTTCCTAGCCTCTACAGGGGCTGACATACTACTGCTTGGGCATACTCATATCCCGCTATTTGTCAAAATAAAAAAGGGACTGGTTCTAAATCCAGGTGGGGTAGGACAGCCTAGAGACTACGATCCTAGAGCGAGCTACGTCATTTTTACAATAAACAATAGAAAATGGTCTTTCAAAAATTATCGAGTAGAATATGCCGTAAGTAAAACAGCTTCAGAAATTCTTGCCGCAGGACTCCCTTCAATTCTTGCCGAGAGATTGTATTATGGCCAGTAGCGGCTAAATAGCGAAAGTATCTGAAATTCCCACCTCTCCACATTCTCTGTCAAGTTTTATTCTGCCAAACTGGACGATGCTGGCGCGCGCTTTGATTGGGGTGGCAATCCTCAAAGCAAGTTTTTTAAAATCTATCTCAACTAACCTACCTAACCCGAGAAATCTTCTCTTATCATCGAGTAAGCTGACTAATAGCCCCGTCTCATCTCCCTGCGTGGCTAAACGTATCTTCTTCCTAACACTCTTAGCGAGCCTTAAAACTACATCCTCTGCTTCGACCTCCCCTCCCCTCCTTAGAACCAGAAAGAGGGTGTGAGGTGTTTCCTCCCCATAAGCAAGTCTGCATCCCAATAAACTTTCAAACTCTCCCAGCCTTTCTGGTAAAAGCGGTCTTCCTGTGCTAATGATCGAGTTCTCGATTTTTATCCAGTTCATCGGTAGAAAACTTATTCTGGGCCCTCTCAGAAACTTCTTATAACCTAGTTCTCTTAGTCCTCTTCTTTCTTCCTTATTTCTCTCCCTAACCGCAACTGAAGCCTTTAAAGAGTAAATCTTCACCCCTTCAGCTTCGAACGCATTTAGAATTGAGATAAGCTCACCATCCCACTGAATCCCGACAACAGCATTAGGTTTAATAGCCTTAGCAATTTCAACTTTGTAGGATTTAGCGTCATCACCTTGAACCCACCCATCGGTGTTCACAATGATAAATCTCAAACCTAGTTCTGTAGCCTCCCTCTTCAGTAAAGTCATACCATGTATGACATTAGCGGCTACATCACTTGGGCTTGTTATGCCAACAAAATAGGCATTTTTAGTTTTGACAGTGAATAAGTCTGTGATAGGGCTCTTAATCACACCTAAGCCAATTGTTGTAGGCGCACCAATATCCGCCTGCCCAATGTCTCCGTCAATAATGCCAACAGGATTCACTTTCTCTAAAGCCTTATTTGCGAGGAATGTGCAAAATGTAGTTTTTCCTGAATCCGTATCCCCGATTACCATCACGATGCAGGGGTGTTCAAGTGTTAAAATATCTTGAACGCTCTCTATCCATGAATTGGGGATAGTGTCCCCAAAAACCTCCTTTGATTCAGCATTTTTACCTAAAACAACATCCATCAAGCTTTTCTCAGATGCATAGAAAGGCAGAACTCGCCCTCCTCTGATAACCACCCTACTTTTGATAGGGATAGATGTGCCTAGGGTTTCAGCCCTCCCTTCTATTAGAGTTACTGATGCCGGACCACTAACAAGTAGAGTTCTACCCTCTTCAAGCTCTCTTGCCACCATTATCCCCTCCTTAAGATCCTGCGGCCATTTCTTGATGCAATTTCAACTGCTGATACCGCGTCAAGCAAACCCCTTCTACGGGATGTTAAAGTTTTTGCAACCTTAGTCGTATCTTTCTCACTTACATTTTCCAAAGTCACATTAGAAGGTAGCTTTCTGTCGAGTGTCCGTATTAATGTTCGCCGGTAGGGCTCCGCGCCATCGCCGATTCTAATGATCTTCTCCAAAGCTTCCACTTCATTTAGGGTATTAACGATAGTATTTACAACATCTTTAGTACTGCGATAGATTTCCGTCTTCAAAACTTGGTCATCACAAACAACCGCAACCCCGAATGTTTTTCCAGGATCCACGCCTACGATCACCTTTCTGTAACTACTCTTTCCATGTACTACTTGCGTTGCCCTATCAACTATCTTCACCGGGTCTTCCATCGCCTCATTGTACGTAATCACATTAGGATGGCATATTTGGATCCGCTCCTCAGCGGTGGTGATGACCACTTTAACGTACGGCGGGATGGGGTCAGTGGGCTTTAAACTTAGAAAAGGCATCCCCCTTCGTTTCATCTCATTAACTAGAGTATAGTAGGCCTTCCCAGATAGGGTAGCGATAGCTACTTGTCCATCCATGCGCCAGACATCTCAGTTACTTAGACGAAACTATTAATCATAGAATGAATATTGGCTTTTTTGGTCGTGCATATTGGAGACTCATGCTATGGACATCATGTCGACAGGTTGCCATGCATTTGATCGAGTTGTTAGGGGTGGTTTTCCAGTTGGGCACGTGTCTCTTATTTATGGAGAGGCTGGCACTGGTAAAACAACAATAGCCATTCAATGTGCGGTCAACTGTGCTAGAAGGCGGTTCAAGACACTTTTTATAGACGCTGATAATACATTTCCGCCAGCCCGTCTGGCTCAAATTGCTCAATACGATCTCGATACAGTTTCCCCTCAAATTCTGGTTTTTACTCCACAAAAATTCAAAGAGCAAATACACCTAATTGAAAACCTAGATTCCTTCCTCACACCAAATGTTGCACTAATTGTAGTAGACACGATCACTTCGCTATATCGCGTAGAACTAGGTTCATCCGAAGAGATATTCGCATTGAACAGGGAGCTAAACCGTCAGCTTGCCTATCTAGTTGATATTGCTAAAGCCAAAAAAGTAGCAGTACTTCTCATCAGCCAAGTACATGGTGTTATGAGTGAAAGTACCGAGGTTGAACCTGTAGCTATGCGAATTCTAAATTTCCAGTCCAAAATAATTGTCAAGTTGAGAAAAACTTCAGTAGTAGGTGTTGTGGAAGCAATTTTAGAAAAGTTTTTAGATATGAAGCATCCGCAGACGAATTCTAAATTTAAGCTAACTGAGACGGGCATTCAAGATGTGAAGCGCTAGCTCTTAGATGAGGTTTGTTTGATGTACGTAGACATGTTCACTCTCGTATATGCTGTATACTATATTTTGCCAGCATACCTTGCAAATGCTCTGCCCACAATTTTAGGTGGTAAAACACCAATCGATCTTGGAAGGGGCTTTCTAGATGGGCGTCCAATTTTTGGTAAACATAAAACAATCCGAGGTCTTCTCGGTGGACTAGCTGTTGGAGTCATCACAGCATTTCTACAGAACTCATTGATTGTTGGTGGAGCTCTAACAATTGGAGCTCTTCTAGGTGATTTGGGAGGGGCATTCATTAAAAGAAGATTAGCCTTTTTACCTGGACAGCCATTCCCAATTCTTGATCAACTTGATTTTATAGTAGGTGCTTTTCTAGTGGTCTCAGTAGTGTCAATTCCAAACATAGGAACGGTCTTTTCTATAATTCTCATCACACCAATAGTTCACATGGTCGCCAACACTTTTGCGTATCTTCTGGGAATAAAGGAGACGCCGTGGTAGTTAGCCATAAATCTTTAGAGCCAACAGCGCCTCGCATCCGATAAACGCTATCAGGATCATGGCGATTCCTATCAAAAGCGAAATCCACGCCTGTCTTCGCCTGTACGCCTGCCTCGTACTTCTAAACAGTAGATAAAATCCGACTATACCTATTATGTAAAAGATCATCGAGTATACACTCTCAGATAACGTCTGCCCAGCTAAATTATATCTAATAAAGAATGCCCACTGTTGTTCTCCGGGGCCAGGCACGATCATCGGGATATTTCTTTCAACAAAGTCGTAAACCCCGCCACCAAACAGGAAGACCGTTACGATAACCAGTGTCGCAATCCAGATGTATTCCGGCGGTTTTAGGATGCGCAAGCGAGGGATATAGAAAAATCTAATTTTTCTAAAGGTCCATCTACGCTTAATCCAGCTATCTGTATTTCGGCTGGTCGTACGCGCTCCTCCTCTTTTGAAGATAGTCCACTATTTCTCTTACCCATAATCCAGTATTTGGATTTTTAGCAACTGCGTCCAAGTATTTTTCCCAAGAAATTTTTAAGGCCCTAGTCCACTGTTCATATCCCTGAATCACGTTTTGCTGGGTCTTCTTATGCGCTTCACAAAACTCATCCCCCTCTGTCTTTCTGCCGCAGACTAAGCACTTTCTCGCGTTTTTTCCTATGCTTCCCATCGCTCCTTCCTCTTCTCCTTCTCCTGTCTAGCAGGGCAGTCTGGGTTAAAGCATAAATTCCAAGGTCGGCGTCTGCCATAAATTTTTACAAGGACCATTGGCCACTGGCATCTAGGACAACTCTTCCTCAAGGGTTTAACAAGAGCTTTCTGGGGCAACGGGAACCCAGTTTTGCAGATCTTGTTAAAGTAGTTCGAGCATCCGATGAATTGTTTTCTCGTCTTTCTTGACCGCAGAATCAGAAGTTTTCCTGTTCTGCAAATCGGGCAACTACCAACGGTTATTTCTTGCATTCGCGCCCTTCTGATCGCTTCGCTTAGCTCTTCACCTATTTCCTTCTCTCTAGATTTGAATTCTTCAAGGATAGGCTTCAGTCTACTAATCGCATCGTCTAACACATTTTCCCGTTCTTCTTTACCAACCTCAATTTTTTCCATTCTCTCCTCAAGCTCACGGGTCAGATCCACTGAAACTATTTTTCCACAGTATTTTTCTAAGATGTCAGTCACATAGAACCCGAGGTCTGTGACAAGCATTCTCTCATCTTGAACATAATTCCTATTGTATAGGGTATCAATAATCTCAGCGCGGGTCGCCTTAGTTCCGATAGCTTGATCTTCCATTAACTTTAGTAAGCTACTTGGATTGTAACGAGGTGGGGGAGAGGTAAACCTATCCTCGCGAGCCACCTCTTTAAACAGGATTTTTTGACCCTTTTCAATGGAGGGTAGTACGACTTCGTCGCTCTTCACATAGGGCGCATAGCACTTCAACCAACCCTCCTTCAAAACTCTTCTGCCGTGGAGATAGAATGTGTAGCCATTAATGTTGAGAGTAATCTTCACTGTCTGCTTTAATGCAGGTTCTCCGAACACTGCAACAAACCGTCTTACAACTAGGTCGAAAATCTTTTGCTCACCTGCCTCCAATGGTTTTTCTGGCAAAGCGCCTGTGGGATAAATCGCTGGATGTGCAGGGTCTTCCTTTTCTCCTTCATTTGGTTTTAGCTCTCCTTTTGTAGCTAGCTCCGATATGAGAAGTTTGTATGTCTTATCTTGACTTAGTGAGGCAAAAATTTCATGATAGTTAATTACTGGTGGAAGTTTTTGGCTACTAGTCCTCGGGTATGAGATCAATGTTGCTAAATAAAGTCTTTCAGCTATGCCTAGGGTTCTACTTGGGATGAATCCGAATAGTCTATAGGACTCGGATTGTAGTCCGCTTATGTCGAAAGGTACTGGGGGCATTTGTCTAAACTCTTTGAACTCAATGTCTTTTACCTCCCCCATTTTTCCGTTGCATGCTTCTACTATTTTGTCAGCCTCAGCTTCTGTCTCAATTCTTTCCTTCTCGAATTGTACCTCATAACTTGTTCCATTGAGTTCAATAGATGCCTTTATAGTCCAAAATGGAATTGGGACATAACTTCTAATCTCCTTCTCCCTATCAACCAAGAACCGTAATGTTGGGCCTTGAACTCTTCCAGTACTCAATATGACGTATTTTTTACTCCAGTTCTTAGCGGCTAAGGTGAGTGCACGCGATAGGTTTATGCCATAAAGCCAGTCCACTTCATGTCTTGTCCTTCCAGCCGTAACCAGTGGAAAGTCTAGGTGAGGCATGAGGTCTTGGTATGCACGTTGAAGCTCCTTTTTTGTGAGTGTGGAGTATTTCATTCGTTTCGCATCATTCTCACGGTTGTCGCACGCGTATTTCAGAATCATGTAGCCAATTAAACTCCCTTCAATATCGTAGTCGCAGGCGTTAACGAATCCATTTGCGTTTTTATCTAACTCAGAGATTGTGTTGATCCATACTTCAATCTGCTTCGCGCCTCTCTCCGCCATGTGTCTTGGGGCCCATTTAAAGTTGAACACTGGATAATGATCGCGTTCGCCGCTTTCTTGGGTTATTGTATACAGGTGACCTAGTGCTGGGACGACAACAATCTTAGCGTTAGCTCTTTTCGCTTCGAAATATGGGACCTTCTTTTTCACTGTTTTCTTAGGTTTCCCATTGTCATCTAATGCCTGTGCGATCCGCAAGGCAGCGTCGGGTTTCTCTGCTATAATAAGCGTGTGAGAATCTTTTTCTTCCACACAGGTAACTCCTTCGGCTCATGGTTTAAAGAGGAAACTTAAAATGTTTGTGTATTATTCCCTCTTTGATGTCATTCGGAGCTTGTGTTATGCCACAACATATTGTATGCGAAAATTGTGGGGCAGTTTTGTATACAGGATTGGAGCTCAAGCCTCCTAGTGAGGTTATTCAGCAATACAATCATGTCTGCCCACGATGTGGCAAAAGACTATCGTTTGGACTTGAAAAAGTGAATATCGTGAAAGTCGAATAGCTTTCGAAAAGTCAACTTCATTTAACCATAACAATTCTTATTATTTCGCCTTCGAAATCCCACTCTCTCTCATAAGCTCCACTTGGTTTAGCGAATTTTCCAGGAGGCACTATTTGGAATTTCTTCGCTCTGACCTCTGTCATCACATAGTTCCGCATTTCATCTAGCAACTTAGCTGTTTCTTCCTCTTGTGGTTGGACAATCAATGTGACGTGTGCCTCGATTCTAAGTTTCATCTCTTTGCGCATGACTTGGGCTCTTCTTACAAGTTCTCTAGCAAGGGCTTCTGCCAACAATTCAGGGGTTCTAGTAGTGTTAATGTAAACCCTGCATTGTTTCGACTCAGCCATGACAATGTTGGTTGGCAGTTCTTCCTTAAATGAAACGTCATTAGACGTTAATTCAACATACGATCCATCCTTAAGCTTGAGTCTATAAACTTTTTTCTCAGCTATCTCCTCCATTACCTTCTGGGCATCAGAGACCTTCAGAAGCGTTTCCACTTCAGCAATCTTATCACGCAGCCGAGGACCAAGCGTAGCATAATTTAACTCAACTGCTGTTTTGGCAAATTCAGGCCTCTGTCTTGGTGATAGCACTCTTAATTCCTTGGAATTAATCTGCTCCCGCAAAACTTCTTTAAGTAGAACAGCCGCTTTTCTCGTCCTAGCATTCGATGGAATAAATACAACCTCTCTAACTGGCCATCTAAGTTTCAACCGCGCTTTCTGTCGAGCACTATAGGCAGTGGATATAAGCTCCTTTACAGTCTCCATGGCCGCCTCCAGATCTAGATCAGTCCATCTCAGGTTTGCCTTAGGCCAAGCGCAAAGGTGAACGCTCTCAGGTAAGCGGGGTTCAGCGTTCTTCACAGGTTCTCTATAGAGTTTTTCTACAATAAATGGAGTGAAGGGTGCCATAAGTACTAGCAGAGTTTTTAAAGCCTCGTAGAGACTTGCGTATGCTGCCAGTTTATCTGGATCTTCCTTCTCTATCCATGTTCTTCTTCGAATGAGTCTCACATACCAGCGACTCAGATCTTCAAGTATGAACGTGTTTAAGGCTCTTGCCGCTTCATGGAAGTGATAGTCCTCTAGGAAAGAAGTCGTGTTCTTTACTAAACTCTGAGTCCTACTTAGAATCCACCTGTCTTCTGGTCTCAGATGTTTCCGAAGCGAGTCCACGTTCCATTTTACAGGATCAAATTTATCCAGATTCATATACGTGCTTGCAAAATTATAAGTATTCCACAGAATGTTTAGTGAGGTCTGTGCTTTTTCTAGTTCATTCCACGAGAAGCTGAAATCGTCCCAAACCGTGTACTGAAGTTCATAGAACCGTAAAATATCACTACCATACTTTTTAATGACATCTTCAGGAGCTATGAAATTGCCCAATGACTTGCTCATTCTCTGCCCTTTTTCGTCAAGGACATGCCCATGCATCACCACGCATTTGTACGGCGATCGGTTAAAGGTTGCAATGCCTGCTCCTAGCTGGCTATAGAACCATCCCCGTGTCTGGTCATGGGCTTCGATGATGAAATCAGCTGGCCACCAGGTTTCAAATTCACTCTTAACAGTTGGATAACTAAGCGACGCCCAAGAAGCTGCACCTGAATCCATCCAAACATCAAGAACATCGGGGGTTCTCCGCATAGTCCCTCCGCAAGGACATTTTAACTGTACATGATCAACCCACGGTTTGTGTGGTTCAAATCGCTTCGGTATGGCGATGGCTCTCTGCTTTAATTCATTGAGCGAACCGAAAACTTCTTTGCGTCCACATTTTTCGCAGAGCCAAAATGGCAGAGGCACGCCCCAGTATCGCTGCCTAGAAATAACCCAGTCCCTCGCTCCAAGCAGCCAATCCTTGAAACGTCTTGTTCCTGCCCAATCAGGGACCCATCTAAGTTTTTTGTTTTCTTTCAGCATTTTATCTTTAAACTTAATGACCTTTATGAACCACTGTTCAGCGGCCCTTAGAAACAGAGGGGTCTTACATCTCCAGCAGTGTGGATATTTGTGGTCGACGACTCCTCCATAGAGTAATAGTCCTTTTTTTCGTAGATCTTCTATTACAAATTTGTTAGCTTCTTTGACGTACATGCCGCTGTATTTTCCAGCTTCAATTGTAAAGGTTCCAGTTTGATCTACTGGAGAAACTACTGGCAGCCCATATTGTAAGCCAACTTCAAAATCCTCTTCTCCGTGTCCCGGTGCACTATGTACGCAGCCCGTTCCCTCTTCAAGGGTTACATACGCTTTGCTTAAGACTACTCGATGCGCATTCTTAATTTTTGATTGGAGTGTGACTTCCTCTAGAAGGGCTGGTCTATAGCGAAGTCCTTCCAATTTTCTGCCTGGAAATGTCTCAAGAACTTTATAATCAAGTCCAATTTCACCAAAAACGGGACTGCATCTAGCTTCAGCTAAGATCAAAACCTCCCCTTCGACTTCGACACGCGCGTAGGTGTACTCCGGGTGCACCATGATGGCTACGTTGCTTGGTAATGTCCATGGGGTCGTCGTCCAGATTAGGATGTACTCGTTCTTCTTTCCAACAACTGGGAACTTCACATAGATCGAGGGATCCCGTACAAATCTGTACTCATCTGTTATTTCATAGCCTGCTAATGCTGTTTCACATCTAGGGCACCAATGCACAATCCTAAGACCTCTGTCTAAAAGTCCCCCCTCATCTACTTTCTTCAGCGTCCACCAGACCGATTCTATGTACTTGTCAAGATATGTCAAGTAGGGACTGTCCCAATCCATCCAGATGCCAAGCTCTTTGAAGATTGCTGTCTGAATTTTCTCAAATTTTACCGCGAATTTTTTACATTCCTTTATGAAACGCCCTACACCGATTTTTTCTTCGATCTCTTTCTTTGTTTTTACACCAAGCATCTCCTCAACCCTTACTTCGATCGGTAGCCCATGGCAATCGTATCCTGGCTGGTCACGGACATCGTAGCCCTGCATTCTTCGAAATCGAATTACAAGGTCTTTCATGACCTTATTCCAAGCAGTACCCACATGTGGTTGATTTGTAACGTAGGGGGGGCCATCTAAGAAATAGAATTTTCTACCCTTTCGTCTGTTTTTCTTAGCCTTTACGTATATCTTGTTCTTGTTCCACCATTGGGCTATGCTTTTCTCGATCTCTTTCGGGTTGTATGCTCCTGTGATTAAACCCACGTATCGCCTAGGCACTGGAGTTTTCCTCCACTAAAATAGTTGAACTGGCTCTTCTAAAGTTCGTAGGTACGCCACTCATCTTGCCTACTGAATTTGGCGGGTCATCCCAGCGTAAACTCCTTATAGACGATAGTAGAAGCATGGTTCCGTTATTTTAGTTTATTGAGCAGATAAGTTAACCACAAGCCAAATAAGACTTAAAGAAAATCTTGTTGACGCTGGAGGCACCATTAGAGTGGGGTTTTCGAATAAACTGAGGGGGAAGTTCAGCAAAGAAACGCTGAGTTCCATTTCTCAATCTTTGAAAGGTGCCTATCCAAGTCTTTCGCGGGGGGCTATGTTTCGATGCGCATGTGTTGCGCTCATAGCATCAATTGCATTTCTTGTCCGCATCCTACCGCTTCAGTGGGGGGCATACCTGTCTGAATTCGATCCATACTATCACTATCGGATCACAGAATATGTGGCCCAAAATTGGCAGTCGTGGTTTACTGAGTCGTTTTGGGAGTGGCATGACTACAAGAGCTGGTGGCCGGGTGGCCGAGACATATGGGGAACTACGCCGCCAGGGCTTCCCTTTAGCGGGGCAATCGTTTACCTTTTACTCAAACTCTTCGGTCTTCAGGTATCAGTTATGGACGTATGCATTTTCTTCCCGCCAGTAGTAGGCGCAATCACCTGTATCGCTCTTTATTTTCTAGGTAAAGATATCGGCGGGGCGGAGGTAGGGCTTCTAGGAGCTTTAATCTTATCTTTAAATGCTGCTTACATCGGGAGAACCTATCTAGGCTTCTACAAACATGAGACAGTAGGCATCCTCGCTCTTGTGCTGATAGCTCTATTCTTCTTACGCTCGATCGAACCGCAGAAACCTCTGTCTTCATGCATCTTATACTCGCTTGCAGCAGGATTTTCTCTGGGGTACATCGAAATTTCTTGGAGCGCTTTTTACTACGCAGTGGATCTGCTTGCGCTATTTGTCGTCGTCATGATTTTGTTGCGTAGGTATAATCTACGGCTTCTTCTATCGTACACGATAACCATGGGTCTCAGTCTGCTTATCGCAATACACGTGCCTCGTCCTGGATTCCATGTATTAACATCAATCGGAGTCCTGCCAGCGCTTGTCGCAATTTTCTTGCTATTCGTTTACGAGTTCCTAAGTCACATTAAGACTTTGAAGATGAAAATTGTAGCTGCATCATGCATGTTTTTATCGATTGCCGTTATCGTGCTCTTTATTATGCAAGTAGGAATTGTATCTCCGCTGATCCATAAACTCGTAACCGCTATCAATCCATTTGCCCGGCTTGAGATGCCTATAGTAGAATCTGTTGCAGAGCATCGTGCAGCCACATGGGCCGCCTTCTACTATGAATTCGGCTTTTTTATATTCCTGCTTCCAATAGGATTCTTTTTTGCTCTTAGGCGACCTACTGACAAGAACATATACCTCATTTTATTTGCAATTACCTCATTGTATTTCGCTGCATCCATGGTAAGGCTTACATTGATACTGGCCTCAGCGTTTGCTATACTCGTTGCCTTAGCCGTTGTCGAACTTATCAAACCATTCATGGACATTGCAAGAGGGAGTGCATTCTTCCCGAGAAGAAAGATGCGTTTTATCTCTGGTGTGGGCTCTGAGTTTGGAATAATTACTGTGATAATAGTTTTACTATTAATTGCCCCGTTGCACTCATTTTCTCCAATGAATCGAGGAGTTGATAGTGCAAATACTCCAGTAACGATCGCCTCTGCCACTATCCCTAGCAGACAAAACTTCGGAGACTGGCTTGAGGCATGCGCATGGATCCATGATAACACTCCTCAGAATGCGGTGATATGCTCATGGTGGGATTACGGGTACTATTTGACGGTGATAGGCAACAGGACAACATTGGCTGATAACTCAACTTGGAATACGACTCAAATCAAAAACATAGGTAGAATCTACATGTCAAATGAAACCCAAGCTATTCCTATGCTAAAACGCTATGGGGTAAACTATGTTGTAGTATTTACTACACTGAACTTTTTCCTAGGTGAGTCACCGGCCCGAAGAGCTCCACTTTTTTACGGGGAAGAAGTTAAATGGGAGTGGATGGCAAGAATTGCCGAGCTCTCTGAGGCTTCGCTCAGAGCTGAAAACCTTTCTAAGCAAATTGGGGTAGCTGACTATGGGCTCTATATCCCGAGGAACGACACAGTGCTTACGAAACTAATGTTGTATCCATTCCGTGAGCAAGTTGCATCATCGGGTGCCGCAGTACCTCTTCCAACTAACTTCAAATTAGTCTATGCTTCAACCCGTAACATGGTCCTAATTTACGAGGTAAAATACTAGGTGTTCAATGTCTAGCTAATATAGGTCATTTTCTCTTTCTCGGCTTTTTGATAGGCTTCCTCGTAAGACTTAAGCTTCTTCTCCACTGTCCGCAGTCTTTTCAGAACTTCCTTGGCTTTTTCAATTTCGCGGTCAAGATCACTCAGATCTAACTTGATGTTCAATATCAATAACAATGCTCTTAGTACGTTTTTCGCAGCTTTTGGATCGGGCATATACCCCACGGTTTCGCCTAAGAGGCAAGCGGCCTCGAGATGCTTAAACTTAGCCAGTCCTACGAGCAGACCGGCAGTTCCTACAATAGGGTTTCCAGCTGGACTAATTTTAACACCAGCGTCAACAAGTCTTTTTAAAAGTTCGGGTGATGTTGCCACACCTAAGACTCGCGGTTCAACCCCTTGACCTGGCGTACTGTAGCCACCTATTGTGAGGATAGTTTTAACATCATGATCTTCAGCAAACTCCAAGATCTTACTTGTTACATCATACTGGCCCTCGATTGTTTGCGCTTGGGTGTCTCCGGTTAAAAGAATGAGGTCATTGCCCTTGGGGGCGTTGTTTTTCCAGTAATAAAAGTCGCTCTTAAGAAGTTGCGCACTCCCCTTCTTATTGACAAGTACGTGATAAGGGAAAAATGGGGAATATAACCGGGCAAACAGTTTTGCTCTTAATTGCCTGATCAGATATCTTATAACAATTTTACCCACTAATCCCAGCCCCGGTAATCCTTCTATCAAAATTGGGTCCTTCAGTTTGATGTCAAGCTTCTTTCGGATCATGGTTTGTCTCATTTTGTGGGAGTCCTCCTCTTTAGCTCATATCTATATCTCCAATATTTGTCATCCATGGAAAATTTGGCTGGGTGGGCTATACTTACTCCACCACCACAGACGGGGCATCTGTGTTGGCTGAGTGTATAATGCCCATTTTTGCACTTTCTTAACATCCAGACCAAGCTACTCCCTCTTAAACGTACCTTTTCCGCCATTTTTCTCAACTGCTTGAACGGCGGTTTCTAAGACTCTTTGGAGCAGGTCTTCAGCCTCTTTATAGCTTCTAGCTTGGGCTTCAACGCTATATCTTGGTGCGGCAATAACAGAGATCTCCACCTCAGCGTCCTCTGGCTTCTTCATTTTTTTGGCGTTTAACAATGCTTCTTTAATGACTTCCACGCCATTGGGCCTAGTGCATGTTAATTCAAGAATCGCTCTAATCGTAACCTTAGGAATTTTAATTTTCATTTTGGCAACTTCTGCTAGTATTTTTGCTATTTTTCCTGGAACATCGGCCCTAGCTAGGGCTTCCGCGCCATGTTCTGAGCTCTCCTCCAAGCCCTCATACAATCCGCCATATACTTCTTCGATTTTAACGCCCACTTCTTCGTATAATTTCTCGGGGGGGGTGTGAAGTTTTTCAGCCGTTATCTTCAATATGAATTCTGCTTTTCGATCATGCTTCCATTTTAACAGTTTTTCTTTCTTTTCGGGTCCAGAAACACGTCTCAATGAGAGGTCTACATGCTTCTTCTCAGTGTCAACTCTGAGAACTTTCAAGACAACTTTTTGTCCCTCTCGCATGTGATCGCGGATGTTCTTGACCCATGTTGAAGAAACTTCAGAGATATGGACTAATCCTTCCTTGTCTCCATGCTCATCCAATGTTACGTAGACACCGTAAGGCATAACCGTTTTTACCGTGGCTATAACGAGGTCGCCTGGCTCGGGGAACTCTTCCTTTCCAGCGCTCATTGTCTCTCCCCAATCATGCCTTAAAATTAGACTATTCTAACTCGCTCAGGATTTCTCCCTTGATCTTTGCCTTTCCGCCGCTTGGTTCTGCCAGTAGCCCTCCACATACATTACACTTGACTGTTGTTGCAACATAGTTGAAAATTATCTGCTCATTTTCGCACTCGGGGCATTTCACCCGGATGAACCTGCTTCTAGGCTTTGGAATGAGTTTATCCCATTCTGACAACCGTCTTCACCTATACTTTAATTTCCATTTTCCGTAAGCGCAATCCAATCTTCTGTATAGTATACCCACATGTCTTACATGTTAGCTTTAATGTCTGTTTTTTAGTGGTTTTGGCGAATTTTTTCTGTTCAGGGGTTGTTTGTCCTCCATATCCATGTAGATCTCGGCGTCTATGATGTCTCTCCCCTGCTGCTAATGCCCTACGTTTCCCGGCTTTGTATAGCGAAACCGAATGCTCCGTGTGCTTCTTGCATTTTGGACAGTAGGTCCTAATCATTTTTGGAGCTTTCATTTTTCAGCTTCCACCTTCGTCACTATTCCTTGTTTCAATAGAGCTTCCACATTCTCAGATGGTAGTAACGCTAAATCCTCTTGCTTAAAAGGTCCATAACTCTTCATATCCGCACCCATAATGGGTGGAAGGGGTTGTAAGAAGCGGACTAATATCTTTTTTGGCTTTGCTATAACCTCGTTTGTTTGGGTTACTCTGCCTTCAAAAATTTTTTTTAACAGTTTTCCACGAGTATCGGTTGCGGAAGCTAAATTCTCAGATAAAGATTCTTCTTCTCTTGCACATACCTCTGTTGGAACTAAACCTCTCTCAGAAACTTCAGTCGCGATCTTTGTATGCCTTAGTTGAAGCAACTCTGTTGCTAAACGTTTTACATTAGCGTGCTCTGCTACTAGAAGTTTCGCCCTTATCGATTTCTCATCGATCATGCGCTGCTCCTCCTTCAGAATTTTAATATACTCTGCTAGGCGTTCGTAGAAGTCCTTTGACAGTTTTTGTAGCTGGGCGCTTTCCTTCTCACGCTTCCACGCCTGATACAACTCATCATAGTTCACAGCTTTTTCCACCAAGTTCTTTAGCTAACATGGAGAGGCAACCTTCTTACATAATAAACTCATCGCAGCCGCCGTTGGCAATTCAACCTTCTCATCCCTATAGGGTCCGTAAGTTTGTTCTCCAAGCCTAAACGCTGGGGCTTCTGTAATGCGGATGGACATTGTTCCTTTAGCGAAAGCTATAGCCTCCTTGAGTGGATCGAATGCCTCAAGTTCTCCAGTTTCTATAGTGACAACTTTCAATCCAGTTTTTCCATGGATTGTCGCTGGTAATCGTATTAGGCGGTGAAGATCTGTGGTGACCACTGTGTCGATGCTTGCTGCCTGGCTACTAATTGCACACTCAGCAATTTTCATCCAGGTGGCTACTCCGACTCCTGCTACGCTCCAGGGGGCTTTTGTATGCCTTGCCTTTAGAAGCGCCGTAGCTTCTCTCTTACTTATTCCAATTTTTTTCAGCTGCTCAGGATTAGCTGCGGCTAAGAAATCATAAACCCCTCTGGCCAGACGTCCTCTCCAGCCAGGATCATGAAGATCTGGTCCTATGTCCACTTCGCTGATTTGTCTAATGCCTTGATATTTCGCGTCAACTCCTGTACCACGAATATAGTCTACAATTTCCTTCCGAGCTTGTTGATCAAGGCTATGCACTTTCTTATCTTCGATGTGAACGTGATATCCTCTATGTCCTGAGAAACAGACTGCCAAATTTTTGTCAATAAATCCGAAGTCGCTTGTTAGCATGTCGATGAGTTTTATTGTTTCTGATTTTGCTGCTTCTAAACACTTTTCGCATAGCCATGTCTCTTCTTCAAATTTCTGGGAACCACATTTTGGGCAGTTCTCTGGTGTTTGTCCAGTTCTCTTCTCTCCGCATTTTAGGCAGGTCCATTTGTCATGCTCGTTTTTGCAGGGGGTTTCTATGTGGTCGGCGTCTACGTCAAAAATTAAGTCAGCACCAAGCCAACCTTTGGCTTCCATGCTTTCCTCGGGGTTTTCGTAGTATGCGGACGAGTGGTAAACATCTGATGGTGCCGTGGTCTCGAGGAAACGCCGTAAATCTTCTATCCTTCTGAAGCCTTTATGGCGGATCATCATTTTTTCCTTGAAGGTTAGGAAGCCGAATTCTCTTTTTTCCATTGATGTGGGCGGTTGGATTTCGTTGGAGTGCTCATGATAGTACTCGGCGAACTTTCTTTTGACGAAGTCCTCTGTCTCCATCTTGGTCACCCTTTTTTTGGGGGTTTACCAGTTTTTAGCACCCTAAACTTTCGTCTATAATAGCTCATGGGATGTCTTACTTTTTTGCAGAGGTCGTCCATGGAAATACAGAATCCATGGGTGCGTAGGGTGCTACAGTTTGGTGGAGTATACTTGGTTCTTGATCCTCTTGTACCAGCGATATGCTCAACTTGATATCGTGTCATCTCGGAGTCGAAATCGGCTAGCTGCGAAAACAGTTTCACTACTTCCTCTGGGCTCATGCCAGTATTCAGTAAGAATGATGTTAACGTGAATCTTCCCAAGTGGGGGACATTTTGTCCACTGAAAACAGCGTCATACAATTTTTTGATGCACGGCGGAAAAGCCATCACCATGAAGCCTATCGGAGCTTCCTCGATAGCAATCTCACCTTTCCTTTGAGCTAGCAGTATTTTCAAAGGCTCGATCCTTTGGACAATCGGTGCTGGTAATTCAACTTCAAGGCGTCCTTCAAGCCTGTTTTCAATTCTTCTGCGGATCTCTTCTTGGAGCAGTCTAGCGGCGTCTCCAGTTGTTAGGTAAACCCGGCCGTCTAAGACCAGTCTGTTTACAAGTTTCCATTTATCCCCACTGACTCCAGCTGCATTCCTCAAGTAATCCGTGAAGTATAGTGAAAAATCATACTCAGTATCCCCTAATTTCTCTCTGGTGCTCTGGATGTCCCATTTAAATGTGCCAACCGCGATGTCCATCAAATGTTCCTTGGATTTGCGGGGTAACTCGCCCAGTAGCAGCTTATGGGCGCGTTTTGCTTCGGCTAGAGCGTATCGCCTTTTAAGAAAAGGATCGTTCACCTGCATTACGATCATTACGGCTGCTGGATAGGAAAGGATTTCAACCATATCATCTGCCGATTCACTGTGAATTTCCTCCTCAATGGCTTCTTCAACTCGTTTCACTGCGGCATCTACAATTTTTGAGTAGTCTCTAGCAAGTTCTTCAATTTCGATTTCCTTCTCTTTCACGTATCGGCTAGCTTCCTTTGTAAAAGGGAACTTGGCTAAGTCGCTAGTATCTAACATAGTTCTTTCTTACAATAGAGTGAGGAAGTGTGATAAATGAATCTATCCAATTTTTGTAGCTGAGGCTAAGCCTCGCTTTCAATCCTTGGAGCCAGATAGTAGGTGAGCTTTCCGCCTTGTGGTAGCTCGAAATCTAGTCTGACTGGCATGTTTGTTGAGAACTCCAGCGTGGCAATGTCCGAGGTTGTTGAGGCTGACTTAATTATTTCTGCTAAATAGCTGAGGCTAAATGTTGCCTTCGACTCCTCTTTAACTTCTAATCCAAGAAGCACTTCACTTTCTTTTTCTAACTCTATTTTCGCGCTTCCGACGTCGCCCGTAGCTATCATCACAAACTTGTCAGGGCTTGCTTCAAGTCTTACATGGTCGCTGACAGTGGAGGCATCATCCATACTTTGTCTCAAAGCTGCCGTAGTGAGTTTTGCCTTTGCATTAAATACAATCTTAGGAATCGGAGCCTCTTCTCCAGCTGCCTCTAGTGTAGTCATGCTGAATGTTCTTGTATATTTTCCCCTTAGTTTGATGTTTAATTTCTTAGTCTGCTCGTCTAGAGAAATTTCAACTGACTCGTTAGTGCCAGCTCCGCGTAGAAGTTTCTGCATCTCGCTTAAGTTGACACAGATTTTTGTGGGTTGGTCGCACGTATACCCTTCAAACACACTCCTCGGCCATTCAAAGTCAACCATAGCCACATGCGATGGATCCATAGCCCTCAGCGTTATGCCCTCGGGGCTTGCGTTAAAAGTAGCCTCATCAATCAGGGTTGATATCGCCGACATCAGGTCTCTAAATAATTTGGCGTCAGCCATCTTTACATTAAACAATTTCAAACCTCCACAAGTAATCTGCTAGTTTTCCTTTTAACTTAACCTATCTTAACACTAAAATAGTTAACTTAGGAGATGAGCTAGAATTTAGCTGTACTCTCTCCAAGTATAGCCGCATTTTACACATCTGAAAAACTGAGTTGGGCTCTCATCACTGCCCCTTGTTTGCGTGATCCACCAGTAGGCTTCCGCATTCCCACACTTGGGGCATTCTGCCTTGGTTTTAGGCATCGTATGGAATTTTTGCGCCTCTTTTCCAATTACTGCGATCTGTTTTTTAGGAACCTGCTCGGGCACACGTAATGCGGTTACAATTTTATCTTTTGTAGGCTTCTCATAGCCACATTTTGTGCATGCCAGTAGAATTCTGAGTTTTCTCTTGCCCTTTTGGGTTGGTACAAGTCTATTTCCACATTTTGGGCAGAATTCCATTAATTAGACACCGTTGCTGAGTTTTCCTAATCTAACCTTCTTTTAAACTTTTTTGTGAAGCGCTACGATTTTTATATTAGTCCAGAGGCTATTAGGTGGGCCACTCGCAACGCCTCTGGGAGGCTGCTTCTCGTAGAAGTCATCTTTACGATTTTCTCAGCATCCTGTCTCAGGATTCCAGATATTTGCATGGAAAGAAACTCCGCGTCATCCTTTGTCTTTAATGTGAATATATCACCAGCTGCCTTGACAGCTCTCCATCTTTCTCTCCAGTTTGGTAGTTTTTTAAGAGCTGCTTTGATCTCATTCATATTGGGCCCTTCTTTGGTGAGAGCAATTACTGGTAGCTTGGTGTCCTTAAAAAGCCTCTTAATATCTACCACATTAAACCCTGCGAAGGTTATGCCATTCAACATAACTACCCGCAACTGATGGTAATGGGGCGAGTTGGTAATCATTGTTGTAATTCTTTCTGTAGAATCAAGACCATCTATCTGTATGCTCGTCTTCATTACTCCATCCAACCAGTAACCTCCTCTATAGACTACTCCAATCACATCGACTAAACCCTTTGAACGGGGGGTGAAGGGGCGATCGTCGATTCCTAATACGCGAATTTCGGTTTTAATTTCCCTAAATTTTACTTCATTTGACATTAAACTGTGCTCCAAGTCGCTTACTAATCTCCGTCAAGAGGCTGGTAAAAGCCTCTACTGGATCTTCGACCTGCTTTTTGAGTATGTTAATACAGTCTTCCTCGGAGATCGAGCCACTGGCCCACCCATATATAATCAACGCTTCAGCAGCATTTCCCAGCTCATAGCGGTTCATTCTACCTGGCAGTATGTCTCTAAGTCCAGTTCTTCTCAATGCCTCTGCTAATGTATCACTACGTACTCTTAGACCTGAAAGCTCTCTGAATTTTGCTGAGTAAGCCAGAGAGTAAATGAAGTTCACATAGGTGTCGCCAAGTCTAGCCCATTTCTTGTTCAACAATATATCGCGTAGGCTTTGAGTGGGGCTACTCTCTACGAGAATTTTTTTCAATCGAATTAAGGTGGACATATCTCGTGCCCTAGGCTTTTACGCCACTCTTCCAAGCCTTTTCAAAAGTTTCTCGGAATTCTGCGCTTTCTAGACCAAGCTTTTTCGCCGCTTTAATAAGTACCTTTTCAGGGTTTCCACCCTCTTTTACTCTAACATAAACTATCGGTTGAGCAACCAAAGGATGAGGCAACTCGTATCCTGCGAATTCAACTGAGCGGTCTTCTAGAAGAGCCTTTTGCAGTGCGTTACAGAATGTATGTCCTTCTCCCTCGACCTCGATCCTTAACTCATTCCTTGTCTTTTTTAATACATTGATCCTCATAGAATCTTTCTCCAAAGATTCTAAATTTCAGCTTCACCATAATCTGGAGCCAACTTCCTCTCCTCTAAATTTTTACAAACTTCACACTGAAGTAACCGTCCCTTTTTTAAAAGCACATTCCCACATCGTGAACAGAAGGCGTACAAAACTCCAAGATGCCCATCAACTGTGGAAAGTTGATATGCGAAATTTTTATCACTAGCGACTCTGGCTCGGATAATATCTCCTGCTTTACACGCATCAAACATTGATCTAACGTAGTTCGAACTTACTGAAGACACATGTAAGCTTCCTGTAAATGGTTTTGAGGTTATTGTTGTCTTGTTTATTTTAAAAATCTGTACTATGGCCATCTTTTCTTGAACGGATGAAACTTCACCTATTACTGTGCCCCCTTCACATGGCACAACTGGTAAGTGGACGTCTGGATATATCGCCACAGTTCTCTTAGCCGTATCTATTGCCACTCGACCCGTGATTGATGAGTGAATTATGCCATCGTTTCTTACATATGTTCCAGGTCCTGAAATGAGCTCCTCAATCACCGCTAACCTATCTCCAGGCACTACAAATTGCCCACTTTTTCCAAGATCTTTCCTCGGCATTTTACT
Organism: uncultured Candidatus Bathyarchaeia archaeon; assembly: GCA_964410135.1. GTDB lineage: Archaea > Thermoproteota > Bathyarchaeia > RBG-16-48-13 > CAYPFQ01 > CAYPFQ01. Next base: position 33,716 of record CAYPFQ010000002.1, read on the forward strand.
TCCTCTTTACAATTCGATAGAGATCGACATCAACTGAATACTTTGTCTTTCTATGAAAGGCAAACATCGGCGGGATAACCAGCTTCATCTGAAATATCCCAGCAACGCTTCCTCCACATCTTTCGACGAATCTCTTTATAAACTCTCTATTTGTGGCTCCACCTTTGTGTATGGAATAAGCAACTTCGCTTAATTCCAAGGCTTTCTTGATGAACCTTCGGTCAGCCGTCCTTTGCCTAACTCCAAACGGTGGATTCTGAATCACAGTATCACAGGAACCACATATGGCATCGATGTCGCCAACGATCCATGCACTAACATTGTGTACGCCCGCCATCTCTGCGTTTTTCTTTGCCACTTCGACTGCGAGAGCATCCACATCAACTCCCACGATCTCCTTTGCCTCAAGGATCGCGGCTCCTATTCCCAGCCGCCCGGTCCCGCATCCAAGATCAAAGACAGTCTTACCGACAATGTCCCTATACATATATGCGGCCAAGTAAAGAATCTCTGAGGCAACCTCCGATGGAATCGTATACTGTTCAAGGTAAGCCTTCGGCGACGGATGTGGCTTTAACTCAGACAATATAATTTCAAGTCTATGTTTTTGGAGCATTTTCCTTTGCATATGCTTCCCAAGGCATCCTACCTAACATTATAAGCGTCTCATCGGATGTTAAGACTGGCTTCTTTACCTGGATTGCGTCATCAATGGCTACTCTTGGACAAGCCGTATTAACGAAGGCATCGATCTCGCTGAATGCCAACAATTTTTCAGGAGTAATTTCTCGCATACAGATAAGAAGAGCTCTTTTTCCTCTTGTTTGTAATTCACGTTTAACTTTTGCAACCAACTGCAGGTTTGTTTGACCCGGTTTCAAACCTATGATGATGCCAAACCTTTGTGCCTTTTTTGCTTTGCAGATAGTTGCCCAACGCTGTCTTAGTACTTTACGTTTTAAGTTTTCAATTTCTCTGGCTTCGTTTAGGTATGGATCCGCCACGACAACTCTCTTCCCAGTAGCTAGGGCTATACCTAATGCGTGAAAATTTCCTCCGCCTACGAATAAGAAGCCATCAGCTTCATTTGCAATCGAGTTTACAGCGGTGAAATCGCAGCCAAGAACTTGACCATCATACTTTATGTTTCCTCGAGCCTTCCCAATCAAAACAATTTTTCCCTCATCTTTTAGAATTCTCTTAACATTTTCAAGCTCGTGAATATGTTGGATCGTAGTGGCGACACCTATTCGTCTTAAGTTAGCGAGGAATGGTAGGGCTTTTTTTATTGCTTTTGTCATGTCTTCCTTTACCCTAGCCTCTAGGTAGACTGTTGGAATTTTTGCTGGAAAGACAGAAGGAGTGTGTCCATAATGTACTATCAAATCTGCCCTCATCTGCTCTGCATCGCTAAAAGCCACATCGCAAGCCCCATAGCACGGATCGGCTGACACCACAACCTCTACACCAGCCTTATTTTCAAGAAAACGAGCTAACCGAAATCCCTCTTGTTTTAATCCATCTGGGAGTTGAATTAGGACCCGATGAGCACGACGATCTACGACTTCTCTAACTAACCTCTTCTCTTCTAGATCGTACAAAATCCGTCAAGCCACCAAGGGGGTTAGGCGGCGATTTTTTTAACTTCAATTTTGCAGGGAGTTGGAAGCTTACTAAATCCCTGCATAAGTGCTTCCTTAGCCGCTTCAACAGCGTCCGCATTGATCTCTGCGGTCATAATTGGCTGATTAATTCTAACTCTAGCCGCAGTACCAATTGGAACTCCAAACGACTTCCTCATTCCCTCTTGGATCCGGTCAGCTCCTGCGAAAGCCATCATCTTATTTTCTCTTAGTACCTGATGAGGGTACACTTTGACTCTCAAGCGATATCCTGTTTCCCCAAGTTTATCGAAAAGTACCTTGTTAACTGCAACGCGAGCTGCCTCTAATGCGTTATGGCGAATTTGGACATCTCTGAGGGCGGTCATTGAGACCTTGTAATCAAACTTTCCTTTCAGGTTTCCCATGGTATGCTTGCTTAGTCGAGGTGGAGGGACTCCATGAATATACTCTCTCCTAGTATATGCTGAGCCTTTAATGCGACGGTATTCACTGCCCTTCATAATGGTAAACCTCCACTACACTTCGCCAACATACGTCTTATTAGCGTTATTTAAACTTTGATTGAGCTGCAGGCGGCAGTTTTTTATTGAGTGAGGCGTTTATAAAATTTAGAATCTGTAACAACTCATGCTAAATATGGTGTAATCTGTTGGGTCTATTTGTTAAATGGTTCGACGAAATCACCAAGGCAGATATAGCGATAGCTGGGGGGAAAGGTGCAAACCTAGGCGAAATGCTACGGGCAGGCATATCGGTTCCACTAGGATTTGCCGTTACCGCAGAAGCCTACAAGGAATTTATCAATTCCTCTGGTCTCGCCAACAAAATCAACACTACCTTGGCAAAAGTTAATGTGGACAATGCGAAAGAACTGGAGAGAACGGCGGAGGATATCCAGAAACTAATTCTTAAACAAAAGGTTCCTACTGCTATCCAAAAAGAAATTGAGACGGGCTACAAGGATCTGTGCAAAAAACTTGGAGAGGCGGTTCCAGTAGCCGTTAGGTCTTCGGCGACAGCAGAAGATATGCCGGAGGCCTCCTTTGCAGGTCAGCAGTCCACATTCCTGAATATCTCAGGCGCTAGTTCTGTGGTAGAACATGTTCACAAATGCTGGGCGTCGCTTTTTACTCCTAGGGCAATCTTCTATAGAGAGAAAAATAACATTGACCATTCAAAAGTATTCATGTCTGTTGCAGTTCAGTTAATGGTTCAAGCAGAAGCTTCTGGGGTGATTTTCACCGTTCATCCAACTACCAGTGAAAGGGATAAAATTGTCATCGAGTCAAGTTGGGGGCTTGGTGAGAGCATAGTTTCAGGGGATGTCACACCTGACAGATTTGTTATCGATAAAAAAAATTTCAAGATTCTTGAAAAGCAGATCTCAGATAAGAAAGATAGCATTCGGATTAGAGATGTCAAAACTGGGAAGACTATAAAGGTCCCAGCGCCGAAAGATAAGGTTTCAGCACAATCGTTACCAGACGACCTAGTAGTCGAAGTTGCTAAAACTGGAAAGCTGATCGAAGACCACTACAAGTTTCCACAGGACATCGAATGGGCTATCGAAAAAGGTAAGATCCATATACTCCAATCACGACCAGTAACCGCCTTCTTCGGCGAAGCTAAACCATCTGCGCCAATTCCTAAGACCGAGGAAAAGACGGTAGAAGAAATATTAGTGAGAGGACTGGGTGCTAGTCCAGGAATAGGTATAGGCCCAGTTAATGTTGTGATGGATGTCAAATTCATAGACAAAGTACGCCAAAAAGATGTTCTCGTAACCAAAATGACCAACCCTGACTGGGTGCCTGCTATGCGAAAGGCATCAGCCATAGTGACTGATGACGGCGGCATGACATGTCATGCCGCTATTGTGTCTAGAGAAATGGGTATTCCATGTATTGTTGGAGCGAGAGTCGCCACAGCCACCTTAAGCAAATACCAAGGTGAAACTATCACGGTTGACGGCAGTCACGGAGTTGTGTTCAAAGGCGTCCGTAAAGTTGAGGAGGCAGTAGTTGCTCCAACTACAACGGTCGCTTCAACCGCAGCAATAGCACACCTACCAGTAACGGCTACAAAAGTCTATGTAAACTTATCAATTCCCGAACTCGCGGAAAAAGTATTCAAAGAAACCCATCCAGATGGCGTTGGCCTGCTAAGAGCCGAACACATGCTGCTCGGAATAGGTAAACACCCAAGAAGACTAATCGAAGAAGGCGGAGGACAAAAGATGATCGACGCTTTCGCGGAGGGGGTTCGAAAAGTCGCTGAGCCTTTTTATCCAAAACCAATCGTCTATCGGTTCCTCGATTTCAAGCCAGACGAATTTCTTGGTCTTGAGGGCGGAGAAATCGAGAAAGAATTGGGACATGTAGGACCAAACCCACTAATCGGTTATAGAGGGGCCTTCAGATACAGAAAAGAACCGGAGATCTTCAGGCTAGAGTGCCGCGCTATCAGAAAAGTTCGAGATGAGTATGGCTTAAAGAATGTGTGGGTAATGGTTCCCTTTGTCAGGAACTTGTTAGATCTAACCGACACTAAGAAGATTATGGAAGAGGAAGGACTCAGACGCGGCTCCGACTTTAAACTTTGGATAATGGTAGAAGTTCCAAACACTGTCTTCTTAATCGATAAATTCATAGAAGCAGGGATTGATGGCATCTCATTTGGAACAAACGATTTGACGATGTTGATACTTGGAATTGATCGTGACGATGCCAGCATCGCTGAAATTTACGATGAGAGAGACCCAGGGGTTTTACGCGCATTAGCTCATACAATTAAAATGTGCAACGAGCATGGGGTAACCACCTCTATCTGTGGACAGGCGCCATCCGTTTACCCTGAATACTGCGAGTTTCTAGTGCGGCAAGGCGCAACAAGTGTAAGTGTTAACCCCGACGCTGTAATCACTACGAGGAAGATGATAGCATCCATTGAGCAGAAGATTCTTCTTGAAGGAATGACGCGGAGTAAGCGAGCAGAGAAGAAACCATGGAAACTCGAGTGGGAATCTGAGGAAAAATAAGCAGAATCGTTATTTTTCACTCAGTTTTTCATGAATCGCGTTTGATAGAGCGCCAAGGTCTTCGGGAGCTAGCTGTTCTACTCTGCTTTCAAGAAATGGAAGCGTGGCAATGAACTCCTTGCTACCCATCTTTGGGATGGCAATTTCACGGCAAAATACTCTAAGTGCTTTTCTGACCTTTCTACTGCGCTGCGTAAACAATGTGCGGACCACGTCTGAGAAAAGCTTCGCATCAAGAACCTCAAATGGGGGCTCTCTAGGTTTAAAGCGCACAATATAAGAGGATACTTTTGGCTTTGGGTAGAACGCACTCTCTGGCAAACAATCAAGCAACTCCATGTCTGCGTAATAGTAGACCATCACAGTCAATCTGCCATAATCTTCGGTTCCCTTTTGAGCAACAAGGCGCTTTGCAAACTCCTCTTGGAACGTTAAAATTCCAACATCAAATCTCTTCTCCAACAATCTGAATATGAGCGGTGAGGAGATTGCGTATGGTGGATTTGAAACAACCTTATTGAACTCTGGAATCTTTATTTTAAGAAAGTCTCCATGGATGGTTTCAACGTTTTCAAGAGTGCTAATGCGTTCATTTAAGATTCCAAAGAGCTTTGGGTCTTTTTCAATGGCGATAACCTTTCTAGTCTTCTCTGCAAGGATCTCTGTCAGGAAGCCAAGCCCTGCACCGATCTCGAGTATGGAGTCGCTTTGTTTTAGCTCCGCATACTTGCCCATCTTCATTAACGATGCATCATCAACCATGAAGCTTTGTCCGAGTCTTTTTCGGGGTCTAATATTGTATTGATGGAGAAGTCTCTTTGTTTCGTCTAGAATCTTCATTCTTAACCACGTTTCAAAACTATGGTATGCGGGTGAAGATGCGGTACTTGGTCTCTCCCATTAGTTCTTCTAAAATTCTTTTTGTAATGAGTTTCGCTGGGTCTGGGATTTCAGTACGTGTCTGGAGGTCCGTAAAACTCTCAAACGGTTTCTTTTCCCGCTGATTTAAGATCTGCCACATATACTTCTTTCCTATTCCAGGGATGAGTTCTAGTGCATGCATCCTAGGGGTTACAGCTTGTGAATTGTTGAAAAAATCTACGGCCCTCTTTTCTTGGGTTTTAACCATCTCCTCGATTATTATGGGTAGCTCGCTTTTTGCTGCTGAAGTTAGCTCATCGTAACTTACACGCCCTTTTATATTTTCGATTTTCTCTCTGGAATCTTTTCCAACATAAACTCGTTCATGCGATGTGAATGTTGCACCCACTCTTACAACAGCTTCAAGTAGAGTGAAATATGCTTCCCCGACTACTTGGACTATGGGCTCAGCTTTAAATGCCTGTCTCCCACTGCTTGGGCGGCCCTGTGGAAGGTAGTCTAGCACGTAGGCGTACTCTTCATACTTTTTCTTTTCCATGGTTTCCCTCACTTATCGCTTAGATAACGCCTAGAAATTATCTATTTTCTAAACTCGTCAAGAACCTTTAACATAGCTTCCAGTTGAGTAGTTCCTATAATTCTCCGTCTCGCCGTAGCAAAGAACGGTCGTAGTTCCTCAATACTTTTCGGCATAGAATTAACTATTTGAACTGCTTCAACTTTGTCGATACCGAATTTCTCAGTGAGCGTGCTGATAAGCTCCTCCGCCTTCTTATTATCGATCTTCGAAAACTTCTTTACATAGTCTAAGGTTATACGTTGGAACTGATCTAGCTGATCCTCTCCTCTCTCTTCTAGAATCTTCTTAACCTCAGCTATTGTGATAGGCTTCTCTGACAAGATTTTCTTCGGCATGCTGGATCCCCTGCTTAATCATATGGTCTAAGGTGTTCAGGACGCGAGATTACTGTCTTCCTCTTTCCTCCCTCTTGTACTGCAACGCAATAAGAACGTCCCCTCTTCTCAGTTATAACTCCCACTTTTCCATGAAATCGGCGGTGCGGCATTCCTTTATGGGTGCTTGAATTAATTAGGAGTACTACTCTGTCTCCTGGGTTGTATGCTTGGAGCAAACTGCTTAACGCTTGTGTCCCCCCCTCCCTGGAAGGCTTCTTAAGAAGTGCCCTAGTCTTAGCACGGTATCCCTTTGATTTTCCCATAAAACTCCTCCAAAACAAACCCTTAGCTAACGAGCTTCAAGTTTTTTGGCTTGCCCTTTATATGTACTTTTCTAAGTAAATCCACGCATCATTTTGCCAAAGATAGGAGATCGCTGCCGCATAATCTTCTTCATAATCTTCTTCATGGCGAAAAATTGATTGGTAAGTTCTTTCACATCCCGCTCATTAACTCCTGCGCCACGGGCTATCCGACGGATCCTTGAAGAATTGAGTAGTTGAGGGTTTTCCCGCTCCTCCCTAGTCATAGACTGGATGATAAACCGCCATCTCCGCATTTTCTCCTCAGCTACATCTATTTTATCGTCAGGCAGATTATAGCTAAATCCTGGAACCATTTTCATAATACGTTTTAGAGATCCCATCTTTTGCATAGCTTCAAACTGCTCATACATGTCCTCTAACGAGAATTTTCCACTCATCATTGCCCGAGCCTTCTTCTCAGGAACTTTAACTTCAGCTTCTTTGACTTTTTCAATTAGGCTCGCTAAATCACCCATCCCTAAGAGCCTTCCTACAAACCGCGGAGGATCAAAGAGCTCAATATTGTCAATTTTTTCCCCAGTTCCGATGAATTTGATCGGCGCCCCGGTCGCCGCTACAGCCGAGAGGGCGCCGCCTCCCCTAGCTGATCCATCAAGTTTGGCGACAAAAATTGAACCAATATTAGTAGCTTCATTAAACGCCTTGGCCTGCGCAAAAGCCTGTTGACCGATCGTCCCATCAATTACTAGGGTTACTTCATCCGGCTCCACTTTTTTTATCAGTTGCTTCATCTCTTCAATCAAGCTTTTCTCGTCTTTATGTCTGCCAGCAGTGTCAATAACAATCAAGTCATATTTCTCGGATCTAAACTCCTCAACACCTTGTAAGGCTACCTCCACGGAATCTTTCTCTTTTTCTTTTCCATAAACCGAAACTCCAACAGAGCTTGCTAGCTGTCTTAGTTGAGCATAAGCCCCCGGTCTGTAGGTATCGGCGCAGACAAGCGCTGCCTTCAATCCTCTTTTTTTGAAAAACCTAGCTAATTTGGCCGCACTCGTAGTTTTTCCCGAGCCCTGTATACCAACGAGCATCAAAACATTGGTTTTTCCAGTCTCAATAGGTAGGGCTGCAGGTTTCTCTCCAAGAAACCGCGTTAACTCTTCATAAACAACTTTTACGACATGGTCGCATCTTGAAATACCTGATGGCAGTTTTTCTTCTAAGGCACGGCTTTCAATGTTCTTTGACAGCTCTAATACTAGGTGAACATTAACATCAGCCTGTAATAGTGCTCGCTGGATGTCTTTGACGAGTTCCTTAACAACCTTCTCATCTACGACAGGAGCTCGTATAATCTTCCGTAACGCCTCGTAAAGCGATGAGCCAAGTTTATCAATAGCCACAGGATTCGACTTCCTTTACTAACCACTTCCAAGAGTGGGTTCTCTCTCTTAAACATTGATTGCTTTATGACAAACTTTTTTGCTAAGAGCCATTTTTAAATTAATTAGTAATCATGGAAAGAGGAATTGCACACATGTCGAGCATAATCAAAATCATCGAAGAAAAGCCAATTCCCAGTCAGCCGATAGTCATCAATGGTCTGCCTGATGTTGGATTGGTAGGCGTGATAGCTGTTTCAGAAATGATCTCCTCGCTTAACATGGAGGAAGTAGCCAAAGTTGAGTCAGAGCTTCTTCCACCAATAATTGTTCTGCATAAAGGATTGCCCTATGCGCCTATCCGATTTTTTAATAAAAATAACCTCATGGCATTAGTTTCAGAAATAGCACTACCGAGCCTATCCGTTTTTCCAATGGCAAGCGAAATTGTAAACTGGGCTCGTCAGAAAAAGGCGAAGCTGATGATTTCGCTGGGTGGAATAGCCGAGCCAAATAGACAAAACATAGAAAGCCCCAAAGTCTTCGGGGCGGCTTCGACCCCTACTACACTAAAAAATCTCGAAGACCACGGAATAGAGATCCTAGGCGAAGGATACCTAGTAGGCGCTTACGCACTTATACTGAAAAATTGCGCCGAAATGAAAATAGATTCTATCGCACTACTTGCACAATCCTTCTATAACTATCCAGATCCAGAAGCCGCAGCCGCCGTACTAACGCAACTAAACAAGATCCTTAACCTAAAAATTGATGTCACAGATCTGTTGAAAAAAGGTGAACAAATCCGATTGAAAGCCAGAGATGTTATGAAACGCACCCAAATGGAAATGGAACGTATGAGCAAAGCGCAGGAATACGCATCTCCCCCATTATATGTATAAAAATGGTGAACATATGGCAAAAAGGAAGTCCTCGTTTGTAGATGTGATCGCGGGGTACATCGACGAGCTTGAACGCGTAGCCAATCAAATTCTTGAGAGCAGATACCCTGAAAAACCAAGCTGGGACATAGCCAAATCAGTCCTAGAGCCCTTAACCAACGTCTTTGTGACAGTTGGAGAAGTCGTCATCACCGCCGACCTCCCATGTGTAAATACGGCGGCGATTAGTGTCAAAGCAGTAGGACCAAATGTTATTGAAATAAAGGCAAATACAATCCGCAAAATTAGCTTCAGCGAATTTGGAATCACTCATAGAAAAGGAGAGTTCTCAGGTTTCTACTCACAAGTGTCGATCCCGGTTCCAGTTGATATGAGAAAGATGAGCATTACTTGTAAACGAAGTGTACTTGAGATACGTATTCCAAGGAAGCCGACTCCATAGGTGTAGAAGAGAACTATCCACAAATCTTTCCAAGTGCAGCAGCAATCATTATTGGAAAAATCATTGTAGCATCGCCTATGACTGTGACATGTTTGCCTCTGGCTTTCACTTTTCTCCATGAGATAGCTTCCTCAAACGGGGCTCCGCTTAGGCTTCCGCCTTCAGGGCGGTCTAATGTTATTTGAACTGCGCTGTCAATTCCGTCTCTTAGCATAGCTGCCCCAAGTATGTGGTGTTTAGGCAGCCCGCCGCCTAAAATTATGGCGCCTAGTTTCTTTGAGTTAAACACTATCTCGGAAAGCTCATGTAGATCGGCAACTGGGTTAACATTGAACTTCCTTAACTGGGTAAACGTCCATATATGAAGCCCGACCATCGAATCGAATAAGCCTGGGCAGAATATGGGAATTTTCCGTCTAGAGGCTTTGACTAAAATCGAATTCTGATCTTTTAGGTTAGTTCCAAAATAGTAGAGTAGCTTTCTTATTGATAGTTTGTCACATTCAGTTTCGGGTACAGTTTCAAGAATTTTGTAGACTTCTTTCTCCAGGCTTTCAAATGCCTCCTGCTTAACATAGACATCGCCAACTCTCCCAATCTTTCTAGTCCTAAGCTTGGCATCATCTGCTTCAAAAGTACCTTTAATATGCCTATAGCCTAATGCCTCAAGAATGTCATGTACAATGTTTGCCCCACTTGCTATCACACCGTCTACATATTTTCCACCGATTAAATCTCCAATTACCCGCCTCAATCCACCTGGAATCATCGGTCCAGCCAATGTGAGGAAAACCGTGTAGTCAGAATCCTTAAACATTTCAGCTGTCAAATCAACAGCTTTGGCCAGCCGCCCCGCGCCTAACACGCCGCATTTCCGCATTTCTTCTAACAGCTGACCTATAGTAATTCCAGGTTTTACACGTATCTGATCAACATAGTCCAATGTGAATGCCTCCAGCAATCAAAAAAGGAGGACAATAGAAACTAGGTTTACCCACCCTTAATTCTCACAATCTTAATTCTGTCTAAAACCTTCCAGTATTCCAATTCTATGCCTGAAGCTAGTTTCGATTTAATTTCTTCTTCAGTTGGCATAGTTGCCCAAAAAACATCGTATGTTTCAAGATCCATTAGTTGAACCGCGTCAGGGCTTACCGATACAACTTGTCCACTTCGTTTCTCGATAACAGGGACTTCAACTTTTGCGTCCACTGGGCTGACCATGCTTCTCTTTATATTATCAAATAGGCCCATCGCAACAATCCGTGCTTTTGCCGAACCATGCTTTCCGGGCTTAGATTTTTCATACTCAACGATCCTGCAGGGCTCGCCATCTATGATGATATTGTGTCCAACTTTTATAGAACCTAAATCTACTGGTTTACTCATCGAGTTTTCCTCGGCATGCTCAATCTTAGGCTTTCTGTTTACAAATAAACTTATAGTTGTTTTGGTGATGCTCTCTGGCTAGATCGCTGATACAAGCCGAATCCATTAATAGTATACTTTAATTACCAGCAATTTTAAGTCTAAACCACCATCAAAAATTTAATACACGGTTAACTGAGGCGCTTGCGATGTTCAAGACAGTAGGCATCGTAGCACGATTGGATAAGAAGGATGCTGTGCAGTTAGCCAATAAGATAGCCAGTCATTTATTGTCAAAGGGGCTAACCGTACTGTTTGACTCTGAACTTGGGCTTTTAAAGGGGAAGGCAGTGGCTCTGAACAATATGTTGGCAGATTTGCTTGTGGTTATCGGAGGGGATGGCACGATACTGCGGACTTGCATGAGCATACCAAAACCTGAAACTCCGATTCTTGGCATAAATATGGGGACTAAGGGCTTTCTCACGGAGGTTAAACCAGAAGATGCCTTAAAGACAATTGACAAGTGCTTAGCTGGCAAATATCTGACAGAGGAATGTGCAAAGCTATCTTTGCATGTTAACGGCGACAAGCTTCCAGATAGTTTAAATGAAGTTGTTATGGCGTCCACTCAACCTCTAAAGATGTTGTACTTCAAAGTTTCAATTGACGGCTTTTCCCAAGTGGAGTATGGGGCTGATGGGATAATCGTATCTACACCCGTAGGCTCTACTGCTTACTCTTATGCTGCGGGCGGTCCCGCTGTGGACTCGAGGGTTGATGCATTTATTTTAACACCATTAAATCCATTAACACTTACGAGACCGATGGTGATTCCTTCAACAAGCACCGTTCGTATTGAGTTGCTAAAGCCAAATGTAAAAGCTGCTATAATTGTTGATGGAGTCTATCAGCGTGAAATAACGCCTAACCAGTCCCTCAGAGTGAAAAAGTCTAGCTATAACTCAGTGTTTATACGAATTCGCGAAGACTTCTTTCAGAACCGATTAAAAGGAAGAGGTCTCCTGTAAAGTTGGGAGAGGTTGATGTTAAAGGAAGGCGAAGCCTCATTCTTGACACATCCGCCTTTATTATGGGATACGACCCCCTCTCAGTTAGCGATGCGCAATTTACTGTTCCCTCTGTGTTAGAGGAACTCGGACCTAGAACAACTGGAATGTTACGATTTAGAGTTGCTGAACAGACTGGTAAACTAAGAATTCTGCAACCATCGGACGGGTTTGTTAACCGAATTAAGCTTCTATCAACTGACGCTGGAGATATTCGCGTTCTTTCCGATGTGGACATTCAAATCTTGGCGTTAGCCCTCCAACTTAAAAATGAGGGCAAGAATCCGGTGATTGTCAGTGATGATTATTCTATTCAGAACATTGCTGAGCGGATAGAGGTAGAGTATAAATCTCTTGCTACGTTAGGTATTCAGCATCAGTTAGATTGGCTTTTGTACTGTCCTGCATGTTACCGGGGATACCCCTCTAGCTATGATAAAAAAACATGTAAGATCTGTGGCACAATGCTCAAACGGAAGCCTTTAAGGAAGATTATAGCCAGAAAAAAATTAACCGCTTGAGGAGTTGAAATGGACAAGCAACTAAAACCTTCTGATTTCTGTATAAACTGGTCTCGGATAGGTTCAAGCATAAGGCGGCTTTCTCTTCTTGGGTGGGCTCTCGCTGACCTAGCGCGTGAAGCAATAGAAAACGGAGAATTTGAAGAACCAGAAGTAATTGCCGGGGTTGAGGCGAGCGGGGTTCCCTTAGGTTTGATTGTTGCTGAAGAGCTGGAAAGGCCTTTCACGGTTGTAAGATCAAGGCCTCATATCCAAAGAGCAATGGGATCTCTGAAGGGAAGATTTCATGGTGCAATTAGTGTGAGTTTCGCCTCAGTAGAAAAGAAGCGTGTGCTAATAGTCGAAGATGTGATTAGTAGCGGAGAAACGTTGAGTAAGATCGTAAAGGCTTTGAAAGAAGCTAAAGCAAAACCAGTCGGCATAATCGTATTCATCAACAAACGTGCTCAAGATACAATCGAAGAGGTTCCGATAAGGGCTTTAGTGAAAGTTGTGCCAATGGAATAGGCTATCTGAAATTTTTAACGCGCTTATTCAACAGTTTTAATCCGTATTTCCTCTTTTGTTTCGCATCGTTCGACGCGTCCATGTCTGAGGTGGATAATTCGGTCGCTTATGTCGATTGCTTTAAGGTCTCTGGTCGCTGTGATCACGGTTACCCCATTCTCCTTGTTAAGCTGGCTTAGTAGATTGATTATCTCCAATCCTGTTTGAAGATCCAAGTTTCCAGTCGGCTCATCCGCCAAGATTAGTATTGGATTATTGACGATGGCTCGTGCGATAGCTACTCTTTGTTGTTCTCCATCGCTCAATTCTGTAGGTTTATGAGATTGGCGTTCTTTAAGTCCAACCCCTTCTAATGCTTCCCTAGCTCTTCTCAGCTGTTCATCTTTAGGTATGCCTGCGAAAACCATTGGTAATGTTACATTTTCTATGGTGGTTAAGAGGGGGATCAGGTTAAACGCTTGGAAAATGTATCCAATTTTATAGCATCGTAGCCAAGCTAGTTCATCAGCCTTTAGCCCTGTTAAATCCACTGCCTCGATGTAAACCTTGCCGAATGTGGGTTTATCTAATCCCCCTATCATGTTAAGGAGGGTAGTTTTGCCAGAGCCAGAGGGACCGATAATGGAAATGTATTCTCCTTGCTTAACCTTAAGGTTAACACCATCAAGAGCCTTAACAATCGTAGAACCATGCTTGTAATATTTCGCTAGATCCTCGGTTTCAACAACATATTCAAAGTGAATAGCCTGTTCCTCCCAGTAATCTGCTATCGGTTTACAATTATCGTCAAATAAGTCTTTAGTCGCCGCCACTAACGGATTGACTGCCGCCACTCTCTCATTAGAGTTTCATATAGGTCATCGTATTCTTCAATAGTGTCGTATTCCCCTAATGCCTCGGCTAGTTTTTGGGCAATGAGATGGTAGCAAAGGTGTACTTCTCTGTCAACTACTCGAAAATAAAAATCGTCGCATGTGCAAAAATCTGCGCCTGGAATTATTTGATAGTCTCTCTCCCTTCCTACCACAATCCAGACAACTCTTTGACTTGGCTTAAACATGTAGCGTTTTACCCGCCATTTTTTCAAAGCTTGAAGAGCATTTTCAAACCGCTTTCCAAAGGCAATGGACAACTTAGCTTTTTGTTCATCTGTAATCTGCTTAGCTTTGTTAATCTCCTCGCATATGCTGTCTAGAATTGCTAGCTCGGAGGGTTTTCTATGGCGAGTTCTGTTCAAAACATTTTCTCCGAAACTCAATTCTATTTGTATCCGTAAAACTATTTCTGGCGTATGGGTTCTTGATTCGCCCTGCAATACCGTGGCAAGCATTACTTATCGATGAGGAAGATGAGCGTATTCTTGTTATCGCAGATCTCCATTTAGGATTTGAACATGAATTAGCACAGATGGGAATAAATCTGCCTTCCCAGACACCTAAACTGCAAGCGAAACTCACTCAAATTTTAGAAGAAATAAAACCCACCCGCCTAATTATCCTCGGGGACGTGAAACAAAGCGTTCCAAAAATCTCATTACAGGAATGGGAAGACATACCAATCTTTTTCGAAGAGATCCAGAAGGCGGTAGGCAGAATCGAGGTCATTTCAGGAAACCATGATGGTGACCTTGAGCCATTAACCCCCCACGCGATCAAAATTTTTTCACCAAAGGGGATTATCGTAGGCAAGGAGGAGAAGGTAGCCCTGCTCCACGGTCATGCATGGCCTTCGCCGGAACTGCTCGAAGCCGACTACATAGTTATAGGGCACAACCATCCGGTAGTGCACTTCAGAGATTCAATTGGCTTTAGAGTTGTAAGGCAAATTTGGCTAAAAGCTAACTGTAATGGACACAAATTAGCCGAAGCTTTCCTCAATTATGCTGGAGTGAAATTCAATACCGATCCCACCGAGGCATTCAAGAAGGAGTTTAATGTCGAAATAAACACCCCTCAGCTAATTGTTATACCGGCTTTCAACGAGATTCTAGGAGGTTTGCCGATAAATCTGGAGAAACCCAGCACTTTACTCGGTCCCTTACTCCGGTCAGAAGCTGTAGACATCGATGGTGCGGAAGCCTATCTTTTAGATGGAACGTTTCTCGGAGTGGTTAAACAACTTCGCAAGATGGGCTAGAGCTTTAAGACTGAGTGTATTCATTTAAGCAAAACGAAAGTCATTATTAGCATCTGAAGCGACAAAGCTTATCATAGGACTGTGGATGGATGCGATTTCTAACTGTCGGGCTTGGACACTGCGGCGGCAAGATAGCTAACGACTTCAAAAAAACCGCTATTGAACGTAAAAAAATAATAATTGATGTATGCGTCATCAACACCGACAAAGCCGACCTAACAACTCACAAACAGATTCCAGAAGAGAATAAGCTTTTGATAGGAACAGGTAAGGGTGCTGCAAAGAACTGGCGAGAAGGCTACAATGCAACCATTCAATCGAAGAACAATATAAAATGGCTAATCGAAAAACTGCTAATGCCCGATACGGATCTAATAATTTTCACAATTGGTGAAGGTGGCGGAAGCGGCTCAGGAATAGCACCAATCGCCGTTGAAATAGCGCAAGAGCTCGGTAAACCAAGCATCGCTATAGTGACCACTCCATTTGAAACCGAATCCGTGAAGGCGAAGGTAAATGCGGCGATGGGCTTAGATCTTCTCTACCGCCAAGAGGGATTAAAAGCGTTAATCTGCATTGACAATGATAAGATCACTGCGCACTTCCCAGACAAACTTTTGACGAAGGCTTACGAAAAAGTCAATGAAACTGCTGTAGACACTTTCTTAGATCTAGTGGATCTAGCTCATATGCCAAGTAGAGCTGACAGAATTGATGAATCAGAGCTAACATCAATTTTTGAATATCCTGGCTTCGCAACACTAGCCAACTACAAAACTCAGGCAAATCTAGTGGAGGATCTATCTGCAACTCTCCGTCACAGTTGGAACGGAAGCCTATTCGCTGATGTTGATGCCGCTACTGCGACTGGAGTGATTTTCGGAGTTAAGGGTCCCACTAACCTATTCACAACAATACAAGTTGACTCTGTGCGGCGGGCTTTCCGAGAACTTCTGGCCGGCAAAGACGCGATGCTGGGAATCTATCCGGTAGAACGATGTCGCTGGGCTTCCTATGTGGGGATCCTGACAGGCATGGATGTGCCGAAGAAGGTGCGAGCGCTCCTTGAAACAGCTAAAGAAGAGTCTCAGCGTCACAAGGAAATCCTAGAGGCACGCGTAAAACTGAAACGCGAGGGACTAGGATTTAAACCTCCTGAACGAGTCACTCAGCCTCAACTAACTTCTGAAATCAAAACAGAGAAAATTGAGCCGATCGGAGAATCAGCATCAATACGTTATGTTGAAATCCGCCCGCATATAGGCAGGATCCAAAAGTTAATCCAAAGACATTCAGGGGAGACTCACACATTAGAAGAGCTCACAGGCCTGATTCAAAACGAGTTAACCATCGAGGATGAGCGGGTCGCCCTTGCCTTAATATCAGAGCTACAAAATCGAGGCTACTTGGCAGAAATAAAGAAAAACATATTCCAAATAGCATGACAAACCATTTCACAACGCATATATCCAACAACAGATACTTTTTTCTGGGTTCCAGAAGGTTTTAGACTATTTGAAGTATGATGTTGTAATTGTTGGAGCTGGTCCAGCCGGACTTTTCGCTGCAAAACAAATCGTGGAAAATAGTAAACTAAGCACACTGGTCATCGATCAAGGATACGATGCCGACGAACGGGTTTGTACTACCACCAGTTACAAGGGATGCACAAAATGCTCACCTTGCAATATTCTTTGTGGAGTTGGTGGGGCAGGCACGCTGTCCAGCGGGCTTCTAAACCTTCGTCCAGATATAGGCGGAGACCTGCTACTCCTCTTAAAAGACGAGAAAAAAGCGTGGGATCTCATAAAATATGTGGACAAAATCTTCCTTCAATACGGCGCCCCAAATAAGCTCTATGAAGCTACTCCAAGTGAAGTAGAGGGGCTAGAACGTAAGGCCGCGGCTGAAGGGGTCAAATTCATTCCAATTCCACAACGACATATAGGTACCGATAATGCGCCCAAGGTAATTTCCAACTTTAAAATTGATTTAGAAAATAAAGGCGTAAAATTTCTCTTAAGGAAGAAAGTTTCTCACATCGACCAAGGAAAAGTAACTCTTGAGGACGGGACAGAGATTTCATGTAGCTACATGGTGGTGGCTCCTGGGCGTGTGGGTGCCAACTGGCTGGCTGATGAGGCGAAGAGGCTTAAAATCCCAACAAAATATGAGCCAGTTGACATAGGCGTCAGAGTTGAGGTTCCATCAGTTGTTATGGAGCCTGTCATCCAAGTAAACCGAGATCCAAAATTTCACGTTTACTCTGAGACTTACGATGACCTTGTGCGTACATTCTGTGTTAATCACCAAGGCTTCGTTGTCCAAGAGGTTTACGATAACTTCGTCGGCGTTAATGGGCATGCTCTCGCTGGCAAAAAATCACATAACACGAACTTCGCCCTTCTTGTACGAATCGAGTTAACAGAACCACTCGAAGATACAACACTCTATGGGAGAACAATCGCACTTCAAGCTACCACTCTAGGTGGCGGTCGCCCAATTTTACAACGCCTCGGCGATCTGGTGAAGGGTCACCGTTCAACATGGGATCGAATTGAGAAAGGCAACGTAAAACCAACTCTAACATCTGTTACTCCAGGGGACATAGCTATGGCTATGCCCCATAGAATAGTAAACGACATCATAGAGGGTTTAAAGAAACTAGACCATGTGATCCCAGGCGTAGCATCCAATTCGACGCTTCTTTACGCCCCTGAAGTGAAGTTCGCAGCCAACCGCATATACACGACCGACGCTCTTGAAACCCCTATCAAAGGAATTTTTGTAGCTGGAGATGGAGCAGGGCTAGCTCGAGGATTGGTCACTGCTGCTGCAACCGGGGTTATGGCCGCTCATGGCATTTTAAAACGGGAGTCGATAAAAATCCCCGAACTAGCAGCATAGCCCGTGGTGGGGCTGCCCGGATTTGAACCGGAGTCTCGTGGGCCCGAGCCACGTAGCCTAGACCATGCTAGCCGACAGCCCCTCAGCATTCTTCAAAGTGAGCCTCGCATAAATATTTCTTCATCTTTACCATCGTTTTCTGTCGAATTTGCTGTCGAAATTTCAGAAAACAGTATAAAGGGCGGTGTTCACTGTTGAGCCTTAACGGAGGAGAATTAATGGACAAAGATGTAGTTGAGTCTATAGCAAAAGGGGTAGCGGATGGAAAATTAAAGTTTCACGAAATAGAGGAAAAAGTTGGAAAAGACGCTAACCTCGCTGCAAAAATTAGGTGCAGGGCTCTAGAAATTCTTAGAGGCATTTCTCTCTCAAACATTGCAAATCACATTTTAGATTTTAATCGGCTTATCACTCTAAACATTGAGAACCCAATTGGAGCGATCCAGCTCCCCATAGGAATCGCTGGACCGCTTAAAGTGTCAGGCAGCTATGCAAACGGAGACTTTTACATCCCACTTTGCACGACAGAAGGAGCTCTCGTAGCATCTGTGAATAGAGGCTGCGCCGCTATCACCAGTTCTGGAGGAGCACATTCCAAAGTCATAAAAGATGGGATAACCCGTGCGCCCCTATTCCGTACCTCATCAGTAGAAGAAGCACAAACGCTAGCTACATGGGTTCAAGAAAATTTTTCAGAACTTGCTGAAACAGTTTCAAAAGCAGATGCACACTGTCGCTTACAAAAAATCGATCCCTATATAGTTGGAAACAACGTCTTCCTCCGATTCTCATTTTCAACCGACGATGCCATGGGAATGAACATGGCTACCATTGCCTGCGACGAATTCAGAAAAATAATCGAAAATAAACTGCCCTTTGCAAAATGCGTTAGCCTAAGTGGAAACCTTTGCGTTGATAAAAAACCTTCAGCAATGAACTTGATTCAAGGTCGCGGGAAAACTGTAATCTCAGAAGCAGCTCTCAGAAGATCAATAGTCAAAAAAACTCTAAAAACAACTCCTGAAGGAATCGTTGAAGTTAACTGGAGGAAAAATTATGTGGGATCTGCACTTGCAGGATCATACGGGTTCAACGCGCATTTCGCGAACATCGTCGCAGCAATATTTCTGGCTACTGGTCAAGATGCTGCTCAGATAGTTGAGTCAAGCATGGGATTCACGACTGCTGAGGTTCTGGAAAACAGCGATCTCTATATCTCGGTCACATTGCCTTCGCTTGAAGTGGGCACGGTGGGAGGCGGTACGAGACTACCTACACAACAAGAAGCGTTAAAAATTCTCGACTGCCAAGGCAGCGGTAATCCACCTGGTGCTAATGCCAAAAAATTTGCAGAAATAATCGCTGCCGCAGTGTTGGCAGGTGAGCTTTCCCTTCTATCTGCTCTCTCAGCGCAACAACTTGCAGAAGCTCATGTAAAACTTGGCAGAGCAGGAGTTAGAAGCGGGCTAAAACCATAGTATTATATAAATAATAATCCAGCGCTGACCCGCAAACAACCATCGTTGCGATTTTTTAAACCATCTTTCAAGCTAATTTCACGGATTTTCAGTTAATCCGCGTTAATGCTAGTATAAAATTATATACATTTTTGTCAAATATTTTAAATACCACCATGCGCTATTCTATTCTTTCTTGCTACATACGGGGGCTCTTTATTCCATGAGCGAAGTCGTAGAGCATACGGTAGATTCCCTAAAATATTTCCCGCCAGTTAGGACATCTAAAATTCAATTTGAAGAATTCAACCCTGAAAAAATTAAGAACTCTCTAATAAAAGAGACAGGTCTCAGCGAAGTCGACGCTGAGGCTATAGCCCAAAAAGTTGCGGATAGAATTCGCAGAATGGGACTGTGTTTCCTCTCTGGCCCCCTCATACGCGAATTTGTTTGTTCCACGCTTCTCGAATTGGGATATGAAGAGGCCAGAGCAAAATATACCCGCCTCGGACTACCCGTCTTCGACGTGAGTCACTTGATCACATTAGGCGATAAAGAAAACGCGAATCTTCAGCACAATCCTGAGACGATTCATAAACTTGCGGCGGACAGCATGTTCGATCAGTACGCCTTGCTGAGTGCGCTTCAGCCCTTCTTAGCCGATGCCCACATAGGCGGGTTGATTCACGTTCACGATCTTGAATATTTTGTAACCCGGCCGTTCTGTCAAGAACACGATTTAAGATTCTTTCTCAAAAGGGGGCTCATCGTAGACGGCCAGGGAATTCACACGGCAATCGCTGGTCCGGCCAAGCATCCCGAGGTTGCGATTCTGCACGCTGCAAAGGCGCTGGCGGCAGCTCAGACAAACTGGGCTGGCGGTCAGGGGTATGACTTTTTCAATGTTTGGATGGCCCCGTTTATGCAGGGGCTGTCTTACAAGAGAATGAAACAGTTAGCTCAGATGTTCATCTATGAGATGAGTCAGATGTATGTGGCGCGGGGAGGGCAGACAGTCTTCTCCTCAATCGCATTGGAGCCGTCCGTCCCAAAGATTGCCCAAGACATTCCAGCCATCCTTCCAGGCGGGGTTTTGAAAGAAGGTTGTACGTATGGGGATTTTGAGCCAGAAGCAAATCTGTTCTTCAACGCGATAGTCGACGTCTACTTGGAGGGGGACTATCAGGGAAAACCCTTCAACTTCCCCAAACCTGAAATAAAACTCAGACGCGAATTCATCGACAAGTTTGAGGATGAGTACTTCAAAGTCGCGCAGTTGGCTGCAAAGTTCGGGTCGCCCTACTTCCTCAATCTCTGCCCAGACTATATGCCCGACATTGTCAACTCGCAATGCTGCCGCTTGATTTTCACTCCGGACAGCGAAGAGCTGGAGGACTTCCGCGCTGGAAAAGTCAGAATGGGGAGTCTTCAGGTAGTTACCATAAATCTGCCCCAACTTGCGTATGAGGCCAACGGCAATGACACCAAGCTTTTCGAACTCTTGGACAATCGGATGGACTTGGCCAAAAACGTGCTCCTGATTAAACGTGAAATAATCGGGCGCAGACTAACGGAAGGCGCGCTGCCCTTTGCCGGAATGGACATGGGCGACGGCCAGCCTTATCTGAACCTTGACAAGCAAATTCTCAACGTAGGGTTTATCGGTCTTACCGAAATGCTGAAAGCACATACGGGATTCGGCCTTCACGAATCCAAGGATGCATGGTGGCTCGGTCTCAAAACAATCAAACATATGGCGGATAGGGTCGCGGAATACTCAAATTCAAATGAGAATGGTCTCAGATTCGGATGCGTCCAAACTCCGGCCGAAAGTTGCTCGCACCGACTGGCCCTCATAGATGCTAAGCGATATGGTGATAAGGCTGTGGTGGAGGGCGACAGGCAGAAGGGATCCGTATATTACACCAACAGTTCACATGTGCCTCCGTACGCCGACCTGCCATTAATGGAACGCATTAACATCGAGGCGAGCTTCCATCCATTGACCCGCGGAGGCGCTATACTGCACGTGTGGCTTGGGGAGGCAAATCCCGACCCGTCAGCGATATGGCAGTTGACCCATCGGATAGCCATACAAAGCCTAACCGCCTATTTCGCATATACCAAGGATCTGACCATATGTACAGGATGCTCGAAGGTTCATTCTGGGCTAGTTCCCACATGTCCTAACTGCGGTGCCACGGGGGATGCGCTTGAATGGTGGTCGAGAATAACAGGCTACTACCAACGTGTCAAAAGCTGGAATGCAGGTAAGCGTGCAGAATTCGCTGAAAGACGCCGATATTCAATAGGGCCCGTTGCAAGTGCCTGATGCGAGGCTCCATAGTCTTTTTCTATTTTATAGCTCCAAGAACCAGTGCCAAAAGCGCCATCCTTAACCATAGTCCATAGCGAACCTGATTGAAATATCTGGCATGTGAAGTTGCATCGACCTCTGGGCTCACCTCGCCAGCCCTTGGAAGCGGATGTAGGATTATGAGGTCTCTTTTGGCATCACTTAATGTATCAAGTGTTATTTGGTATGAGCCCTTAACCTTAGCGTATTCCGCTGGGTCGGGAAATCGTTCTTTCTGAATCCGAGTTACGTATAGGACATCAAGGTCCTGGATAGTCTTGTTGAGAGCAGTTCTTTCAACAACCTTGATCTTGTCTTTCACATATTCTAAGACCTCCCGTCGCATTCTGAGGATGTCTGGAGCGATGAGGTATAGTTTCACGTTGTAGAGGGAGAGGGCGTAGGCAAGAGAGTGGACAGTGCGACCGTACCTGAGGTCTCCGAGGAAGCCTATAGTTAAGCCGTCTATTGCTCCTTTTTCCTTTAGGATTGTGTAGATGTCCAGCAATGCCTGGGTGGGGTGCTCTTCAGCGCCTGAACCCGCATTGATAACCGGTATTAATGCGAATTCAGCGGCCATTCTTGCAGCGCCCTCTGAGGAATGCCTAAGAACGATTGCGTCAGCATAGTGCTCGACTACCCTGATCGTATCCGCCAAGTTTTCTCCTTTTTCAACAGAGCTGACCTTAGACTCCGTAAATCCGATTATCTTGCCTCCGAGCCTATGCATCGCCGCCTCAAAACTAAGCCTAGTCCTTGTGCTCGGCTCGAAGAATAGCGTAGCCAGAATTTTATCTTGTAGAAGGGTTGAGCCCTTCCTAGCTAAGGGCTCCATTAAATCAGCTACTTTTAGGATGTGGTCGACTTCACTTCGGTTGAAGTCCTTGACAGAAATTATGTCACGGCCTTCAAAGTTCGCACGTCCCAACCCTAATCCAACTCAAGCATTTTGTAACTATGTCTTATTTTAAGGTGTTTTGGGTCTGTTGGCACGAGAGTTACGCTAGGCACAAAAATGCCAAATAGTATCTTTGTAACAAATTTTCAAGACGGCTACGTGGTTTGGTAGGCTTGGGGATGCAAGGTTTGATAAAGGAAGCAGAATTGCGTGTTAAAAAAATTCGCGAGGGAACGGTTATCGACCATATTGCTTCAGGATACGCCTTGTCGGTGTTGCGTTTTCTGGGTATAACTGGACGTGAGGGAGCAGTGCTGAGCGTACTTCTTAACGTTCCAAGTAGAAAGCTGGGGAGGAAGGACGTAATCAAAATTGAGGAGCGCGAATTGAACCCGGAAGAAGTTGATAAGATCGCGCTTATCGCACCTAGAGCAACCATCAACATTATACGCGACTTCAAAGTGGTTGAGAAGAAGAGGGTTAAGCTTCCCAAAGTTATCCGTGGACTAATTAAATGTGCTAATCCGACCTGTGTGTCAAATAAGAGCGAGCCCATCCAACCCATGTTTTTGGTGGAGAAAGAGGAACCGTTACGTCTAAGATGTTACTACTGTCATACAATCATGGAGAGGGATGATATCCTAAATCAGTTTTAAATCTAAGTATTGCTAATTTATTGTAACCTAAAAAAGTGTGGAACCAATGTCCGACGCATTCGAAGCCATTATCAAGGCGGAAGCTAAAGCCAAGGAGATCATAACCAAAGCACAGCAGAAGGCTGAAACGATTAAGAAAGAGGGCGAGATAGAGGCTCAGAGAACCTATGAGAAAACCTATAATAAAGAGGTTGAAAACGCGAAACGCCGCGCCAAAGAAATAGTCGAGGAGGCTAAGGCTTCAGCTGACAAGGAAGCTGCAAAAAAGGCTCGAGGTGCTGTTGACTATTCAAAGGCTAGAAAGAAAGTTGACGCTATTGCCGATGAAATAGTTCGGAAACTTATTCAATTTCAAATTTAATCCGAGGTTCCTGCATTGAGTAAAGCCAAACAAAGGATCTCCACCTCCACCAAGTCTCTTACTGACAAAATCGAAAATGATGCTGAGAAAAAGGCGAATAAACTTGTGGAAGAGGCTAGAAAGGCTGCTGAAGCCCTACTAGAGAAGAGGAATAAAGACGCCGTAGAGAAAGCCCGGCAGGATATGCAATATCTAATTGATTCGGCTAAATCCGAGGCAGAAAAAATCCGGGCGATCGCCGTAGAGAAAGTTGAAAAACAATATAAGACGACGGACCTCTCAGAAAAAGAGGAGCTTATTTCACATGTTTTCGAATCTGTTAAAACCAAGATGAAGGCCTTCGCCAGCCAGAAAGACTATCAAGATTATCTTGAGAGGCTTATCCTCGAAGGTGCAAATGCGTTGAAAGGCGGAGACCTTGAGGTGCTCCTCAATGAAAATGACGCTAATCTCAGGTTGGATTTACAGAAGACTTCGAAGACAGTTGCAGCTGATGTCGGTAAGCCAACCACGATAAAAGTGCTTCCTGGTAAGCTTTCTGGCATTGGAGGCGCCGCGATAAGGTCGGCTGATGGAAAGATAGCGGTAGACAACTCGATTGAGGGTATCATTGAACGCGAATCAAGGAAGTTGCGACTCATTATGGCGAAGGGGCTTTTCGGTGCATAAAAAGGTGGTATTATGGCTAAACTCGCGGTGGTAGCTGACATCGATACTGCGGTTTGCTTCAAGCTTGCTGGGGTGAAAAACAGCTATCCAGTTAAGACCGCTGCTGAAGCTGAGAGGATTATTTCAGATCTTTCAAAGAAACCCGACTTTGCCGCCATAATAACAACCGAGCGCATTGCTGACGAAATACAGGCTACGGTAGAGAAAATTACAAAAGAACGTGAATACCCGCTTATAATAGCCATCCCCGATAAGCAGGGAGCAATTACCAGAAAAGTAGAACCCCTTGCACAATTGATCAAACGTACAATTGGAGTTGAAATAAAGGTAGGGTAATCACATGGTAAAAGGGCTCATCACACATATCGCAGGTCCAGTAGTCGTCGCCAAGAATATGACCGGCTCACAAATGTACGAGCTGGTGAAAGTGGGCGAATCAGGTTTAATCGGGGAAATTATCCGAATTATAGGCGATAAGGTCACAATCCAAGTATACGAGGAAACCAGCGGCATGGGACCTGGAGAACCTGTAGAAGGGACTGGGAAACCACTTTCCGTAGAACTTGGACCTGGACTTATTGGACAAATCTATGATGGAATTCAACGTCCCCTCCCCAGCATTCAAGATGTAGCAGGAGCATTTATTCGAAGAGGCATCGTGGTTCCAGCCCTAGACCGAGAAAAGAAATGGCACTTTACTCCCATGCTCAAAAAGGGCGCTAAGGTTGTTGCAGGCGATATTCTTGGCACAGTACCAGAAACACCACTGGTCACCCAGAAGATACTCGTTCCACCAGGAGTTGAAGGAACACTAAAGTCAATTGTAAATGCAGGCGACTACAAAATCACTGAAACTATCGCAGAGGTTGAAACAGCTCACGGGACAGAAGCTCTACGGCTAGCTCATTCCTGGCCAGTGCGAAAGCCCAGACCGTACAAGAGTAAAGTTCCCTCTGAGGTGCCGCTGATCACTGGACAGCGGATTATAGACGCGCTGTTTCCAATCCCTAAAGGAGGGACTGCCTGCATCCCAGGCGGCTTTGGCACTGGTAAGACGGTTATGCAGCATCAACTTGCCCAGTGGGCTGATGCAAACATAATAATCTTCGTGGGGTGTGGCGAGCGTGGAAATGAGATGGCTGAGGTTCTTGAACGATTCCCACACCTTACTGATCCCCAATCAGGTAAGCCGCTTATGAACCGAACTATTCTTATTGCTAACACCTCGAATATGCCGATCGCCGCGAGGGAGGCAAGCGTTTATACTGGTATAACTCTCGGCGAATATTTCCGTGATATGGGCTACACGGTTGCATTGATGGCCGACTCGACATCTCGCTGGGCTGAGGCTTTGCGTGAAATTTCAGGCAGACTGGAGGAGCTGCCTGGTGAAGAGGGTTATCCTGCATACCTAGCCTCAAGGCTGGCTGAGTTCTATGAGCGTTCAGGCAGGGTGGTGACCCTTGGCAGCGAAGATAGGATCGGTTCCATTGCCGTAATAGGCGCTGTATCCCCTCCAGGCGCCGACTTTTCAGAGCCCGTGACCCAGAACACCCTCCGAATAACTAAGGTCTTCTGGGGGCTTGACACCGCACTAGCTCAAAGACGCCATTTTCCAGCCATAAACTGGCTGACAAGCTATTCACTCTACTCTGAAACATTGAGGGATTGGCATGACCAGAACGTGAGCGCGGAATGGTCGAAGATGCTGGAGGAAGCCATGTACCTGCTACAGCGCGACGAAGAGCTGCGAGAAATAGTAATGTTAGTAGGGCCGGATGCGCTTTCTGAAAGCCAGCGGCTGATACTTGAGGCAGCAAGAATAATCAAAGAAGACTTTCTAAGGCAGAGCGCTTACCATCCTGTTGACAGCTACTGCTCAATTCAAAAAACGTATCGCATGCTCCACCTAATCTTGAAGTTTTACGACCGTATGAAAACTTCAGTTGAGCAAGGAGTACCATTAGAGAAGATACTGGCTTTACCTGTAAAGGAGGAGATCGCACGCATGAAGATCGCGCCATCGAAAGATTTCGATAAATTTAGCGCAGACCTTGAAAAACGGCTCAATATTGAGTTTAACAAGCTTGTAGGAGAGGCTTAGGCTAAATGAGCACCTTAACTTCCACAGGCCGAGAATTTAAAACCATCCGCGAGATGTCAGGTCCACTGATTTTTGTTGAGGATGTAAGTGGAGTAAGATTTGGAGAATTGGTTAAAATCATCACTCCAAGCGGAGAGGAACGGAGAGGCCAGGTGCTCGAAGTTGGAGAAGGAATGGCTGTCATCCAAGTGTTTGAGGGCACAACAGGGCTTGACGTTAAGAAGACGGCGGTGCGGTTCATAGGTGAAACCATCAAACTACCTGTCTCAACCGACATGCTTGGGCGGTCATTTGATGGAAGTGGCCAGCCGATTGACGGTCTACCTGAACTTATCCCAGATGATGAGCGCGATATCCATGGGTCGCCAATGAACCCCTATTCACGGGCATTTCCAACGGATTTTATTCAAACTGGGATTTCCACCATTGATGGTATGAACACCCTTGTGCGAGGACAGAAACTGCCTCTGTTCTCTGGTTCAGGTCTTCCCCACAATCTGCTTGCAGCTCAAATCGTGCGTCAAGCCACCGTAAGGGGCATGAAAGAGGAATTTACCATGGTGTTTGCTGCTATGGGGATCACTGCTGAAGAAGCTAGGTTCTTCAGAGATGACTTTGAAAAACGCGGAGCACTTGGGCGCGTCATAATGTTCATAAACTTGGCTGATGATCCTGCGATTGAGCGGCTTATCACTCCGAGATTAGCACTTACTGCAGCCGAGTACATCGCGTATGAGCATGATGTGCACGTGCTCGTAGTTCTAACTGATATGACGAATTACTGCGAGGCTCTGCGTGAGATCTCAGCGGCACGAGAAGAAATCCCCGGCAGGCGCGGCTATCCCGGATACATGTACACTGACTTGGCTACAGTCTATGAACGGGCTGGAAGGATCCATGGCAAAAAGGGCTCGATCACCCAGATGCCGATTTTGACAATGCCACATGACGACATGACTCATCCAGTACCAGACTTGACTGGCTATATCACCGAGGGACAGATATTCCTTGATAGGGGTTTGCATCGGAAGGGAATCTATCCGCCGATCGACCCGTTGCCCTCCCTTTCTCGATTAATGGATGAGGGAATCGGTGAAGGCAAAACTAGAGAGGATCACCGCCAAGTGGCTGACCAACTGTACTATGCTTATGCTGAGGGAAGAGGGCTTCGGGACTTAGTGGCAGTTGTAGGCGAGGAGGCGTTAACAGGCAGAGACAAGCTTTACCTCCAGTTTGCAGACAGTTTCGAGAAATCATTCATCAAACAAGGTCCTTACGAGAACCGGGATGTTGAGAAAACGCTGGACACTGGCTGGGAATTGTTATCAGCATTTCCTGAAACTGAGTTAAAACGAGTCGATCCTGAAATCATAAAGAAATTCCATCTCAAATATCGTTCTCAAAAGTGAAGGGGATAAGTGGCATTTGACTGCAGCAGCCGCAAGCGCTCGTATGACACGCATGGAGCTCCTGATGCTCAAGCGTAGAAAGAACTTAGCTGAACGTGGACGTGAACTGCTGCAGGAGAAGTTAGACGCATTAATCATGGAATTTTTCGAATTCATACGTGAAATTGAAACATTGCGCACTCAAGTTCAAAAGACTCTCAGCGAAGCCTATGATGCTTTTACTGATGCACAGGTTGTTATTGGCACTAGGAAACTTAGGCAAGTAGCATTTGCTGTTACATATGATCGGTTTGATATAGAAACAAGGAGTAGGAATGTGATGGGTATCGCTCTGCCCGTGTTCCAACTTAATGAGATGGCTGTGGTCAAACCGCTTCAGCGCTATAATGTTGCTGAGACTTCGGCTAAGTTGGATGACGCTGTTTTGAAGATTGATGAGGTATTGAAGACTATCATAATTCTGGCTGAAACCGAGGCCGCGGTGAGAAGGCTTGCCGAAGTTATAATCTTCACGAAACGGCGGGTGAACGCCCTCAAATTCATCTTCATACCTAGACTTGAAAATACAATCCGATTCATTGAAATGTACCTAGCGGAACGAGAACGAGAAGACTTCTTCCGATTAAAGAGAATAAAAGCTAGATTGGAACGGGCTGAGGAAGAAATCGAAGCTCCTATGGCTGTATCGGTCTAGTTCCGTGTTTCGGCAGAGGCTTCAGTGCTTCTTATTTTTTCATTTTTTGAAGGTTCTGCTTAGCTTACCTGTTTTTGCTGGCGCAGTAGTAGTATTGCTTTGGCAAGGTCGCCGTCTGTTTGTTCTAATGCCTTCTTAGCTTCATCTAAGCTAACATTTGTTTGCTGGGCAACTAACTGGGCATCCGCGTCTGGAATGTCACGTTTTGTTTCAACTGTCTTTTCAGATATGGTTCCTGCTATTTGGAACATTTTCTCTCCTTTGATTTCCATTATTGTGACATCTGGATTATCGATAACAATTTCCTTGTCTGCAGTTTTGATAATTACCTGGTGCGCATCCGCTACCTCCTCAAATTTAACGCCCATCTGGTGCATGAGGCGTCTTGCATCCCGTGAGCCAAGTTTTCGCATCAAATTGAATCACTCATCCAAGCCTCTACGAACTTTTACCGCTACCCCTCTTTTAAACGCTAGCATCTCCTCTCCATTTAACAGTGCCTTTCCAACAGCTAAAACTTCGTCCTTACTGTTGGTAACTACGACTTCCTCATATGGGCGGATCTCTGAGTCGACTTCAACCACATGTTTCGCGAACACGTTACGTCCAGAAGCTATGAAACTTGCTACCTCCTCCTTAACTATTACCCTGAATCTGGGGCTTGGAAAAGCTTCTACCAAGCGCTTGGAGCCGTTCAAAGTCAATGCTAGCATCCCATCCCTAGCTCGCAGTGTGGCTAGTAGAGTTTTGCCCAGGAAGATGAAGCGGATTTTGCCAGTAGTTCTTGAAAGTTTCACCTCGATGTCATCTGGGAACAACGCCTCCCCCGCACCCTTCCCAAACTGGTAATTAGCTATTCCTCTAATTTTCCTAAGAGTAGCTTGTCGATCCATTTCCAAGTCGCTTCAACCGCAATAATGCTTGGTTCTGGTAGCTCTTTGGGAGATACCTGACAACCATCGAGTTTGCGGATTAGCTTACACATTCCGCTATCATCCCTTCAACTGGTTGCCCGACAGCCCCGAACCTCAGGGCTCTTGCTAATATGTTCCTAGCGGCGTTTACATCTCTATCTATCGAGACTTGACATTTCG
Organism: uncultured Candidatus Bathyarchaeia archaeon; assembly: GCA_964410135.1. Classification (GTDB taxonomy): domain Archaea; phylum Thermoproteota; class Bathyarchaeia; order RBG-16-48-13; family CAYPFQ01; genus CAYPFQ01. The sequence goes on from CAYPFQ010000002.1 coordinate 63,416, forward strand.
GACACCAGAGAAGCCTCTCATTCAGGTATGTTTTTGACCCACATATCGAGCAATTGGCCGACGTTTCTCTAGCATCCAAATAAACAACCTTCACGCCTTCCCACTTTGCCTTATATTCTATTTGTCTTTGTAGCTCATGAAAAGACCATGAGTTCAATCGACTGCGATACTCTCTTCCCTGTCCATTACCTTTACGATAGAGTTTGCGTATTCCCTTTATGTTCTCCATGACTATTGCAAACTTTTTTTCCTTAGCCTTCTTTACAATTTCTTTAGAGACATGATGCAGTATCTGATTAACCTTATTTCTTTGCTTCTCTCCATATTTTCGGAACAGCTGCCTTCCTATTCTAACGTCACTTCTTTTGAAGTGCCTTTTCACTTCACGGTAGGCTACTTTGATTCTGGTGGCTGTTGACAAATCGTAGGCTGAAATTTCACCGTTGCTCAAGGCTATTGTTACGTTGTTTAGGTTTGTGTCAATGCCAATGTAGCCGCATGGTTCTATTTCGGCAGTCTCTTTCGAGAAGCTTATACTGACAGTACTGGCAGTCAACGTGATAGAGCCAAGCTTTAGGTTCGGCTCTGACAGAATTTTTAACGTATATCTATTGAGTGGGATATAGATGTATTGTCCCGGTTCAATTGGTAGCCTAAGTTTGCCGTCCACGATTTTGTAGGCTTGGTTTCCAATCTTCGCCATAAGCCTCTTCGCATAGGGCTTTTTAACGTTCCTCTTCTTTCTAACGATTTTGCGATAGTTCTTCAGGATTGATGTGGCAACTTCTATAGCTGATAGGTTATACCAAGTGTGCAAACCATACTCGTTCAGCCTATGATATACCTCATTGGAGAGGCTAAACCTTGAAGTGATGTTCTTCTCTAACCCAACCCGTACAGCCTCATTAACCATCCACCTAAAAGTTTCAAGGAGACTGCTGATCTCGGTTTTAGTATCTTCAGAAATGTTTTGCTTAACCGCTTTGACCACTAGCATATGCTACCCACACTCCGCCTCAGATGACTGGTATTTTTGGATGGTGGTTTCAATCGGTCTATAGTAGAATTGAAAGATTGAGGAGCTCTATCCAGCTGAAGAATTAGTTTCAATGTGAAATGGAAGCAGACATATTTAAGCACCAATAATGTTTGAAAGTCAGCGAAGGATATAAAAATCTCAGTAGCCTTCAAACTGAGGCGGAGGATAAATTAACTGGTTTACTGCGAACTCTGCGGAAGACCCATTTCTGGTGCGCCATTCAAGGCAGTTATTGAAGGGGCTGAATTGCTTGTTTGCATTGAATGCTCAAAGCTGGGCTCAGCTAGACAGTTAGATACGTCAACTAAACCAAAATTGTCTGCGACCTTTAAGAAGAAGGTTCATGCGCCTGAAGGAGAACTTGAACTTGTTGATGACTTTGCTAAACAGATTAAGCTGGCGAGAGAAAAACTACGCCTAACACATAGCGAACTTGGGAGCAGAATTGGAGAAAAAGTTTCGCTCCTTAAGAAAATTGAAACTGGGAAAATGGTTCCCGAGCAAACATTAGCGAGAAAGCTTGAGCATATGCTAAGGATTAGGCTGCTAGCTCTTACTGCTGAATGGAAAAAATCAGCTGTAACTCATTTACCGTCAATGAAACCTGCATTTGGGGATATAGTTAGAATAAAACGCCGCGACAAGACTGTAGAGGCTAACTCGGGATGAAAGCCATAATCGTAGAAAGACATCAGTACAATGAGTCAGGTAATCTTCAGGAACTCAGAAGCCTTGCTGAAGCCGCTGGTTACTCTGTTATACAATCCTTAGAGCAGGTACGTGAGCCCGATTCTAGCTACCAGATCGGAAGGGGTAAGGCAGAGGAACTTGAGAAATTGGTTAAGGAGCTTGATGCTGAGAAAGTTATTTTCAACAACGAGCTTAAGCCAATTCAAGAATATAACTTGGCTAAAACTACTGGTGTTGAGGTAATTGATCGTTTTCGCCTGATCTTAGAGATTTTCGCTAAACGCGCTACTACCCAAGAAGCTAAGCTCCAGATTCAACTTGCCAGTCTGAGATACGAGTTGCCTAGAGCGCGGGAAAAGGTTCGTTTGGCAAAGTTTGGTGAGAACCCCGGTTTTCACGGGCTGGGAAAGTACGACATTGACGTCTACTATGATATGATTAGACGCCAGCTGACTAGCCTCAGAAGTGAGCTCAAAGAGATTCGTGGAAAACGTGAGTTGCAGAGGAAGCATCGGTTAGAGCGGGGTTTTTCTTTAATATCTCTATCTGGCTATACCTCCTCAGGTAAAAGTACTCTTTTTAATACGCTTGCTAAGGAGTCTGTCCCTGTTGGCATAGGGCTTTTCACTACGCTTTCAACGGTTACTCGAGCAGTAGATTTCAGCGGAAAAAAAGCACTTTTGACAGATACTGTGGGCTTCATTGATAGGCTTCCCCTAATCTTAATCGAAGCCTTCCGAGCAACACTTGAAGAGACGATTTTTTCTAATGCAATTTTACTAGTAGTCGATGTCAGTGAGCCTATGGCCGAAGTCGAGCGGAAACTGTATTGCTGTCTTAATACAATTCATGAGATGGGTATTTCCAGTATTCCGATAATCACAGCCCTTAACAAAATAGATCTACTATCGCAGGAGGATCTGGAGAAAAAGTTCAGCCGACTTAGTAAGCTAGCGCCGAATCCAATTCCAATATCAGCACTTTATGAAACCAATATAGTGGATTTAAGAAGCGAGGTTGCTAAGCACCTCGAAAATTACGTTGAAGCCACATTCGTACTACCCGTGAATGATAGTACTCTGTCGCTTGTCTCATGGATTCATGACCATGCAAACGTGTTACATGAAAAATATTTGGATAAACAGGTAAGGCTTCTAGTTGAGGCTTTTTCGTGGTTTGTAAACAAACTGAAAACACGGGTTGAAAAACTTGGAGGTAGGCTTGAGGACGTCAAGAAAGTGTAGAGTTAAAATTCTGCGTTTGGGGCATAGATTTCAGCGTGATAGTCGATTGACAACACATGTGGGTCTGACCGCTCGGGCTCTCGGCGCTGATGGGATGCTGATCGCGGATGTAGTGGACAAAAACATCGAAGAGTCTATTCGGAAAGTGGTTGAAAACTGGGGCGGAGCCTTTGAGGTTGCTTCGGGCGTAAACTGGGTTAATGCGTTAAAAGACTGGAAAAAGCAGAGTGGAGAGATCATCCATCTCACCATGTATGGAGTTCCCATTAGCAAAGTAATTGGCAGAATCCGCCGCTCGTCCAGAGACAAATTGGTGATTGTTGGGGCTGAGAAGGTTCCAGGCAGGGTCTTTCATCTGGTTGACTATAATATTGCCGTTGGCAATCAGCCGCACTCTGAGGTTGCCGCATTAGCCATATTTTTGGATCGACTTTTTGAGGGCAAATGGGAGCAACTGAAATTTAAGAATGCCAATTTTATGGTGATTCCAAGTAAATTCGGCAAGAAAGTATTTAGCGATAAAAGTGGACAGATGTAAAGGCATAGGTCTTGGGGGAAGCCATCTTGTCGTTTCCGGTCAATGAGGAATTGTTAATAAAGGTGGCAAATGTCTTGGGAGGGGAAGATGCCGTGAAAATTGTGAAAGCCCTTAAAGACATGGAAAAGGCAACTGATGACGAAATATCCTCCAAGACTGAAGTGCGACTAAACGCCGTCCGCAAAATCCTCTATCGCCTCTACGATTTTTCTATCGTCACGGTTGAAAGGCTCAGAGATGAGAAAACTGGCTGGTTTATTTTTTACTGGAAGCTTCAATCAGATCAAGTTGAGGGTTTTATTCAGAATCAGAAACGAAAAATTTTGGAGAAGCTGGCAGCTCGGTTAGAGTATGAGCAAGCCCATGATTTCTATCATTGCCCAACACCTACCTGTAATCGAGTTATTTTCGAAGATGCTGTTGAGCTAGTTTTTCATTGCCCAACTTGTGGAAAATCCTTGCAACATGTCGATAACGAAGAAATTATTAACATGCTGAGGAATGAGATTGAAGCCATCAAGAGGGAGCTGAGTGAATAATACCCTTCCCTCTAGGCAACAAGCATTGAAAATTCTACGTGAGGCAGGCTGCACAGCAAATGTTATTGCCCATTGCGAAGCTGTTTCTAAACTAGCTGTGAAAATAGCTGAGGCGTGCAAAGCAAAGGGAAAAAACATAGACCTGCATCTAGTCGAGGTGGGCGCGCTCTTACACGACATAGGACGGGCTAACACACATAAAATCAACCATGGAATAGTGGGGGCTGAGCTCGCTCGCTCAAAAAATTTACCCGAGCCCATCATTCGAATAATTGAAAGGCATGTTTTAGCGGGCATAACGGCCCAAGAAGCCAAAGAATTCGGGCTTCCGGCGCAAGATCATCTGCCAGAAACTATGGAAGAGAAAATCATAACATATTCTGATAAAAGAGTGCACGGTCAACATTACGTAAACATGGATGTAACCATCCAAAAGCTCTCTAGATGGCTAGGCTCAAACCACTCTATAATCAAGCGGCTAAAACAACTTCACGAGGAAATCACAGCGATAGTCGGAGAAGCCATTTAGTGGCAAATAATGGTGGGCCGGGCCGGATTCGAACCAGCGATTTTCACCTCGTAAAGGTGGCGTCTTAGCCTAACTAGACCACCGGCCCTGGCACTTGCACTTGTAAAGTGAATCACTTGATTTTTAGGTTTTTGTAATGTAGAGGTTGAGTGCTAAGATAGAGGCGCATTAATCCTACGGTCGGTGCACAAGCTCTTCCGCCTTCTTAATCAGGTTTTGTAATGTCTCTATTGGGATAGTTGTTTTCGCCTGCAGCTCATTGGCATCACGTTTTATCAGCTGCTTAAGGAGGATTACTCCATTTTCGACGAGCTTTTCATGGACATTTCTGTCCAAGCCCTTTAGAACGGTTATTGGATAAAATCTCTTGTCCTCTATCAGGCTTTCTAAGCCACTTTCATACGGGGCCCTCCATCCGATGAGTTCTATTGCTCTGCAGGCGGCGTACTGCTTGGCATGCTCAGAGAATTTTGTGTTGCAAACTATCAAAGCCCTGTCGAACTTTATTGAATTAAGACCAGCCTCAAAGCCTTCTCTCAAGTCCTCAAGTCTGGCTTGCGTTTCTAGGCAAACATCCACGCCAGTATAGGTATGGTGATTTAAATGGTGCTTAATTTCAACGAAAAATGTTTTCCCATCC
>CAYPFQ010000003.1:0-17010 GCA_964410135.1 uncultured Candidatus Bathyarchaeia archaeon
AGATTGAGAAAAATGCAAATCCTATTATTGTTATTATCGCCGATAACGTGAATCCCCTTGTTATTGCCCTCATTGCGTCTTCTGTTTCTGTTCTTGCTTTCACTGCGTACGTTCCGATTATTGATCCTAATACTCCCATGGCTCTTACCATTAGTGGGAATATTACTCCTGCGTGTCCAAACGCTGCGTATCCTAGTATCATTGCTGATACCATTGTTACTTCATATGATTCGAATATGTCCGCCGCCATTCCCGCGCAGTCCCCTACCTGGTCTCCGACTAGGTCTGCTATGACTGCTGCGTTTCGGGGGTCGTCTTCAGGGATGCCCTTTTCCATTTTTCCGACTAGGTCTGCTCCGACATCCGCTGCTTTTGTGTAGATTCCTCCTCCAACTCTCATGAATAGCGCGAGTAGTGCTCCTCCAAATCCGAATCCAATGAGTACTTCGTATGCTCTGTCCAAGTAAAGTAGGTAGATCGTGCCTCCACCTAATAGTCCTAATCCATCTGTTAGCATTCCGTTTATGGTTCCAGTGCGATAGGCTAGTTGTAGTGCTTTGTTGAAGCTGCTTCTTGCTGCGGAGGCTACTCTTACATTTCCATTTGACGCCATGCTCATTCCAGCATATCCCACGGTCATTGAGAAGAGTGCTCCAACTAGAAAGGCGATGGCTCTTCCAACTGCTATATCAAATTCCTTTATTTGTCCTGAAACGAATAGGGCTATCGTTAGGATTACCATTAGCGGTGCTATAGCTTTGAATTGCCTTTTGAGATAGGCTTTTGCCCCTGTCTTTATTGCGATACTTATCTCTTTCATGCGCTTTGTTCCTTCCTCTGCTCTTAGCACTTGGAAAATTAGGAATATGGCGTAGAATATGCCGGTGACAGCTATTCCCAGTACTCCAGTCATTATCACTGACTCAATTGGGGATAGTTCTGCCATGTTCATTCACATTCCGTAAAGTCATCGTTTACCTTAATTAAGGCATTTTATGGAGAGGAATGATAGCTTAAGGTTTTCCATAATTACCGCCGCGTTTTGACATAAGATTATTCGCATTCGAGATGGGTTTTCTGTCTCAAGAAAATTACTGGTACCGCTTTTTTCTTCAGCTTTTTTCGGAGTTCACGGTCGTTTGTAGCAACTAAACACTTCCATTTTTTGGCTAGTCGAACGATGAGATCATCTACAGTCTCATCTGCACTAGGTTCCGTTTTCACAATTCGACATTTTTCAGCTAATTTTAATGCTAACCGAGCTTCAAGTCTTCTTTTAGGATGTTTGCTGGCAGCAATCTTTTGAAGTTCTCTGTATATGGGGGTGAGTAAAGTAGGCTCAGTTTTTTTGTTTAAGAGGTTTGTCATCTCTTCAAATATGTCTATTCCAAACTGGGCTGGTACCATGAGAAAGTTAGCGTCTAGAATAATTTTGACAGGCAATCTTTAACCCTTTAGCTATTTAATGGTGCCGTAGCCGATTAGTCGCCAGCGGTCAGCTATTCTCCTGCTTATCGCAACTCTGGAACCCACGTCGGCGCAGATAGGTCTTTTTAAAACTACTTCGACCAAATCCTCTTTCGATAATGTAACTGTACCCACTGTCACAGATACGCCCACATTTAAAACCAAATTTTCATTTATCTTGATCTTTTCAACTTTCAATAACTCAGGTGTTCCAATCGCTTGCTCAAATAGGTGTGCTTCTATAGCTAGCCTGTCTACAACTGGTGGTAGAGTGTCAGGCTTTCCAACAACGTTTCCCACAAGTCCATCAGCTTTACCAAGAGACGGATCTAGCTTGGTTCCAACTCCCACCAGTCCACCGCTCTTTACCTCCTTAACTGACTGTCCACCTGCATGGAGGCTCACAATCTCTGTGGTAAGTGGCTGATAAGCGCCTTTTCCAGAGGCTTCAAACTTGAAGCCAGGCTTAATCTCTATCTCACTCCCAGTTTTGAAGACACCCTGCAGGATCGTACCCCCAATCACTCCGCCCCTTAGTTCCTCGATAGGCGTTCCAGGCTTATTGATATCGAATGACCTAACCACATGCATTCTAGGCGGCTTAGCCAAGTCACGTTTCGGAGTTGGGATATACTTCTCTAATGCCTCGATCAACACATCTAAGTTTGTACCATGTTGAGCTGAAACAGGGATAACTGGCGCATTCTCGGCGACGGTGCCCTTCACAAAATTGAGAATCTGTTTATAATTTTCTAATGCAGCTTCACGTGAAACCAGATCGATCTTGTTCTGCACAATAACTAGGTTCTTAACTCCAATGATCTGGAGGGCTGCTAAGTGCTCTCGGGTCTGCGGCTGTGGAACCGGCTCGTTGGCTGCAATAACGAGTATAGCTCCATCCATCACAGCCGCGCCAGACAACATTGTGGACATCAGTATCTCATGACCCGGGCAGTCAACGAAGCTTACTGCCCTCAGAAACTCGGTCTTCGTGCCATCTTTTGGGCATATGTCTTTAGTAGTATAACACGAACTGCCTGTACATTTCTTACACTTTCTAAAGGCAGTATCTGCATATCCAATCCGGATGGTGATTCCCCGCCTAAGCTCCTCGCTGTGGCGGCTTGCCCAGACTCCAGATAACGCTTGGATCAGAGTGGTTTTTCCATGGTCAACGTGCCCCGCCGTTCCAATGTTGACCTCGGGCTGTTTTTCGAGCTTCATATCTTATCACATGGCTGATTATTCATGCTAATGCACTCTATAATAAAATCCACTAAAATAAAAATGAAGGGGAAAACTGAAGGTTAGGCTAGGCTTGTTTAGGAGTTGCCTCTGGCTTTTTCCTCTCAGCCTTCTTTGCCTCGGGAATCTTTTCCAAGATTTTTAGGTTTACCTGAACTGTGTCCTCGGTTATCGTATTCCCTCGAATCATCTTTCTTCGTCTTTCACCTGTTTCATCAGGGTGGAAACCTACCCCTCCACTCAGAATGACTTTAACTCTTGCTCCACCTTTGACATCCATTCTCATCGGCACTCCATCCCTATCACTTCCACCAGCAATCTGCAGCTGGCGGCCACTCAACCCTGCAATGGATCCATCTATAACCTCTCCCAGCTTCCTACCAATCAGCGGATGCGCTTTTGCACCTTCAACTTCGACAATTTGGCTTTTGCCAGTGCCTCGATCTGAGATGATGAGTTTGAATTTAGCCACATGTACTCCTCTTGGCACTATTTACCGTATAGCCTTCCATATTGAGATTATTAACTATTTACATTAAGCCGCCCAGAACGGTCTCTCTTTTCTCATAAGTTGTACAATTTCTTCTAGCGCCTTTCCCTCTTCAGATGTCAGCCTACTCTGAAATATCGTCAACATCAGTTTTGCATGGTCCTCTGGGACAGCTACATAGAGTGTATCTCCTTCTCTTAGGTGGCGTCCGATTATAGGTTCTTTCATCGAAATGGCGACGCTCATTCCAACGGTGGCTTCAGGAATCGCTTGCCCTTTGTCTTGGATCTCCGAGATATTCCCAACAACTTTCCCATCAGGCTTCATAAGCGGATATTTGGGCTTAACCCGGCCTGCCTCCACCTCTATCCCGCAGACCGCTGGTTTACTTCTTCTGAACACGCAGCCCGGAAGCAATTTCACCTTACCAGGTTTTATGAGCGCGTCGAATTCTCTCTGACCCCGTGCTTCCTGCTCCCCTTTAACCCAAGCAGTATAGTCGTCAATAAGATGGTAGATTATGTTATTTTGGAAAATTCGCACAGCTTTGGTCCGAGCTTCCTCTTCAGCATCTAGAAGAATGCGAACATTAAATGCGAGCACAACGCCCTGCAACGGTGCCTCTGCTTTAACAGTCTCAGCCTCCACTATCTCCCTTCTTGAAACGTCTCCCACATCCGCAAACCTGATTGGAACTCCATAATTTTCAAGCTCGTTTATAATTGCCTCCAAAGAGCCCAAGGTGTCCGCTTTTAGGACTATACCTATCTTATCGGTTTGAATTCTGAGCTTTCCAATTTCCTCTGAGATCATTTCAGCCAGTTTTTCAGGTGTTTCTGTAGGAGCAACAGCGTATATAGATGCACCAGCCAATGCCCCCTCTAATCCTGGAGCTACAATTTTAACTCCGGCCGCTGCTGAAACCCTGTCCGCTGGCGTGAACTTGTCTCTTGGATCCCTTATCTCATCAAGCGGTTTTGGCAGCAGGATTGCCCGGATTTTTGTGACTATGGGCCTTTCTTTTCCACCCAAAACAACAGTGTCGCCTTTCCTTAGCACTCCGTCATAGATTATGCCATTCACAGTGACTCCTAGTCCAGGTTCTTCTTTTACTTCTAAAATCGTACCCTTAGCTGGGCCCTTTGTGACAGTAAGTCTCTTCTCCATAAACTGCTGTGTCAACCCGATTAGAACTGATAGAAGCTCGGGAATCCCTTCACCGGTCTTCGCGCTTACTGGGACTATTGAAACATACTGTGTGAAGTCAGCAACCCTGTCAAACCTCTCAGCCTTGAAACCAAGCCGTGAAAGAGTGCCGATAATCGTGTATATCTTGCTGTCAAGCTCCTTCTGGACAAATGGATCCTGACTTTTGAACGACTGTAAGAAAGGCTCGCCCGGACCAGGCTTCCAGCCCGGAATCAGATCTATCTTGTTCGCCGCAACGATAAACGGAGTCTTTCGAGACTTGAGAATATCTATCGACTCGCGTGTTTGGACTTCCACACCCTTAACCGCATCGATAACGAGGATAGCGATATCCGCAACCGAGCCTCCGCGTGTCCGTAAATTTACAAACGCCTCATGGCCAGGCGTATCGATCACAAGCAGCCCAGGAATCTTTATCTTTGCATGAAGCTCTCCTAGGACCGGCCTGCAAATATCTTCAAGCATCTCAACCGGAAAGAAGCTGGCTCCAATATGCTGTGTCATTTCGCCGGCTTCACGCGCCGCTACAGCCGTACCCCGAATCTTATCCAGCAAGGTGGTTTTACCATGGTCCACATGACCTAGCACCACCACTATAGGCTGACGTATGGGCATGGGTTCTTCCCCCTCGAAACTAACTTCGAAAGCTTCCTTATCTACTTAACTTAGAAAAAGCAGTTGCCGCTATGCGGTAATCTCGTCTGATTTGAAAAAGATCTTAATTTCTCTCTCGGCGTTTTCTATGCTGTCTGCAGAATGGATGACATTGCGGAGGAGTGAGGTGCCGTAGTCCGCTCGGATAGTGCCTAGCTCAGCTTTTCTGGGGTTTGTTGCACCTGCGATTTCGCGCATCTTCTCGACCGCGTCTCGTCCCTTAACAGCCATCACGATTACTGGGCCGCGAGTTATATTCTGCACCAACTTGTCATAGAACCGTTTGCCCTTATGCATCTTGTAAAGTTCCTGAGCCTGTTTATTGGTTACTTGAATCATTTTCATGGCAACTATTTTCAGTCCGCTTCCTTCAATTCTCTCAAGGACTTTGCTGATTAGATTCTGCTTAATTGTTTCGGGTTTCAGCATCACAAATTCCAGCTCGCTCACTTGCCCTTTTCTCTCCTATAATGCTTGGTCCATTTGAGCTTCCTAGAATCCCGCCTAAGTCTTAACTGATTTTTTCGGCATTTGCTCGAGCAAAACCAGTAGATGGTTCCATCTGACTTTACATACATGAGCCCGGTCCCGTATTGGAAGTCCTTTCCGCAGAAGGAACATCGATACATCTTAGGCAAGGAGGAGTCACCCGTTATCCGATTTTGCTTTGAGAGGGTTATGCGTAGAGATTACTTAAGGTTATTCCCATTTTTTTGGTCTATGCCTCAGCAACTCGGAAACTGATAGTGAAAGTTGATGTGGAACCCGGCGCTACTCTGATCCAAGGATCTGGAAAAACTATCAGCCTACTTCGGTCAGCACTGGATAAAACTTCGCAGGGCTTTTTATCCACATAAGCCTTTATGCTGGATCTATCCACCATAGCATCATCCGTCATGGTCCAGACGAAATCAAAAGATGGTGCGACAATTTTTGTGCCACTATTGTTTTCTATTATGAAGCTATGTGTCTCGGCCCATACACCATTCTCTAGTCGAATATAATTAGGGCCGTCGTATCTAACGGAAACATTTGCTGGTTTAGTCATGGGTCGCCAGTGATTCAAACTTACCATGAACCTAGTATTGTTTGTATTTTGAAAGTGCACTTCAATGCCTTTGAACTCGTTTTCATTTGGATTAAATCTGACTTCTACATCTGATGGGCTTAGAACATAGTTCTCACTTAAAGCGCAACGTCTGTCTCCTCTGATAAGCGGCGAGGTGCTTTCCAACTCCACTCCGATGTAACCTGGGTGATGTTGATACCAGTCGTTGAAACAAAACAATTTCAAAAACAGATCAGCTGGCAACTCACCAGCCCAAGTGTAGCCTGGGCGATATATGTACCAGTCGCTAATGAACTCACGGGGAGTTTCTATGTAAACGCTTTTTACAAAGGGCAGCGCCGGCTGGGTTATTAAGTACGTTTTTTGAAATAACTGAGAAAACACATAAACATTGTAGGTACTAGTCATCGCTCTACGTAAAGATATTATAGTGAGGCGTATGCTGTTGAGATCATTGTCAGGCATGAGTCCAGATGGGTAAAAAACCTCCTCCTCTGCGATAAGCCTTGGAGTGAATTGACTAAACGCCATGTCTATTGGAACCAGTATCGCGCTTGCGATAACCACGATTAATAGAAATATCGCTGCTCTCCTTCGCGAGAATACTCCTACCGGTTTAATCGTCCACATAGCTATTGTTTTAATTATAGATAATCCGTGGCGAACTCTACTCGGGCCAGTCTTCCTGATCTTTGTAATCTGTTTTATAAGCTCGCGTTTCAGCTGTTCATCTATGATTGAAACTGTGAAGAATTGAAGCCCGAGAAGACCGAGTGCGAAAATTAACAAAAAGCAGATTAGACTAGACTGGGAAAACATGCTCCACGCAGGGATGAGAAAGTATCCTAGATAAACTGGGTAAAATCGAACTTCTTGGCTTATAATAAAAACTGCAACTGTTTCCGTTGCGGTTATGCCCAATAAGGATAATAAGAAAATTTTTAACAGGTTCAGGTGTGTACGCTCTGAGACTCTGAGGATCCTGAATGTTAGAAATAGAAGTATGCTGTAGGCGAATAGGAGATAGCTCGAATTCTGGAAAGCCCTAACCCAATCAGCCCCAGTCCAGAAGGAATTGAGCAAAATCAAAGGGACGATGATGCCGAAGTCCAAACACAATCCAAAACCAAATCCGAGTAAAACTCTCTTAACCCTGTTTAGGCCTCCCCAAACAGGGCTTTTCCTAGATAATAAATCTAGTGTTGCATATCCAGATAACAAAACCAGTAAGAGCGAAAACAGAAACTCTGCAGGGCTTGTCAACTTATCTATTACCCGATATTTTTTTGCTGGGCTAGAATTAAATAAGTATCCCAGAAGTCTACTTGATTTTCTTCGCTTCGCGTTCTGTATCTCGTAGCATGAGTATATCGCTCATTCGGACAGGGCCTTTCACGTTGCGTGTTATGATCCTGCCCTTGTCTCTTCCTTCGAGGATGCGGACGCGCACTTGGATTACTTCTCCAGTTACCCCTGTTCGACCTACAACTTGGATTACTTCCGCGGGGGTTAAGGCAAGCGCCTCCTTCTCTTTGGCACTCAAACGGCCCTCACTATTCCTTCTTTAAACTAGCTAGTTTCGAAACAATTTCTTTCAATAAGTCTGAAGCATCTCCAGCCTCAACTATGCATGAGGCAGCTGATGGGACGTCAATTCCAATCGCTGTACCCAGCTGGGCCTTGCTTGGAACAAAGATGTATGGGATTTTGCGCTCTTCGCATAGGAGTGGGAGATGTGCAACCACTTCCGGTGGTTCTACGTCTTCAGCGATAACCACCAGCTTGGCAACTCCTCTCTCAATGGCTTTTGTGGTTTCATTAGTTCCTCTACGGAGTTTGCCAGTGTCTCGGGCTATTTGGAGGGCTTCGTAGGCCGCCTCGGATAATTCTTTAGGAGCCTCAAATTTAACATAAAAAGGCTTTGACAAATGCTTTACCCCTTACATGGAGTTTCATCGCTTACGTGAGCAGAAGGTATGGATAATCTGTCGCTTAAGAAGATTTCGCTGAGTGGGATAGGTTACGGGTGGGCATAATAGGCTGTTAGAGGCTCCTCAGTTTTGTCGACATGGACGAAGCCAAACCGTTCAAATTGGATAAAGCTTCCGTCTTCGAGTTTTCTGCAGTCGTCTTCGGCGTATCCTTCAACTACTGACGCGTCGGGCATTATAACACTCGTTTTTACGCCAGATCCAGCTGGTAGCCAGTGTATAAGTGTGGCTTCTAACCGCTTAGCCTCAGAGTAAGGTTCGCTGTGGAATGCGGCTTCGACTTTTTTCTTCGAGGCTTTTTTGATTTTGATGTTGAAGAGTTCCATCAAACGCACAACTCTGCCCAGTTTCAGAATCTTAATGTCGCTGCCTGATACTAACAGGGAGACCGTGTTCTCGGCTGGGATTATTGTAAAGGTTCTAAATCCTCTTTCTTTATGGCTTGGATGAAGTGGGATTGACGGCTTGTATGGTTTCAACACGTTGGTCACGGTTAACGGTATAGGATTGCTGACAAAAAAGTACCGGTTTGCGATGGGGTCGAGGATTTTCCTGTTGTAGGCGTACAGATTTTCCCAGCTTATTACGATATCCGCTGTCTTAGGTCCTATGTCAATCATCAACCTTCGTATAGCTTCAGGGGTTATGCCTCTGCGTCTAAGGGCTTTAAACGTGGCAAGCCTAGGATCATCGTAGCCGCTAAACAGTCCATCTTTGATTCCCATTTTAATCTTCGATTTGCTTAGGACTGTGCCCGTTATCTTCAGCCGGCCGTAGTGGATGGTTTCTGGATAGTTCCAGTTGAAGTATTTGTACATGTAACGTTGGCGTTCCTCGTTTGTGAGATGTTCTTTTCCACGAATAATGTGGGTTATGCCAAGCAGATGATCGTCGATTCCACATGCAAAATTGTACAGCGGCCAGACACGATATTTGGCTCCAGTCCTTGGGTGGGGGTACTTCTCTGCGTCAATTATTCTGAGAGCAGGCCAATCTCTCACAGCAGGGTTGGGATGGCTGAGTTCGGTCTTAACACGGACTACAGCTTTCCCCTCTGGAAACTTGCCGTCTAACATCTTCTTCCACAGAATAAGCTGGTCTTCCGGGGGTGTGTTACGACATCGACATGGTTTGCCCGCGATTACAGTCTTCCTGAATTTTACAGGGACGCAGACGCACACATAGGCATGTCCATTTTTTAACAATTTTTCAGCGTGCTCATAATAAATCGGGAGCCTATCGCTTTGTATGAATTGTGCGTCCCACTTACACCCTAACCATCTCAGATCTTCTCGGATTGAGTCGTAGAATTCTAATTCCGGCTTCTTTGTCTTGGGATCCGTATCCTCAAATCTGAGATAAAATGCACCTTTATAGATCTGTGCATATTCGTGGCTGAGAATTATTGCGCGGGCAGCTCCTAGGTGAAGTACACAGTCAGGGTTAGGTGAGAAACGGGTCACTATTTTCTCATATTTTTTAACATTTTGTAACGGGGGAAGAACTCTTTCCTCTGGCTTAGCCTTCTCTTCAACAAGCATCTCCGGCCATTTCTTCTTAAGTTCTTTCCTCTGCCAAGTTTTGGAGAACTTATTAATCTCTTTCACGACTTTTGCGGCAAGTGGGAATATTTCTTTGACCTGTTGCTTTAGGTCCGGGCGTTCTGCTAGAAGCTTTCCAATCACTGGTTCAATATGAGCCCTCCCATCATGTTGTACCGCGTTTAGAAGAGCATATTTTCTGATTAATTGTTCAAGCTCATCGTGTTCGGTCAAGAACTTGGCTCATGTCTCCTCAATATTTTCGTGTTATGAAAAGCTCAGCTAACTCCAAGAGAGCTGTTTTAGCTGGTGAATCTGGGAACGAACTCAGCTGGGTTTTAGCATTTTCTGTGAACTCTTCAGCTTTCTTATTGGCATAGGCTACAGCACCAAGTGATTGGATAACATCAATAGCCTCTTGTATCTGCTTGGCCGTGGCTTTGGGGTTACTCAACGCCACTAGAATCTTCTTTCGTTGCATCTGGTTAGCATGTTTTAACGCGTAAGTAACCAGAATCGTCTGTTTCCCCTGCCTTATGTCATCGCCAACCGGCTTCTTCAGCACAGCTTCATCGCCGATAAGGCCGAGTATGTCATCTCTTATCTGGAAGGCTACACCAGCATTATGCGCGAAGTTTCCTAATGAGCTAATTTGGTCTTCAGTTCCACCGCCAACAATCGCTCCGACTTTGGCTGCCGCTTCATAGAGGGCGGCTGTCTTCCAACGAACCATTTCGAAATACTCAGCCTCAGTTACTCTCTTCCTTTTTTCGAATGAAATATCTCTTGCTTGTCCCTCGCATACGCTGATCGTTGCCTGAGTTATTATTGAGAGCACTCTCAGAATGCGCTCTGAAGAAACATGCGTGCGGTTAGTATGATCTAGAATAGCATCATATACCCTTGCGAAGATAAGGTCTCCTGCATTTACTGCCATAGGTATTCCATAGAGCACATGAACCGTTGGCACTCCCCGTCTCATTTTACTTCGGTCCATAACGTCATCGTGAACTAACGTGAAGCTATGAAGCAGTTCCACTGCGGTAGCTGCTGGGAGGGCGTCTTCCTCATTGCCTCCTACGAGTTCACATGCTTTTAAAGCAACAAAGGGCCTTAGCCTCTTTCCTCCAGCTTCAATTAGGTGTCTCGAGGCCTTATACAGGACCTTAGGTCTCCCTTCAGCGCTTAGAATCTGGTCGATAAGGGCATTTACTTTCTTCTGAGTTGATTTTAACTGCTCATCCAGAGTGGTCATCTAGCTCCTCTCCGCGTATCCTTCAGGCGCAAATCCCCTGACCCTAAGCCAATCCGCTGTGATTCCAGTTATTACCACTGGCACTCGCTTTAAATCTTGAACTGTATTGGCTCCTGTTAGAAACATGGCTGTCTTTAACTCGGCGATCAGGTGATTCAATTCTTTAACAACCATCTTATAGCCTTTCAACGCTGGCTTCAAGAGTGGTAAGGCGATTCCAACAGCATCCGCGCCAAGCGCAATAGCTTTTGCGATCTGGATGCCTGTTCTAATGCCACCTGTGGCTATGACCGTCAACTCAGTAGAACGTTTCACCTCCACTATGCTTACCGCTGTTGGAATCCCCCAATCCCAAAAAGTCAAGCCTAACCTTTGCCCAGTCTCGTCGTTAAACTCTTTTGCTCGGTGATATTCCACTGCAGCCCAGCTGGTTCCCCCTGCACCACCCACATCTATGCCCTTTACACCAGTCGCTTCCAACATTACAGCATCCTCTGATGCTACTCCCGCTCCGGTCTCTTTGGCGATGATGGGAACTGAAATGGCTTTTGAGATCTCCTTCAATTTATCTAACACTCCCGTAAAATCCGGCTGTCCCTCTGCCTGAATCGCCTCTTGGAGAGGATTAAGGTGAATGGCTAGGGCGTCAGCCTGAATCATCTCTATGGCTCTCTCTACTTCTTTGAGGCTATATCCTTTAGTAAGCTGGGGGCACCCGATGTTCGCTATAAGAAATGCGTTAGGAGCTTTCTCTCTGGCAACTTTGAATGTGTATTCTAACTTAGGGTTCTCGAGGGCAGCTCTTTGGCTACCTACTCCCATACCGAAACCCAGTTTCTCAGCGGCCTCGGCTAAGACAGCATTAATTTTCGCTGCACTTTTAGTGCCGCCCGTCATCGCAGAAATGATTATCGGAGCTGCCAACTTATGACCAAAAATCTCTACGGCTGTATCTACTTGGCTACGGTTAATTTCTGGGGCTGCTCTATGGACTAAATGTATCTCTTCAAATCCGGTTTTTATGGTCTTGGCTTGCACATCTTTAGTTAAACTTATTTTTACATGGCTCTGCTTTCGCTCTTCGGTTTCAGTTTTTCTCGTCAAACTTATCTGCCTACTGAATTACTGTTCCAGCGACTTTTTCTCCCCTAATTGCTTTACAGACTCTGTTAGGTTTGGTTGCGTTAACTATTATGGTGGGAATTTTTTGTTCTATTGCTGGTAAAAGTTCGACAACTTTGCCGAGCATTCCGCCTGTCACGTCATCAGCTAATGAGTTCCCAATTTTATTCTGAATATCTTTGAGTTTTTCGATTGACATAGTTTTAATAAGCTTAGCTTTTGGATCCAATTTTGGATCCGCTGTGTATATGCCATCTACATCAACTCCGAGTACTATCCGCTCTGCATCCAAATTAACCGCCAAGTTTGCCACTAACTGGTCTCCAGACAAAATTGTAAAACCCAAAACTGCATCAAATACAGCGTCGCCATGAAGCACTGGGATACAGCCTAGTTTCAGCAACTCTAAAAGAGGCTTAATCTCCATCGACCGGATTCTGCCATTCTCAGTAACAACGCAAGCTGATGGCTGCACGTTTACGGCTGGAAGTCCCTGCTCAATCAGCGCGTCTAATATTAGTTCGTTAAGTTTAACCATGGCGTAATGAGTTTCAGCAAATCCCATGAGCTGCCCCCTTCTTTTGTAGCCTTCCTTTATCTTGAATTTCTTGGCGATTGGGTGCGCCATACTGCCTCCGCCATGAACTATTATGAGGGGGTGAACATCCGCCTTCTTAATCTCGAGCGCCAGCCTATTGATCACATTTAGGTTGGGGGTGAACGCCTTCTTCTTTACGGTGATAGCACTTCCCCCGAGTTTTAGTATAGTTATTTTTCCTCCCAAACTTGCACTCCTCTATCATTTTTTTTAGCTAACATTGCTATGCCACCTGCCCGCCGAATAGCTCTTCTCACTTTTTCCAGTTTGTCAGGTGTAACTAATGCAATCATGCAACCGCCACCTCCAGCGCCCGTCAGTTTTGCTCCCAGCGCACCAGCTCTTCTCGCGGCATAAACTAGTTGGTCCAATTCTTCGCTCGACACTCCCAATGCATATAGTAAGCCGTGATTCACATTCATGAGTTCTCCTAGCCTCTTCAATTCGCCATCCTGCAAGGCATTGGCGGCTGAAACTGAAATGCGTCCTATGGCCTTGATAATCGGGTTTATCACTTTAGGATAGGCTTCCTTTAACTCGCTTACATGTCTCACAAGCAATCCGGTTGAGCGAGATACCTTAGTGTTGCCTATCACTAATATGACGTTCGCGCGGGCTTCTAATGGAGTGAACTTTTCTCCCCTTCTGAAGATCGTTATGCCTCCATAAGTCGAGATGTAATTATCGATTCCGGAGGGTTGTTCGTGGACGGTCTTCTCAGCCTCATACGCAATCGAGCAGATCTTCTCTTTACTTAACGAAGTCTCCAATAATTTTCCGGTAGCAGCTATAGTCGCTACTGCAACTGCAGCTGAAGATCCAAGCCCCGCAGCAACAGGAATATCCGAGTCAACCAAAACATTTAGCCCCATCTTCTTTTCGGCTAGCTCAAGAGTTTTCTCAACAGCTATTCTGATAGGATCCAACTTTGATTTTGCAGCCCCCCCTCCTACCCCCAGCTTGAAGCGCCCTCTTTCATAGCGTCCTGAAACCCCGAGGTTCCGCGACTTGATGTAAATCGCTTGGTCGCTTCTGGCTTCTACGGTGACGTAGGCTTGTTTATCAATAGCCATGACTATGGCTGGCTCATAGAAGACGACCGCATGCTCTCCGCACAGGATGATTTTAGCAGGGGCTGAGGCTGTGGCCTTCAAGGTTGACTCTTCCACGTAAGCATTATGCAAAATAAGGGGCGGTCTGTTGGAAAAGCTTTGCTAAGTTACTTAGTGATGGCTATGGATGCGTAACCGACAACTCCGTAGCGGTCCCCTGTTATATCTCCAGTCGTCTTGTAGGAGAGTAGCTGAGCTTTCTTGGCTTTCAGCACTTTAGCTGCGGTTAGAGCTGCTACTACGGGGCCGAACCCGCACATAGTAACATTGTATTTTTCAACTGCAGCCTGTAATTTTGCTTCATCCATTTTTAGGATTTCAGCTAATGCCTTTTCATCTCTCTTTTTAACCTCTTCATGAGTTAGAATTGGCGGCATGTTTCCATGAGTCATATCACTTGAGGCGATAACAACAACGTTTTTACCAGCTACAACCTTACCGATAGCTTGACCGATTTCGCGGCTTGTTTCCAGATCTTGAATCATCATACATATAGGGACGAATTTGAAGGTGCCGCCATATACATATTGAAGGAATGGAAGTTGCAACTCTATAGAATGTTCATATAAATGGGCAGAGTCGTCTATGTCTAAGATTTTGGCAGCGTGCTGAATCATTGCGGCGAGTTCGTTGTCGATTGGAACAGTTCCTAAAGGTGTACGCCAAGCGCCTCTAACCATTATCGAGACGCCGCTTCCCATGCCCGTGTGATTCGGGCCCAAAATCACAAATAAGTCGGGTTTGCCATCCAATGCTAACGTGTAATACGCGTGTGTTGCTATTGGGCCTGAATACATGTATCCTGCATGTGGGCAGACTAACGCGACAATTTTTCTTTGGCCTTTCTCGATTGCCTTTGGCAGTTTGCCAGGTCCATGTTTTGAGAGGAAGCATTCCTTTATCTCTGATCGTAATCCTTCAGCTGAACCAGAGTACCAGGACCCCGCTACTGCCGGAGGACGGATTGACAAACCTATTCACCAGGTTCTTCTAGTTCTTCACCTGCTTCAGCTATCTTAGTTTCAAAGTCATCTATGGAAACTGATAGATCCTCGTCTGCCGCTAGTTCACCCCGCTCCCTCAGAATCTGTCGTGCGAGAAGCCAGAACATAGTGGCGAGGGCCCTTCTGCCCTTGTTATTTGTTGGAATAGCAAAGTCCACGTTAGAAAATGAATTATCGGTGTCGCAGAGGGCTACCGTTGGTACACCAACAGCTTCCGCCTCCTTCATCGCCTGCTCATCCGCACTCGGGTCAGTCACGATCACCACCTGAGGTTCAATATGATTGGGATAGGCTGGGTTTGAGAACAGTCCGGGTGGGAATCGGCCGATTACAGATGTGGCCCCAGTGACTTCGCAGAACTTCTTTACAGGCGTCTTCCCGTATAATCTGGATGAAACTACTGCAACTTTTGAAGGTTCAAATTGGGCGATAAACTTGGCAGCCGCTCTAATCCGCTCGTCAGTCTTCTTTACATCTAACACAAAAAGCCCGTCAGGTCTAATTTTGAAAATAAACTGATCCATATCAGATGTTTTGATCCTTGTTCCAATATGAATTCCAGCTGAAAGCAGGGCATCGATTGGAAGGAGTAATTCTACTCCCTCTGTTACCATTTCCTCTGCTTCTTCTATTTTTTCCTCAGCGGCACCCTCTTCCTCTTCTTCAGCCATATTATTAACTCCTGATTCTAAGATCGCTCATCCTCGCTCTGTTGCCGAGGGCTTCTTCTATACGTAGCAGTTCATTTATTTTTGCTAATCGCTCGCCACCTATTACACCAGTCTTTATGATTGGGCATCCAAATGCAACCGCTATGTGAGCTAGATGTGTTTCAACGTTCTCTCCTGAGCGATGTGATGCCACTGGCGTGTAATGTGCCCGCTTAGCTATTTTGACAACTTCATATGCATCGGTTAACGTTCCAATTTGATTCGGCTTTATGATTATCGAGTTAGCAGCCTTAATCTTAATTCCCCTGGAAAGGCGTTCCTTGTTTGTTGTGAAGAGATCATCGCCGCATATTAGACAATCCTTAGCCTTCTTTGTTAATTCAGCAAATCCTTCGAAATCCTCCTCTTGCAGAGGGTCCTCCACATAGATAATGCGGTATTTCTTTATCAAATCTAATAGAAACTCGATTTGCTCGCCAGAATCTCGGTTGACCTTATCTCTCTGGTAGATGTATTGTTTTTTACTTTTATCCCACAATGAGGAGGCTGCTACATCCAAGCCAGTTCCAATCTCCACTCCAAGCTCATCTGAGACTGTTTCATATGCTTTTGAAACAATGTCCAGCGCCGCCTCATTTCCAATATTCGGCGCCCATGCGCCTTCGTCTCCACGTCCACCAGCAAAGGCGGAGTCTATCTTTTCTATGAGCTGTCTCACTTTTTGATGAGCCTGTACATTTGCCTCAGCAGCCTCAGCGAACGAGTCTACCGTAATAGGCAAAGCCAGAAACTCCTGTATGTCAGGGGCATTTTTTCCGGCGTGTTGACCTCCACCTAGGACATTTCCTAAAGGGTGTGGCAGATCGCTTACAAATGTTCCAGCTAACTGTTGGAACAAGGGTATGCCCCTGGTGGCGGACGCGGCTTCCGCGACCGCTATGGAAATAGCATATGCGGTGTTTCCTCCGATGTTCTTGAAGTTCGGAGTTCCGTCAATTTCATGGAGGGTCGTATCAATTACCTGTTGCTCATCCACATTCATCCCAATGAGTTCGGGGGCTACGACTTCTTCAACCTCTTTTACCGCTTGGTCAACACCGCCTTCTGGATAAGAGGCAACTTCATGTGTACCCTTGCTTTTTCCTGCAGGAGCTGAAGCCCTACCGAATCCGCCATAGGTTATGACATCGACTTCGATTGTTTCTTCGCCTCTGCTGTTAAAGATCTTCCGTGCCCTTATATCCTCGATTACAGTGGGAGCGCTCACAATGCTTCCTCCTTAATTTAGAATCAGGCAGCTTTTTCCCTTTTATGCTGCTCATGTTTTTCATAGAACTTTAGAATCTCATCGATAATGTCGACGTGAGACAACAGCATGCGACGGCAACAATACCTAGTTACTCTTAGGGAATCTAGAACTTTGCCAGGGTCTTCACCATCTTTAACTCTTCTAGTGTACTCTTCCCATTTATCGCCGATTAAAGCACCACATGTGAAACATCTGATCGGGATCATCAAAAGAAGGGGGGCCTCCTCTATTTTGCTTCAATCGGGCTATCTACAAGTGGGCATACCATATATA
>CAYPFQ010000003.1:17110-21615 GCA_964410135.1 uncultured Candidatus Bathyarchaeia archaeon
GGCCTCCTCTATTTTGCTTCAATCGGGCTATCTACAAGTGGGCATACCATATATAGATTGTTGTTATGATCGCGCATGATGCTATCTGTAGCTCTTCTGCTTACGGCTACGTGCTGATGGTCCACCAAACTTTTTGGGCTCAGTGGTCCTTGGATCTCCCGCCAACATAGTTCTGTCATAGTTAGTAAACATCTTTTTTATCTCAGAGCTTTTTGTCCATTTAGCGATTGATCTGGCGACTGCAATTCTAGCCGCCTCAGCCTGACCCATGAACCCGCCGCCTTTAACTTTAATATCTATGTCTAATTCTTTCCAGGCATCTCCAGAAAGCCACAGCGGCTCCATAATCTTCAATCTGGCTATTTCAGGCTCGTAGATTTCAACTGGAATTTTATTGACCCATACTCGTCCTTTTCCAGGTTTTACTGTAGCTTTAGCAATGGCTGTTTTTCGCTTTCCGGTCATTAATAAAACTCGTTTCTTAGCAACTGACACTAGCTTTCGCCTTCCGGTTTCCATCCTATTTCTTTAGCTAGTTCACTTAGCCTAATGTATGGGGTTTTCGGTTTAGCTACCGCCTCAGGTAAAATTTCAGCCGGCTTATCCTTATACTCATCTGGAAGTCCTACATACACTTTAAGTCGCCTGTAGGCTGCTTTTCCCCGAGCTCTATCCCACGGTAACATACCGCGGATAGTGCCTCTTAAAATTGTATCAGGTTTCCTGGGGTGAAAAGGGCCATACTTGGGATTAGCCACGCTACCGACTGCTAAGAATGCTTTGATCTCATTGAGCTTACTATGCTTCTTTCCCGAAACCAAGACTTTCTCTGCATTAATTACAACTATTCTTTCTCCATCTAGAAGCCGCTTGGCAACGGCGCTAGCTAATCTTCCCATAACTAGACCTGAGGCGTTAAATATGTGTGTGCTTTCTGTTTTTGGCATCGCTCTCATCCTATGATTTTAACTCCCGATCCCTTTTGATTCTTCTTCAGCAGCTCACTGATCGTCATACATGTTCCTTTTGCATCAATTATTTTCTGCGCGGCCTGTTTAGAGAAATTAAATGCAGCTATTTTAACTGGATGCCTAAGTCGGCCCGAACCTAGAACTTTGCCAGGAACAACCACGGTTTCGTTAGGCTTAGTGTATCTGCTCACCCGGCTGAGGTTTACCTCTATCCTCTTCCGTTTTGATTTACTTAGACGCTCTGCAAGCTCACGCCATAAGTTAGCCTTAGTTTCCTTCGAACTCTTCCGCATTAAGCGAACTAGATTGACTTGCTCTTGACTCGTAGATCCGCGAGGCACTTCAACTACCTCAGCTTTGAAACCTCTTGTACGAAAATCTTTGTCTTTTCTTCCAAGATCTTCGCTGCTTCCTCAACTACTTGCTCAACTGGAAGGGCGCCAGTGGTCTCTACGTTGAAGATGAATTTAGTTTCATCCCAACTTACATCAACAGAATTTTTTGGGCAAGCCCTAACACACTCTTTACATAGAGTGCACTTCATAATGTCGGTGACCTCTAATTTATTATCTTTAATCTGAAGAATGTGCTTTGGGCATACCTCTACACACTTACGGCATGAATCGCATTTTCCCAAGTTGATTTTGACTTGCGGTAAAAACTTATATGCGCAGACAGAAACTGGCTGCCATTTTGCATGAGCCTTTCCACGTCCAAGCCTGGCATACGCCTCCAACCTGATCCCTTGACCCTTAACGAGCTTAACTATCGGAATCCTGCTTAGGGGGGTTACATCAGGATTCGCGGAGCTCATTTCATCTGAATAGACCACCTGTGAATTATCACTTGCATCAACGTCCAACGTTAAAGTGACGCTGCACTTGTTACAGCCCAACTCACTCTTGCAGCCACAATCCTCAGGCAACACATAGGTTTTCAGATCAGTCCTAATTGGAATAAGTCCAAGACGATGAGCTAAAACCTCATCGGTCATTGCAGAGTTATTTTCCACTATCACAACATCGTCAATCGCCATTACTGGAACCTCCGCTATCATAATTCGACGAAGAGCATTAGCAAACTGGGCGCTAACCCCGTTGAGAATGAACTTCGCCTTATTCTCTGACTTCTCTAAAATCTCAACTTCCATGCCCCTACACCAAGACTGCTTCAGTGGAAAGCCTAACCTCGTTATTTAAATCTTTTCTAAATTTTATCTATATTGAGTACTGCCATGCATTCAAAAAATAAAGAGATATTGTGCCTAGGCATCGAGTCAACTGCACATGAATTTAGTCTAGGCATAGTTTCATCAGATGGTAAAATCCTCGCCAATGTGGGCAGAACCTATGTTCCTGAAAAAGGAGGGATCCATCCCCGTGAATCTGCCCAATTCTTCACAGCTGTTGCTGGCGAGGTTCTAGACGGAGTACTCAAAAAATCGAAAGTAAAATCATCCGATATTGATGCTATAGCATTTTCACAAGGTCCAGGATTGGGTCCATGCCTGAGAACCGGTGCCACAGTGGCCCGGGCATTAGCGACTTACCTAGGAGTTCCGCTTGTAGGAGTAAATCACTGCGTCGCCCATATAGAAATTGGCAAGCTTCTCACTGGCGTCAAGGACCCCCTCACACTATACGTCTCCGGCGGAAACACGATTGTAGCCGCATATGAGGCTGGACGATACCGAGTCTTCGGCGAAACATTGGACATTGCTGTTGGAAACTGCCTAGACGTGTTTGCCAGAGAAGCTGGTTTGTCCCATCCAGGGGGCCCGGCTATAGAAAAACTTGCAGCGAAGGGTAAGAATTTCATTCAACTACCTTATGTCGTGAAGGGAATGGACCTCTCATTTAGCGGATTGTTAACCGCCGCTACCAGAAAGTTTAATGAAGGTTGCAAGATCGAAGATGTCTGCTTTAGTCTTCAAGAAGTTGCATTCTCTATGTTAGCAGAGGTTACTGAAAGAGCGCTAGCTCATACAGAGAAACCCGAGGTGCTGTTGACAGGGGGTGTTGCAGCAAATAAACGACTCGAATCGATGATAAACTCAATAGCTGAGGAACATGAAGCACGTTTTTATGTGGTTCCAGCAAATTATGCTGGCGACAACGGCGCCATGATCGCTTGGGCAGGGCTTCTCACCTACAAATATGGCAAACCAATTTCAATTGAAGAAAGCCTTGTCAAACAACGTTGGAGGCTGGATGAAGCGGATGTGCCTTGGGCCGGAAGGTGAACCATATATGGGGCTAATTAAGAAAGGCGCTGAAGCTAACCTATTTCTAGAAGATTGGCACGGCGAAAAAATAATCATAAAGAAGCGAATATCCAAAGTCTATCGCATTCCTCCACTCGACCTTGAAATTCGCAGTTCCAGGACAGCGTTTGAGTCTCAGTTACTCCACGACGCAAAATTGGCAGGCGTTCCAACACCGATCGTATTCCTAGTCGACCTCGTGGGCACAAGCATCGTCATGCAATACGTTGGCGGAGTGCAAGTCAAGCAAGTCCTAAACAATATGGCAAAACGGGATAGGATCAAACTCTGTCGGCAAATCGGCAAAATGATCGGACGGCTGCATAAGAAAGGGATAGTGCACGGGGATTTAACGACTTCAAACATGATACTGACTTCAAATGGCAAAGTTTACTTCATAGACTTCGGGCTGGGAGACCACTCAGAGAGTCTAGAGTCAAGGGGGGTAGATTTGCATCTGATGAAAAGAGCCCTTCAAAGCACTCACTACAAGTTTATCAAAGAATGTTTTGAAGCGGTTATGCAGGGGTATGCGGCTGAGGTGGGGAGTAACAACGCTGCAGTGGTTGCGAATAGGATTCAAGAAATTGAACGACGGGGGCGCTATGTGGAGAGCCGATAATATATGGAAAATTTTTGATTATGGTTAAATAATAAAATGGAGGAGGGTTTTGGTTCTGTCGCAGAAGAGTAGGCTCGTCTACTTTGCAACATCCAATATGCACAAATTCGAAGAAGCTAGACTCCTGCTCGGTAATTATGGTATAGCCGTTGTTGTCTTAAATGTGAAAAGCCTAGAAATTCAAGCTGACGACTTGGAGGAGATAGCCAGAACCGCTGTCGTGCATGCCACTAAAGCCAACAATCTTCCTATGATCGTGGAAGACGCCGGACTATTTATCGAAGCCTTAAACGGCTTTCCAGGTCCCTATTCATCCTTCGTCTTCCGTAAAATCGGAAACGAGGGGGTTCTAAAGCTAATGCAGAACGTCGCCAATCGAGAAGCAGAATTTAGGTCAGCAGTTGCATTCTGTACACCTGACCTCCAACCAAAAAGTTTCAAAGGCGTTGTGGAAGGCGTCATTTCATTAGAAAAGCGTGGTGTACATGGGTTTGGTTTTGATCCCATTTTCATTCCGTCCAATGGAGGTGGGCATACATTTGCAGAGATGCGCCCTGAAGAGAAGAATATGCTTTCTCATAGAGCCAAGGCCCTTGGACAATTTGCCGAATGGTACGTGAAGAAATTCAATGTTTAAAGCCTGCCGTAT
>CAYPFQ010000003.1:21715-48644 GCA_964410135.1 uncultured Candidatus Bathyarchaeia archaeon
TGGACAATTTGCCGAATGGTACGTGAAGAAATTCAATGTTTAAAGCCTGCCGTATTTATGAAATATAGCAAATGAAATATAGCAAAAAATAAAACGAACCGTCTTCCTATTAAGATGAACTTTACCCGTTTGGAGATGGATAACGCAGATGGGGCGTATGTACACTCACAAGAAAGGTAAATCGGATTCAACTAGACCAGTCTCTAAACATGTGCCTGCATGGTGCAAATACAAGTCTGAGGAAGTCGAGTCACTAATAGTCAAACTCGCCAAGGAAGGCACTCCACCTAGCAAGATTGGGGTTATTCTACGCGACCAGTACGGGATCTCCCTTGCAAAACTAGTTACAGATAAGAAGATTAATGCCGTGTTAAGGAAGGCAGAATTAGCGCCAAAAATCCCTGAAGATCTCGCTGCCTTGTTAAAGAAAGCTACAGCCCTTCGCACTCATCTGGAGAAACACAAAGCAGACTCCTCGAATATACATTCACTTGAACTAATCGAATCCAAAATTCATAGACTCTCCAATTATTACCGAAAGAAGGGACTCCTACCTCCAGACTGGAAATATGAGCCAGCAGTTGCAGCTTTAGCATAGCAACCAATTGAGATGGGCTTGTAATGGCCGCAGATCAGAAAGAGCGTGTCGACGCCCTTCTCAAATCCGCAAACAATGCGGCAAAAATCATTGCACACCATTCTAAGTCCAGCAATTTTATCTCAGCTGCATCACACCTTGATGCTGACGGTATTGCTGCAGCCGGCATCATCGGAAAGCTTCTCGCCCGTCTTGGAGCCAATTTTCGCCTGCGAATCGCAAAACAAATTGACGATAGATTAATTGTGGAACTGGCAAAAGAAGAAGCTGCCTTATATGTTTTTACTGATTTTGGAAGCGGCTATCTAGACTTAATGCAGAAGCAGATCCCCGAGAGCGACATAGTTATAATAGATCACCATCAACCAGTTGGAGCGGCATCTCCCAGGCTCACTCACGTCAATCCTCATCTTCAAGGATTTGATGGTGCTATTGAAATCAGCGGGGCGGGAGTCGCTTATTTAGTAGCCAAAAGCGTTAGCGAAACGGACATCGACCTTGCTTATCTCGGAATAGTAGGTGCGCTAGGCGATATGCAGGATAGAAACAAAAAACGGGAGCTTCATGGACTAAACAAAATGATTTTGGACGATGCTGCCACTAGTGGCTATCTTCAAATAGAAACCGACTTGATCTTCTACGGGCGGGAGACCCGGCCAATCCACAAAGCCCTTTCTCGTACAACCAACCCCTTTATTCCTGGCTTAAGTGGTGAGGAAGACCGATGTCTAGGTTTTCTTGTAAATCTTGGAATAAACTTGAAACATAATGACCGCTGGAGAACGTTGACCGATTTAACTAAAGACGAGAAACAAAAACTGTTCTCCGAAATTGTCGTATACCTTGTTTCTAAGGGCATCTCAACCGAAACCGCAATGAGCCTTGTCGGCTCGGTGTATGTGTTAACACATGAAGATAAGTGGACTCCACTTAGAGACGCTCGGGAATACGCCTCGCTATTAAATGCATGTGGAAGAATGGATAAGGGCGGACTGGGCGTTTCCATCTGCATGGGTGACCGTGGAAAGGCATTAGAAGAAGCACAGGGAGTGCTGGAGGAATATCGTAAAACATTAGCTCAATACATGAATTGGCTAGTGGAAACACCTAGTAGAATAGAGGAGACTGAAAGTTGCTACATAATCCACGGAGAAGGGGTTTTTGACGAGAAAATGTTAGGAGCAGTGTCCTCAATCATCACAGGAACAGGATTGTTTAAACCAGATAAGCCAATTGTCGCCCTCGCTATAACCAGGGAAAGTCTGATTAAGGTGTCTGCACGGGGAACAGATCTGCTCGTTAACCGAGGATTAAACCTCGGCTTAGTCATGCAAAAAGCCGCCGAAGAAGTTTCAGGTAGCGGGGGAGGCCATAATATCGCAGCTGGGGCTCAGATACCTAAAGAACGTGAAGCAGATTTTATGAAGAGGATAAGCAGTCTAATTAAGGAGACCGTGGGCGGTGAAAGCTGAAATCTGGATAGGCTACAAAAAAGAGGAAGAAGCGGAAGCCATAGCAAAAGCCGTATCCCCCGATAATTTAAAAACACCCTCTGGCTTAAACGTGGAAACATCTAGAAAGGACAAGTTTGTGGTAACATTGATCGAATGTGAGCGAGGGCTTGAAACTTTTATAGCTACTATCGACGACCTTCTTTCATGCATTCAAGCCGCCGAGAGGACCCTAGGAGTTGCAAGAAAACATGGCTGAAAGCTTTCAGATGAAGTTAAAGTGTATATTCAATCTTAGCAAGGAAGCTGACAACGCAAAAGACGACCTCGCTAAGTTCGTTAAAGAAGCAAACGAAGCTATCCTTGTCAAAGGCGCTCCCAAGGGGCTGGCTGAAAAGGCAGCCAAAATTTCGAGCTGGGAACTTAGAGGCTCTAAACTTTCACTGATGATCGAATCTGGCCCTCATGTAAGGGCTACAGCTGCAGTTCTCCGAATAAAAAAAGCCCTCGGATCTGTATTAGGTGAAAAATACAAAGTTGGAATTCGAGGGGTTAATGTAACCGAATTCATTGTCCTAATCCCTACTGCACAGCCCCCATCTAAAAATATGCTAGAAAAGATTCGCGCTATTCCAAATGTTCAAGAGGCAAAGATTGAGGCAGCTCAACTCACAGTTGTGTTCAAACCTATGACCGACCTAGAGCTAAAGCGGAACATTCCAGATCGAGTGCTAACTCTAGTAAGCAAAGAGTTAGAAGAAGCCACTAAACCTGTGCCAGCACCAGCCGTAGCTGTACAAGTGCTTAGACAAAGTCCTCCAAAACCGATAAAGTTCAAGGAAGAGCCGATGAAGGTCGCTGCACAGATTGGTTGGATTAAGGAGTTTCCGGGGAGAGGGCAGTGGATATACACGCCTCCCTACACGCGGCTTCTCGAGGCTATAGAGAGCATTCTACTTGATGAGGTTGTAAAGAAATTAGAATTTGAGCCCTTCATGCTTCCCAAACTAATCCCGTTAGAGGTGATGAAGCATATGCCTGGCTATTTGGACGGCATACCTGAAGGCATGTACTATGTGTGTCCACCGCCGAGAGATCCCGAAGCCTTCGCGAAATTCAAAGAGCAATTCAAGGTCACCAAAGAGGTGCCAAAAGAGGAGCTAAAACAAGTGATCAGGGATCCGGAGTACGTGTTGGCTCCAGCTCAATGTGAACCATTCTGGCACTTCTTTTTCCACGAAGTGTTGAATGTAGAAGATCTGCCATTCAAATTCTATGACAGGTCTGGTTGGACGTATCGCTGGGAAGGCGGTGGCGTAGAAGGCTTAGTGCGGCTTCAAGAATTCAGGCGGATTGAATTAGTCTACTATGGTCGCCCAGACGATGTAGTCGAAATCAGGGACAACATCCTCAACGAAACTGTGAGAACTGCTGGCAAGACCTTGGATCTAGAATGGCGAATTGTACCAGGCATCCCATTCTTTGCACGTGCAGGTGAAGCCCAAATTGACATTAGAGACAGTCGCAATGTTCCCGCCTACGATGTAGAAATATATTTGCCCTACCGTGGACCTAGAGAAACTGTTGAATGGCTTGAGGTAACTGCCTGCTTCGTGCATAAGACAAAATTCATCGACGCCTTCAAAATCAGAGAGGTTAAGAGCAAAGACCTCTGGTCTGGGTGCACTGGCATGGGCATCTCAAGATGGGTTGCCGCATTCCTCGCTGAGCATGGGTTTGATGTTGATAAGTGGCCGAAGGCGGTGAGAGACCGCTTTGGGAAGTATAAGCTTCCTAGAACTCTAACTTGGCCGCTTAAGCGATAAAACTTTAAATTAAACTCTGCCATCTTTTCCAAGTCTATTGGAGGGTTATGTTTGTCAAAAGCAGCTCGCAGGGTTAGAGATCGATGGCGAGCCAAAGCATGGTATAGTATTGTTTCCCCACCTTATTTTGGGGGGAAAGAAATCGGGGGCACGCCAAGCGGGGATCCGAAGACTCTTGTTGGTAGGGCTATTGAAACAACTCTCTATGAGATAACTGGCGATTTTTCACATCAATATCTCAAACTCTCATTCCAAGTAACGGGCATCGATGGCACAACTGCATCAACCATATTCAAAGGACACGAATATGCGCGTGACTATCTCAGAAGCCTAGTGCGGCGTGGTAGCACTAGAATTGATGGCATTTTCTCTGCGACGACAAAAGACGGATATAAACTGCAGGTTTCAATTGTTGCATTTTCGCTTGCACGGGTCAAGTCTTCACAGGAAACCGCTGTCCGCGGGATCATGCAGAAAATCATAGATGAAAAGGCGAAAGCTCTGAACTTCGACCAACTGGCTCAAGAACTTGTGCTCGGAAAACTTGCCTCAGACATCTATAACGAGGCTAAGAAAATCGTTCCAATACGTCATATAGGTGTAAGAAAATCTAGGCTTGTCGCGTCACCAGGTATGGGAGAAGAGGCAACGGTGGCTTAAGCTTCGTTTTTCGCAGCTTTTAAAATTATTAAAGCCATATTCCACGCCTAGGGAGACAACGATTTTTGAATAGGAATCTAAGAGCGAAAGTTGCACGTGAAGCCGCACTTCTACTCTACCAAGGACTTGAAAAGGAATACAAAACAGCTAAGGAAAAGGCTGCTGAAACCTTAGGCATAAGAATTTTGCCAAGTAACCTCGAAATCGCTATGGAACTGGACGAATTAGCTGATGAGCTAGAAGGTTCTGAGAGGAAAGAAGCAGTTGTCCGGCATAGGCGCACTGCGCTTAAACTAATGGTTTTACTGGAAGAATTCCATCCGAAACTCATAGGAAGCGTATGGCGCGGCACAGCCTACAAGAAAAGTGACATAGACATTCTCACATTTACCCATGGCCCTCAAGCAGTGGTAGATAAACTCCAAGAAAGCGGTTTCAAGAACTTCAGAACCGAGTGGCGAAAAAAACTTAAAAATAACAGGGTCAAAAACTTCTTCCACATTTACCTAAGCCTCCCAGAGGGTTATGAGGCTGAAATTATAGTTAGACGCCAAGAGGACCTAAATCTAAAAGAAAAATGCGACATCTATAGCGATGTGATCAGCGGATTAACCGCAATCCAACTAAAGGAGGTCTTAGATAAGGATCCGCTAATGAAATTTCTTCCCAAAGGGAAATGAATCAACTCTCATCAATCTATGTTAGAGGAGAAGCCTGATGCCACTCCAATTTTTTGGGACTTCAGGAATCAGAGGGGTGGTTGGTAAAGAGCTATCCCCGATACTCGCGGCTAGGATAGGCTCAGCTGTGGCCACTTACATTGATAGCGGTAAGGTCATTGTTGGGCATGACACCCGTATTTCGAGTCCTATGATCGAAGCAGCTCTAATTTCAGGACTTCTATCAAGCAGCTCTAATGTGCAAAAGCTTGGCCTAGTTCCTACTCCGACTCTTGCATATTCGACAGAGGCTCTTAATGCAGCTGCCGGCATCATGATAACTGCCTCTCACAACCCGCCAGAATACAATGGAGTTAAGATCTTCAATAGCGATACGATGGCCTATAGCGACGTCCAGCAAATGGAAATTGAGCAAATCATAAAGCAAAATCGATTCCATCTCGCCTCCTGGGAGAACCTAGGACACGCTATTGATGCGCATGAAACAAGTCGATATGTCAAAATGGTGCTCGATGCAGTGGAACTGAAGAAACAATGGTGGGTTGTCTTAGATTGTGGGTGTGGAGCCACAAGCCATATTGCCCCAACAATTTTTCGCAAGCTTAACTGTAAGGTAACTACCATAAACGCTCAGCCCGACGGCTTCTTTCCAGGCAGGAGCCCTGAGCCAAAACCCGAAACCCTAACTCACCTGTGTAGCGTTGTAAAGCAATTGAAAGCGGATATCGGAATAGCCTACGATGGGGACGGGGACAGGATGGCGGTGGTGGATGAAAACGGAAAGATGCTGCTATTCGATCAGCTGCTTGCTGCTTACAGCGTCTACGCGGTAAGGAAGTATAACGACGGAGTTGTTGTCACACATGTAGATGCGTCAAGATGCATCGATGAAGCTGTGGGGATGGCTGGTGGAAAGGTGGTGAGAACCCTAGTAGGAGATGTAAACATCGCTATGGCAATTAAGGAGCATAGAGCAATCTTCGGCGGGGAACCCGTCGGCTCATGGATCCACCCGCAGCACCATTTATGCCCAGACGGAATTCTTTCATCAGCGCTTCTGCTAGAGGCATTAGAAAATGAGGGCAAAACTCTGTCCCAGTTCATCTCAAAAATTCCAGTCTATTTACTATTACGAGAGAAGGTCCCCTGTCCAGACGAGTTAAAACCCAAGGTCATGGAGAAAATCCAAAAGGCAGCTCCAAAAATGTATCCTAAAATCAATGAGATCTTGACAGTAGACGGACTTAGATTCGAACTTCCTGAAGGCTGGGTGGTGATCCGACCATCCGGAACCGAGCCAGTCATCAGAGTGGCTGTTGAAGCAAAGACAAGAAAGGAAGCAGAAAAGCTCCTTCAAATAGCTCTTCAAACCATAAAGAAAGCGTTGAAGGAGGCTCGGGCTTGAAGGCGGTCATACTGGCGGCTGGAGAAGGCGTGAGAATGCGCCCCCTAACCTCAACTAGACCAAAACATATGATTTTCCTCTCAGGCAAGCCAATCCTAGAACACCTCCTCCTAAGCCTGAAAGAATCCGGAATCAAAGATATGCTGATCATCGTAGGTTATGAAAACGAAAAGATCAAACAATATTTCAGAAACGGCTCCAAACTCGAAATAAAACTCAGCTACGCAGTTCAAAAAGAAGCCCTAGGGACAGCCGATGCCATACAGCTAGCTGAAGACTATGTTAAGAAAGAACCCTTCTTGGCTACATATGGAGATCTACTTATCACACCTAAGGCAGTGAAGACCATACTCCGTAACCAAAAAAGTAAAGCCACCACAAATGTCGGCATAGTGCCAGTGGATCAACCGGAAAACTATGGGATAGTCAAATTAAACGGCAACAGAATCCTCGAGATCATTGAAAAGCCAAGCTCAGCAAAGGCCCCGAGCAAACTAGCTAATGCTGGTATCTACATTTTCACAAGTAAAATCTTCGATCAAATAAAAAAGACGGGGGAATCTCCTCGAAAAGAGCTTGAAATAACTGATTCAATCCGTTCTCTCGTAGAGGATAAAATTCCAGTTTTTGCTACTAAGATTGATTCAAGGGAATGGATGGATATAGGGCGCCCTTGGGATTTACTCGAAGCTAACAAGCGTATCCTCCAGAGAACTAAGCTGAAGATCGAAGGTAAAGTTGAGGACGGGGCTCATTTAATCGGTCCAGTAGGGCTAGGTGCTAAGGCAAGGATTCGCTCTGGCACCTACATTGAGGGCCCTGTCTTTATTGATGAAGCGAGCGATATAGGTCCAAACTGTTTCATTCGCCCTTACACAAGTATCGGAAAAAAAGTTAGAATTGGAAACGGCTGTGAGGTTAAAAACAGCATAATTATGGACGGGACTCATATCGGCCATCTATCCTACATTGGTGACAGCATTATCGGTGCCCGATGTAATCTGGGAGCCGGAACTATCACAGCAAACCTGCGGCTAGACGAGAAGCCAGTTAAAGTGATGATTAAGGATAAACTGGCTGACAGCGGTCTCAGAAAGCTAGGCGTTTTTGTGGGCGATGATGTCAAAACCGGAATCAACGTAAACCTAATGCCAGGCATCAAAATTGGGCAGGGCTCGGTAATAGGTCCCGGCGTTTCGGTTCACAGAGACGTACCGCCAAATATGCTCCTTATCCAAAAACAAGAGTTGGAGCAGAAGCCGCTATAGATTTGAAGCGGCTTAAATAAGAGCCCTCCAATAGAGGATTCTTGGAAGAAATGAAGATCACCAAAGAACAATTCAAGAAAATGTTTCCCCATCTCGCTGACGAGCTTGAGCAAGGCGAGGTAAAAGTAGGCATCAGCTCAGTTCGCTCAGATGTAAAAGCTGGTGAGAAAGCTGCCTCAAGCCACTTTAATGGATATGCGCCAGACGTAATTGATTTTCTTCGTAGGTGCGATACTGAGGAACAGGCGGTTGAGATAATCGACTTTATGGAAAGACGGAAAGAAATCGGAACTAAATATGCTGAAAAACTGAGAAAACAGCTAAAAGAGAAAGGTGTCAGAAGCTTCGGACCTAAAAAAGAACATGGCTACTATTTCAAGCGGGCTGGATATCGATAAGACTAGTTTTATGCTCGTTTCTTTGCAGCCACTATGGAAATCACATCCTGATCTCTTAGCATGTAGTCCTCTCCAATTCGTCTCTTCGACCTGGCGTCAACAGCGTAAATGAAGCTCTCTCCTAGTTCGCTGTGGATAAGATATGCTAGTTGTCTGGCAGTAGTTCCATATGGCACCAGATAAACATCAGGTAGCACTCGTCCTAGGTGATCCGATAACTTTTCAACGTCTTCTACGGGATATACAGCGATCATCGATAGTAGTTTGAAGAATGCGATGTTAATTGCTTCCTGGGCTCCCGTTGAACCCCATTTCGTTAAAATTTTCTCTTTAACAATCTCTAACGCCCTCAGTTGTTCAGCGGTTATTTCTCCTCTCCTGAGTATGTTGAAGCTACAGTCTCCTGGTCTATAGTCAACTATTTTTTTATCAGCAGCCCTACGTAAAGCCAACTCTGCTTCAGCGCAACATGGTACAACTATGTAGCTCAGCGCTCTAATGCGTTCTACGTTTTCTTCGGCGTACGGCAAATCAACTTTATTCGCTGCAATCAGCATTGGTTTCGAGATCCTCCATAGATTAAATGCAAACTCAGTTAGCTCATCGTCTTTCCAAGCTGTCGGCTTTTCAATGTTCAGATCGGATTGCTTTGCGGCTTCAACAATGTGTCCTCTCTTAACTGATAAACCGCTGAGGCGTTCTTCCAGAATAATTCCTAAGTTTTCTTTGCTACTTTCAGCTAGATGGGAAAGCTTACCCCAGTCCTTTTTTATTATCTGAGCAAACCACATAGTGATTTCATTCTCTAAGAACTTCACATCTTCAACTGGATCTCTGGCGCCGGGCTTGTCCAATCTCCCCTCAGCATCCGTTGCCCCTGCGGCATCCACTATATGGATTAAAGCATCTGCCTTTCTAATTTCATCCAAGAATTGATTGCCTAATCCTCGTCCTTGCCATGCCCCCGGCACCAAGCCTGCGCAGTCGATCATCTCAACTGGTATCAGTCTAATTCCATCAATGCACGCTGAATTTACAGGGGTATCTTCAACTCCAAATTCTTTGTGAACGCAGAAAGTGCGTACATAGCCAACTCCCCGATTCGGCTTAATTGTGGTAAAAGGATAATTGGCTATAGCGACTGGGATCAAAGTAGTGGCACTGAAGAACGTGGATTTTCCCGTATTGGGCTTCCCAACTATTCCAATCATCAAGGCAAAATGACCCTATATTAAATTATATGTATTTTCGAGGCTTTTATTAAACAAGTTTCGGCATAGAGAGTTTTAAAACGTTAAAAAGATAAGGTGAGTCGCTCTAAATTCGCAATTATCAGAAGGTAGCATTAATGGTCGTAAAAATCCTTGTTTGTGATCCGATATCTGAAAGTGGAATCAAACTCCTCAAAGAATCTGGATTTGAAGTTGACGTTAAGTTTGACATAACGCCAGAGGCCCTAAGACAGACTGTGGCAAACTACGAGGCAGTAATAGTGCGAAGCAGAACAACGATTACAAAAGATGTGATTGAAGCAGGTAGCAAGCTGAAAGTTGTTGGAAGAGCTGGAGTAGGTCTCGACAATATTGATGTGGAAACTGCAAAACAACGAGGGATAGAAGTTCTAAACGCCCCTGAATCCCTTACCGCATCAGTAGCCGAATTGACAGTAGGCTTAATGGTGTCCCTAGCCCGCGGCATTCCAAAAGCAGACAAATCTATGAAGGATGGGAAATGGCTCAAAAAAGAGCTCATGGGCAGAATGCTCAAAGGCAAAACTCTGGGTGTAGTTGGCTTCGGACGGGTTGGAGGTGCTGTCGCAGCCATTGCCAAGGCAATGGGCATGAACATCATCGTTTGTGATCCTCATGTCGACCCAGTCAAGGCTGCCAAAGTAGAGGCAAAATCGACATCTTTAGAAGAGCTACTAGGGGCATCCGACTTTGTCACATTGCATGTCCCCCTCACTCCTCAAACCGAGCACATGATCGGAGAAACGCAGGTTCAAATGATGAAAACTGGTGCCTACCTAATCAACACCTCGAGAGGGCCGGTCGTAGATGAGAAAGCTCTATTGAAGGCGCTTCAAGATGGAAAGCTGGCTGGAGTAGCGTTAGATGTGTATGATGTAGAACCTCCAACCGATCTATCTATAGTAAAACAAGAGAACGTTGTCTGCACTCCGCATATCGGAGCTCAAACAGAAGAAGCTCAAGAACTAGCAGGAATCGTCATTGCTGAAAAGGTTATTAGTAGCCTGAAACGTCTAACATAGCACTCTAACCGCGGAGCCCCCTCAGCAAAGCGGTTGAGAAGGATGAGAAATATCTATGTACAAGTACTACGCCCGGGCTTGGGCCGATACTGAAGAATCATACATAGGTGAATTAATGCGGCAAAGGGCCATCCAATGGCGTAGAGAGCCTGCAATAACTCGCATAGAAAAGCCCACAAGGTTGAACCGGGCTCACGCATTAGGCTACAAGGCGAAGCGGGGCTTCGTTACGGTTCGTGTACGTGTTAGGCGAGGAGGGCCGAGGAAAACGAGGCCGTCGGCTGGCCGTAGACCAAAGCGTATGGGCGTCCTCAAACATGTGCTGGGAAAAAGCATGAAGCTGATCGCTGAAGAGCGGGCGGCCAGAAAATTTCCAAATCTAAAAGTTTTAAATTCATATTGGATCTGGGAAGATGGACGCTACAAGTGGTTTGAAGTAATCCTAGTTGACCCCAATCTCGTGAAATCTAAATGAGTAAAATTTTAAGCGGCTTTTCTACAGTATCGAACGAGGGCGCATCAACATGTTTAGGGCGTTAGAACCTTCTGTTAAACGTCCAAGAGGAAAAGCTAGATTCGGCAGGGGCTTCAGTTTAAACGAACTTAAAGAAGTAGGCATCACCGTAAATCAGGCAAGAAAGTTGAAAATCCCAGTTGACGAGCGTAGAAGTAGTAAATGGCCTGAAAATGTAGCCCGACTTAAGGAGCTCCTCCCCCCAGCAACTAAGCCTACTGGTAATTTAGAGAAGACTGTTAAGAAATCCAGGTGAGGATTATGTCCTCAGCGATTCCAGTATCGTTTATCAAAATACAAATATTTGCCCACGCTACAGAAGACCCAAACAAGGTTATGTGTGCAGCTAGAAGCATATGTCCAATCGCCTACTGCAATGAAATTCTCTTCACTGAAGACAATTTGAGAGGGTACTACGGTAATCCAATTACCTTCTTCAAAACCGGTATCAGGAAAAAACCAATCATCAAAGCCTTCATTGAAACGATCGCATCCAAGCTCAGTGAAGAAAGCAAAAACGCCCTGCTCGCCAGTGTAGAACGCCATGTTGATGAGAACGGTAACCTTTACCTGCGGCTTGATAAGCAAGCTGCCTTACGTGGCAGATTAGAGCTAGGTTATGAGGATCCGATTCACATACAGCTTCGCCTGAATCTCAGACAAAAATCTGTTGAGAAAGTCATTGAACTATGCCGGTCAATTGGAATTTTACCATAATCTCCAAGGTAACTGACCATGGGGCAGCCGCGGGCTAGAAGACGATACATTGCTTTTCAAGTGCAATCTGACACGCAGCATACTAAACAGGATATTATTGATGCGATTAACAGGTTCACCTTAACTCTTAGGGGAGAGCGCGGTACCACTAAGCGATATCCACATTTATTGGAGTACGATCAACAGAGCGGTCGGGGAATACTTATGTGCACCCATACGATGATAGAGCCTCTCCGTTTGTTATTGAATTCGATCCACAATATCGCCAATAAAAAGGCTAAGATGACTGTGATAGGTGTATCTGGGACAATTAGACGTGTTCGTCGAAAGTTTTTGCCTGAAACCATCCACCGAAATGTTAATAGTCGGGTTAAGCTCAAGTCAAACAAGCTATAGTGGATTTTCAGTTAGATGCGTGGTGAGCTAAATGGCAATGTTTGCTGCGCCAGGAGGATACGACCGTGCGATTACGGTCTTCTCGCCAGATGGGCGAATATTCCAAGTTGAATACGCGATGGAAACTGTTAGGAAAGGGTCAACTGTTCTAGGTATAATATCTCCCGAAGGAGTTGTTCTGGCAGCTGAAGAAAAACCAATGTCAAAACTTCAGGACCCTAACTTCACATGGAAGATTTTCCAAGTAGACGAACATATGGGAGCGGCCATCGCGGGATTGAGTTCCGATGCCCGCATACTCATTGATCAAGCGCGAGTTCACGCACAAAGTAACCGACTTATGTACGATGAGCCGATTGATGTGGAAGTGCTTGCCAAAAGAATCGGAGACATCATGCAACTTTACACGCAACATGCTGGGGTACGTCCGTTCGGGGTTTCGATCATTTTTGCTGGTGTGGACAAAACAGGCTCACGTCTTTTCCAAGCAGACCCTGGAGGAAACTACTTCGGGTTTAAAGCAACCGTAATCGGAGCAGGAACTGAAATAACTAAAGATCTTCTGGAAGCTGAGTATCATGATGGTATCATGCTGGATGATGCAATTATACTCGCAATTCAGTGCTTAGCGAAGGTGATGGAAGGAAAGATTGATCCGACAAAGATAAGAGTGGCAGTTATTCCGGCTGATATAAAGAAATTCCGAAGACTAACTAATGATGAGCTTGAGAAATTTATTAAGCGGGCTGATATTAAGAAGCCGGCTGGTAAGTAGGTGATGGCCGAGAAATATACCATCGCCCGACTTTCCGTTGGCGGAGAACGTTTTGAAATCATGGTGAAACCTCAAGCGGCATTAGACTATAAGCTCGGCAAACCCGTGGGGATGTCCCAGCTTCTGGTCGTCAACACTATTTTTACTGAGACAAGTAAGGGTATGAAGGCGTCTGACGAGAAACTGCTAATCGCCTTCAAGACAACCGATCCTATCCAAATAGCTGAAACTGTCATGAAACGTGGGGAGCTTCAACTAACGACAGAACAGCGCAGGGAGCTGGTTGAAGAAAAAAAGAAACAAATTATCGCATTCATCTGTAGGCATGCTTTGGATCCTAGGACAGGGCTTCCACATCCACCTCTCAGAGTAGAGCAGGCAATCTCTCAGATTCGCATTTCAATCGATCCATTTAGAAATGCTGAAGAGCAAGCAAGAGAAGTTATACAGGCGCTCCGTCCCGTTCTTCCATTGAAAATCGAGCAAATCAGAGTGGCCGTGAAAATTCCACCGGAATTTGCGTCAAGAGCATATGGTCATGTAAAGGGTTTTGGGGTAATTAAGCAGGAAGAATGGCAGGCCGATGGCTCATGGGTTGCTGTAGTTGAAATGCCTGCAGGACTACATGGGGATTTTCTGGATAGGCTTGGTAAAATTACTCAAGGCTCAATCCAAACTAAAATATTAAAGTAAGTATAATACATTTCAGTTCTACGAGACATGTATGTGGTGTGGTGAGTGACCATACTCTTCGAAAAAAGGCAATTGGTCGCCCCGGGAGAGTTGCTTGCCGAAGGCGATTACATAGCTGGAGACAACACCTACAAAGATGGGGGTAAGATATTTGCTTCACGGGTTGGTCTTGCCAATATTGAAAGTCAAAGAGTGCATGTGGTAGCGATTAAAGGAGGCTATATCCCGAGTGTAGGCGACTTGGTAATAGGAAAAGTTACTGACATCACTCTTTCGGGATGGATTGTGGATATAAATTCTCCATATGAATCCATGTTATTTGTGTCAGAGGCGATTGAACGCCGATTTAGCTCCCAGAAAGAGGTGCTGACTCAGATCTACAATATAGGGGACCTGATAATGGCAAAGATTATAGCCTATGATAGAACCAGAGGGCCAGTCCTCACAACAAGAGGAGCTGGGCTTGGGAAAATAACC
Source organism: uncultured Candidatus Bathyarchaeia archaeon (assembly GCA_964410135.1). Lineage (GTDB taxonomy): Archaea > Thermoproteota > Bathyarchaeia > RBG-16-48-13 > CAYPFQ01 > CAYPFQ01. Next base: position 35,846 of record CAYPFQ010000003.1, read on the forward strand.
CGAGGAAAAGTTATCGAGGTCACTCCCGCGAAGATTCCAAGATTCATCGGCAAACAGGGGTCGATGATTACCATGCTAAAGAGAGAAACAAACAGCTATATTGGGATAGGCCAGAATGGAAGGATCCTTGTAAGTAGCGCAAACCCGGAAAATGAGGATATAGCAATCCAGGCTATCCAAAAAATTGAGAAAGAAGCCCATATTTTAGGGCTCACCGACCGCATAAATGCTCTCATAAAAGAAGCAAAATCTAAAAGAGAGAATAAAATTGGTTCAAACTCAACCTCCAACAAAATTAATCGATGAAAAAGGTAAACGGATTGATGGGAGAAACCCACGGGAATTAAGACCAATCAAGCTTGAAGTCAGCGTTCTCGAAAATGCGGCGGGATCCGCGTACATTGAGCAAGGGAAAAATAAGATCCTTGCAGCCGTCTACGGGCCAAGGGAAGCCCACCCAAAACATCTGGCTCTACCAGATAGGGCAGTAATCCGATGTCGATACCATATGGCACCCTTCTCAACAGAAACTAGGAAAAATCCCGCTCCCTCTAGAAGAGAGTTAGAGCTCTCTAAAATCATCCGGGAGGCGCTAGAGCCCACGATCTTCACCGAACTTTATCCACGGACTACTATCGATGTCTTCATCGAAGTGTTACAATCTGACGGCGGAACTAGGGGGGCGGGCATAATAGCAGCTTCTCTTGCACTTGCGGATGCCGGCGTTCCTATGCGGGACTTAGTGGTAGGATGTGCCGCTGGCAAAATTGAGGGTCAAATTGTACTTGACCTTGATGATGTCGAGGACAAATTTGGGCAGGCAGATATGCCAGTTGCTATACTTCCAAGAACTGGCGAGATAACCCTCCTCCAAATGGATGGAATGCTTTCGCCGGAAGAGTTTGAAGAGGCATTGAACTTGGCTATTGAAGGCTGTAAGAAGATCCATGAGATGCAGCGAAATGCATTAAAAAGGAAATATGCTGTTGAAAAAGAAGCCGCTGAAGAAATCGTCAATACTGAAAAAGAAGAGAAAGAGGAGTCCTAGCTATGTCAGTTACACCTTCCGAGGGGATCATCGCGAGAATAAAGCAAAAAAATCTTGCAGACCTTATAGCCAGAGGTAAAAGGCTTGATGGTAGAGGCTTAACTGACTATCGGGAAATCAAAATTGAGCCTGGAGTAATTGACAAGGCTGAAGGATCAGCTCTAGTCCATATCGGAAACACAATGGTTATGGCTGGAATCAAAGTCGAACCAGGAGAACCGTTCCCAGATACTCCAAATGAAGGTATTTTAACGGTCAATACTGAACTAGTTCCACTTGCATCCCCAACATTTGAGCCAGGCCCACCCGATGAAAATGCTATCGAATTGGCAAGGGTTGTCGATAGGGGGCTTAGGGAATCTAAGGCAATCGACTTGCCCAAGCTCTGCCTAACTCCTTGCAAAACAGTCCTAGTCGTGTTCGTCGACATCTACATCCTAAATCATGACGGAAACTTAGTTGACGCCTCATCCATAGCCGCGTTAGCAGCTCTCCTAAACACAAAAATGCCAAAATACGAAGTAGATGACGATGAGATCCGTCTTAAGCCAGGTCGCATAAAACTTCCAATCCAAAATTTCCCAATAGCTGTAACCCAGGGTAAAATAAACCAAAATCTCCTCGTCGATCCAAATTTGACGGAGGAACAAGTCATGGATGCTAAACTAACAATTACCATCGATAAGGAGGGATGTGTGTGCGCTATGCAGAAAAGCGGGCTTGGAGCCTTCTCACTTGACATGGTTGAAGCCGCCTTCAAAACCGCACGGGAAAAAGCAGAGGGGCTTCGAAAACTTCTGGAGAAATAGAATTGGCTAGAAAAAAGAAGACAGGACCTACCGCTAGATTTGGTGCCAGATACGGTACTGCTCCAAGGAAACGCCGAGCCGAGGTTGAAGTAAAACTGAGAGGAACATATCCATGTCCCAAATGTGGGACTAAAAAGGTGAGACGGGTTAGCGTTGGTGTTTGGCGTTGCTATAAGTGCGACTACATGTTTACTGGCGGAGCATACGTTCCCTTCACAAAGCTCGGAGAAATCGCTAAACGGGCAACAAAAGGCGTTGCCCCTGTAGAGGCCGCAAAAACTGTTGAACCCAAGGAAGGAGAGGCGGAGTAATCGTAGCAGAATCTTCCTCACCCAAATTTAATGTCCATGCCACAGTGCAAATAAACCTGAAGTCTAATATGATGTCCAAAGTTTTTTTCCAAGCTCTCAACCCAGAAACAAGAACACCTCTAACCTCACGATCCAAGGTAAAAATCAAGGCTGAAGATGGGGGCCTCATGTTGCGTTTCGAAGCTGCGGATACAGCCACCCTGAGGGCGTCAATAAGCTCTTATCTCCGTTGGATGCAAGCTATTCAAGACATATATCATGTACTTGAGGGGTTGAAATGAGTTCATCCATATCTCCACAACTTCAGGAGCAGGTGGCTAGGCTGCAACAGCTACAGCAAACTCTACAAGTCGTCATAACCCAGAAACAGCAGATGGAACTGGAGCTCACAGATACAGAGCGAGCGCTAAGCGAACTTGAGAAACTTACCGATGACGCGGTAATCTACAAGTCAATTGGCACATTGTTAGTTAAATCGAACCGACAAGAGGTAATTAAGGAACTGAAAGAACGGAAAGACCTCATTAACACAAGAATCACAGTGTTAGCTAAACAAGAGGAAAGGGCTCGTGAGAAACTTAAGGAATTACAGCAGAAGCTACAAGAGCGACTTAGACCTGAATCTAAACCCAGCTCAAAAGAAGAAGCCTGATCCATTAAGGGGAGAAATTAATGGCCGAAGAAATCGGCTTTCCGAACTTTTAAACAAGTGGTAACAGCTTGTTGAAAACGCGGCTGGGCGTCTAAGCCGCTGATAAAAGTTGAGGGAACCAGTAGCTTGCAAATCAAAAAGTTAATCGCGCTCATTAATCGAGTAAGGGCGCGGTATGTCATATTATTATGTCATCACAATTCCGATCCTGATGCCATCGGCTCTGCGTACGCTTTTTCACAGTTATTGCATCAACTTAGACCTGAAATCCATGTTGAGATAGCCGCTGCCCAAGGACCTAGTAAATTATCAAAGCACATTCTAAGAACACTCCCTATAAGATTGATTGCAACGCCATACATCGAGAAAGCCGACGTGCTAGTACTTCTAGATACAAATACTACGCAACAACTCGCCGATTGGCAAGAGCGAGTTGAAAGATCCGGGAAACCCATTGTGGTGATCGATCATCATGCCACTCATCCAGAAACAAAACGTATTGCTGATCTATGCATAGCTGATGAAACAGCTTCCTCAACTTGTGAGATCGTATACAGCCTATTTCAAGAATCCCGTGTTAAACTAAGTAAGAGAGAAGCTTTAGCCCTCTTTTTGGGTATAGCCTATGACACCAAACATTTCACGATCGCTACCTCTAAGACATTCAAAGTGATTGCAGATCTAGTCGAGACGGGTATTAAGGCTGAGGAAGCACTTGCACTGTTATCGATGCCGATGGAAACCTCTGAGAGAATAGCCCGGCTCAAAGCGGCTCGGCGATTAGACCTCATAAAGATCGGTGACTGGTTAATTGGCACTTCAAATGTCAGTGCCTATCAAGCTTCAGCTGCGCGGGCGTTGCTAATGCTGGGGATTCATGTGGCAATTGTCGGCGGCGAGGAAGGGGGAAAAATCAGGATGAGCTTAAGAGCCTCTCGAATTTTCTACGATAATACAGGCATCCATCTTGGAAAAGACATAGCTAACCCTCTTGGAGAATATGTCCATGGCATGGGCGGAGGACATGCTACTTCGGCTGGAGTGAATGGAGAAGGAGATCTAGAGCTAGCCTTCAAAAAAGCAGTTAGAATTCTTTCAGGTAAGCTAAAAAAATAATTTACCTTTTTTTGTGTAGCTACCTTTAAATGAGAATAAAACCATCCCATTTGCCAGTTAGAAGGAATCAGGGTGCCACTTATCGAAGTCAAAAACCTAACATACACCTATCCAGGTTCCATAAAACCCTCTATAAAAAAAGTAAACCTCACTATCGAAAAAGGAGAGTTCTTAATTCTCACCGGACCAAGCGGATGCGGTAAAACCACTCTCTGCCGATGTTTCAATGGGCTAATCCCGAATTTCTACTATGGGAAATTATCTGGAGATATAATTGTAGCTGGGCTCTCTGTGCGTGAGTGTCCAACCTTTGAGTTAGCACAACGTGTAGGTTTCGTTTTTCAAAATCCAGAAAACCAGCTATTTGCCTTATCCGTGGAAAAAGATGTGGCCTTTGGGCTTGAGAATTTAGGGTTGCCCCGAGAAGAAATCCGTGAGAGGGTCGAGTGGGCTCTTGATATGGTTAGAATCACCGATTTGCGGGAGATGGCTCCCTACGAGCTTTCCGGTGGACAGCAACAACGTGTGGCTATTGCCTCGGTTATGGCAATGAGGCCAGAAATCCTCGTGTTGGATGAGCCCACATCTTTTCTGGATCCTGTTGCTGCTAAGACAATTTTTGAAGTGGTAAAGCGGTTTAACGAGGAGCTGAGGATGACGATAATTCTCGTAGAACACAGACTAGACCTAACCGCTCCGTATTCGAATCGAATTGTAGTCATGGATAAGGGACAAATTAAGCTTGATGGAACTCCACGCGAGATATTACGGTCAGATAAAGCTGGGAGGCTTGGAGTTTGCATTCCTAAAGTGGTGAAACTTTCTGAAGCATTGAAAGAGGAGCGGGTAAAATTGGAGCAAGTGCCCCTTACTGCTGATGAAACTGCCCAGATAATAAGGCGGATTCTAGAGCGATGATCGAAGTTAGCGGGCTTCATTTCACCTACCCAACTGGGGTTGAGGCGCTTAGAGGAGTATCGACTAAGATTGGTAAAGGTGAATTTGTAGCAATTATGGGTGAAAATGGCGCTGGCAAAACAACGCTCGCCAAACATTTTAATGGACTTCTCAAACCCAGTCGGGGCAAAGTTTTTGTTAATGGAATTGACACCCGAAAGGCAAGCGTCGCAGAACTTTCACGAAAGGTAGGTCTTGTATTTCAAAATCCAGATCATCAATTCTTCTGCGAGACGGTTAAGGAAGAGATAGCGTTTGGTCTTCGGAACTTTGGCTTTCCGCGGGAAGCCATCAAAGAGAGGGTCAAGTGGGCTCTAGCTCTCTTAGGTTTAACTAAGTATGAAAAATCATCTCCGTTTGTGCTCAGCGGAGGAGAAAAGAAACGGCTGGCATTAGCTTCAGTACTAGCCTGGGATCCGGAAGTATTGATAATAGATGAGCCGACAATAGGGCAGGACTACGCTCAGAAAGAAAAGCTTCGCCATTTTATCGCACAACTTATTGCCAAAGAGAAGGCTGTGATCATTATCACTCATGACATAGAATTTGTAGCCGACTGTAGTCCCAGGGTAATCGTGATGTCCCGCGGTCGGATTGTGATGGATGGACCAGCATGGACAGTGCTAACTAACCACAAGCAGATATTGAAAGCAGCTCTAATCCCGCCTCAGGTAACTCAAGTTTTCATAAAACTATCTGACTTGGGAATGCCCACTGGCATTATCGGCGTCAACGAGGCTAGGGATCTGTTGGTTGAACGATTACTGGGGGCTTCTGGGTGAAATTCTTCCAGGGATTTAGATTCAAACGTGCTTTAACCCCAATTCATCGTTTGGACTCGCGAGTTAAGCTTCTGATTTCCTGTGCGTTCTTCGTAGCCTTTCTATACGTGGAGCTCCTGCCCTTAATCGTGATACTTCTAGCTCAGGTTCCGCTGGTCGTGATTGCACGGGTTCATCGTGAATGGTTGCAGACATTAAGGGGAGGAGCCTTCTTCGCCACCATGATATTTGTAATAAATGTCTTAACTGGCTCTCAGGTGACATATTCGCTTGCGATGGTAATCCGCTTTCTAATACTAATATCCGCATTCTCAGTATTCTTCCTCACAACTAGACCAGATGATTTAGAAGTAGCCCTAGAGAAAATGGGGGTACCCTACGAATATTGTTTCATGTTCACTACAGCTGTCAGATATGTTCCCGTGCTGGCCATAGAGGCTCTAACCATAATCGACGCACAACGTTCTAGGGGGCTGGAGATGGAAAAGGGCAACTTCATCAAGCGCGTTAAAAACTTCATACCGGTCCTAATTCCACTTCTCGTAAACTCAATCCGCAGGAGCATCGAGATGGCTGAGGCGATGGAAGCTAGAAGTTGGGGGGCCACAAAGTACCGTACAAGCCTCTATGTCCCAAGGCTTAGACCTATGGACTATATTTCGCTCATAATAACAGTAGCAGCTATCTCATTCGCTGTTTACGTCCACTTCTTCTGGACAATTCCAACGACAGTAATACCTATCCCTGGGCTATAGTTTATATCGCTAATAGCAGAAACCATTTTTACTACAATAACAGGAGAATCGAAGCCAGTTGTACAATCTGCTCTTAGTTCCGATAGACGGTTCAGAAAATTCTATGCGTGCAGCCAAGCACGCAATTGATCTGGCTGCCAAGTTCAATTCTAAACTGATAGCACTTCATGTTGTTGATATGCGAGTAGTGAAGGCATATGAAGGCTCAAGCCAGGTGTTAGCGCAGTTAAAGCGGCTCGGCGAACAGTATCTGAAAGATGTAACTGAGATGGCGGGTGAGGCGAATGTTAAGATTGGAACTATTCTTCGAAACGGCTTACCTTCAGAGGTCATAGTCGAAGAGGCTGAACGGAGAGGGGTTGACCTAATAGTTATGGGAACCCGTGGGCTGACGGGCGCGAAACGAGTGATTCTAGGAAGTACCGCTGAGCAAGTTATACGCTGGGCTGAGTGCTCCGTCTTGGTCATCAAATAACCCAACTCAAAGATGTTTAAGTACACTTTCTCTCCATTACGCATATCTAGAGGAATTGTATTTGTCAGCCCAATTACGAATAGTAGTGGATGAGCGGGAGAGGGCTTCAGGGGTTCCTGATCTCCTACAAAAGTTGAATGTACGCATTGAGCGCCGCTTACTTGATGTTGGAGACTATATCATCTCATCTGAATGCGCCATCGAAAGGAAGGAGACGCATGATTTTCTTAGTTCCCTATTTTCCGGACGACTGTTTAACCAAGCCTATCAATTGACTAGTTCATACAAACTTCCAGTTTTAATTGTAGAGGGAGAGATGCAAACCTTACTTGAACAGTCAGCTAGGCCCAGAGCTGTCTGGGGAGCCCTAGCCACCCTGGCATTTGGATACAACCTACATGTATTTTTCACAACAGATCCTCAACAAACAGCTGAGTTTATCTTCACCATAGCAAAGCACGGAGGTTTCGCAAGACCTAGGGCTCCTCTATTCCAAAGAAAGCGGAAGGTAACGTCTGTTCAATCGCAGCAACTCAGCTTAGTGTCTAACCTGCCTGGTGTGGGGATGGTGTTGGCAGATAGGATCTTGAGACGATTCGGCTCTGTTCGACGCGTTTTCGCCGCCTCGATTTCTGAGCTTGCATTGGTTAGTGGAGTGGGCAGAGTAAAAGCCGACAGAATAGTAAACACTCTCGATGCACCCTACCGCCCGACTGAAAAACGTCCAAGGCAAGCCCGTATCGGGTAAGTGCAATGTGATAACGCCTAAAAACTCATCGCACTATTAATTTTTGATGTCATCTGGGGTTCAGTTTTGGTTCGAGTGGTAAAAGCAGCAGCAGAGGAACTCATTAAAGGAATCAAGAGAGCGATAGGAGGCATTTCCAAAGAGCAAGTTGAAAAAGTAATCGAAGTTCTACTTAGTGCCAAGGAACAGAAAAAGAAAATTATGGTTATTGGTGTAGGCCGCAGCGGACTTGTAGGCAGAGCTTTCGCTATGCGGCTGATGCATCTGGGCTTTACTGTCCATGTGGTCGGGGAGACCATCACTCCTACTCTTAACGCTGACGACATTCTCTTTGCGATCTCTGGATCCGGGGGCACTACCTTCGCTGTCGATGCTGCTCAAATAGCTAAAAAAGTCGGTGCAAAAATTATAGCTATAACCAGTCATCCTGACTCACCGCTTGGTAAGCTCGCGGATTATATGGTGGCTATTCCTGGGAGAGTAGTGACTGAAAAGGAGAAAGACTATTTCTCACGTCAGATTTTAGGTGTACACGAGCCTATGGCTCCTCTTGGTACACTGTTTGAGGCTTCGGCAGTCATATTCTTAGACAGCCTTATCGTTGAGCTTATGGTCAGACTTGGAGAAACCGAAGAAAAAATGCGTGCTAGACATGCGATAATCGAATAAACATTAATATTTTACCCTTGCACATACTTCTCAGCCCAACATTTGAGGTATCGAAAAATATGCCAAAATTCAAGTCAACAGCAGAAATCATGAAAATAGTTCGAAACAAGGATCAAATACGAAACATCGGTATCATTGCTCACGTTGACCACGGGAAAACAACAATGACCGATTCTCTACTGGCAGCAGCCGGGGTTCTCTCGCCTTCTGTGGCTGGGGAAGCCTTGGCTTTAGACTACTTAGAAGAAGAACAGAAACGCCAGATGACCATCAAAGCCGCCAACATCAGCCTTTACCACGAGCGTGGCGGTAACCCCTTCGTCATCAACCTGATCGATACGCCGGGGCACATCGACTTTACTGGCAGGGTTACTCGATCATTGCGGGCGATAGATGGGGCGGTTGTGGTAGTGGATGCTGTTGAAGAAGTTATGGTTCAAACTGAAACTGTGACTAGGCAGGCTCTTGAGGAGAGAGTTAGGCCAGTTCTTTATGTAAATAAAATTGACCGGCTGATAAAGGAGTTGAGACTCAACTCTGAACAGCTTCAAAACAAGTTGGCAAAAATTATCACCCAATTTAACAAGCTAATTGAGATGTATGCTGAGTCTGAATTCAAGGAGAAATGGAAAGTTAATCCAGCTGCGGGTACCGTTGCATTCGGCTCAGCTAAGGATCGCTGGGGGTTCACTTCAGATATAGCCCAGCAAAAGGGGATTAAATTCTCAGATGTGGTTTCCGCCTATAACGAAGGACGGGTTGAAGAGCTTACAAAAATCGCGCCACTTCATGAAGCCATACTTAACATGGTTACAGACCATATGCCCCCACCCCATGTCGCGCAGCAATATAGAGTCCCCAAAATTTGGAGGGGCGACGTCAACAGCGAGATTGGTAAAGCCATGGTCGCATGCGACGATAATGGGCCAGTAGTCATGTGCATAAATGATGTTAAAGTTGATCCTCAAGCAGGGGTGGTGGCAACAGGAAGGCTATTTTCTGGAACAGTCAATGAGGGTGCTCCAATCTATTTGATTAATGCAAAGACCGACTCTCGTATACAACAAGTCTGCATCTACATGGGAGCATACCGTGAAATTGTCGGTTCCCTTCCAGCTGGAAACATCCCCGCCTTACTAGGATTGCAACAGGCTAGGGCTGGCGAAACTCTAGCAACCAGTAAAGATCTAGTGCCATTCGAAGCGATTCACTATGTCTCAGAGCCAGTTGTAACCATGGCGATAGAACCGAAACATAGCCGAGACCTACCTAAGCTGGTAGACTTTTTACACAAACTGTCCATTGAAGACCCCACTCTAGTGACAACGATCAACGAGGAAACAGGTGAGTATCTCATATCCGGAATGGGCACTCTCCACCTTGAAATTGCCACTACATGGATTCAAAAAGCTGACATAGAGATAACTACCTCTAAGCCGATTGTCATCTATCGAGAGAGCATTCGAGGAGAAGCTGGGCCATTTGAAGTCAGATCACCCAACAGGCATAATAAGCTTCAAGTCAAGGTCCAACCGCTTGAGCCACTCCTCATTGGCATGGTTAGAAAAGGCGAAATTTCAGAGAACCTTGACAAGAAGGCTCTGGCAAAAATTCTGAGAGACCAAGGTTGGGATGCTGACGCTGCCAAAAGCGTATGGGCCATTGAAGAACATGGAAATATGCTCATCGACGTTACAAAGGGAGTTCAACGCCTCGAACAGGTGAAAGGCTCCATCTACATCGGGTTTATGGACTCGATGCATGAGGGTCCCCTAGCCCGAGAGCAGATGCGGGGAGTCAAGGTATTCATTGAGGACGCCTCAATTCACACAGACCCCGCGCACTTCGGTCCCGCCCAGATGATTCCCGCTACTAGGCATGGAATTTTCGCAGGAATTCTCTCAGCAGACCCAGCCCTAATGGAACCTATCTACAAGATTGTGGTCACCATTCCACCTGACTTGGTGGGCGCTGTGACGCGTATCATCTCCCAAAAACGCGGCAAGATCATCTCAATTGACCAGCGTGAATATTTAACAAGCATCGTAGGCGAGATTCCGGCTGCGGAAAGTTTCGATCTCTCTGAGGTTATGAGAAGCGCCAGCGGCGGGCGTGCTTTCTGGCAAACCACCTTCGATCACTGGGAGTATATTCCTGCAAGTCTGCAGATGCAAGTGATCCAAGAAACTAGGAAGCGAAAAGGATTAAGCCCTGAGCCGCCAAGCGCCCAATCCTTCCTCGAATAAAAAAGCTAGACTCTTTTCTCCGATGTCTTATTAGCTATTTTTCGCCAGTCAATAACTTTTGAAACCAACTCTTGCAGGTGTGTCTTTAGGTTTTCAACAGCTTTTTCACTACCAAGCTGATTTATGTTCCAAGTTATGTATGGCGAATAAAAGGCAGCTTCCTTCACCCTAGCTTCATCCTCATCAATTTCAAATTTCACGTACCCCAGCTCTCTTAGGTGGCAGTTGTGGTTAGGGCAGAGAATTACCACCTCTCTGAGTCCATGCATCAAATAGATGGCATCATAGTCATTTGCACTGTCAATTATGCGGCCGCATGGGCATTGCAATTTCTCTGGCACAATAATGCCCCAATTTATAAAAGTAAACCTAACTCTAACCAGATTTGTCTATAAGGATTTCGAAAGGGTAGTGAAACTGGATGGAGCATTCGAAAGGGCTGCATGTGGGCGTATTCACAGAAACATATAAACCGCAGACGAACGGCGTGGTCACAGCAATATCAAACCTAACTGAAACGCTCACGCGGAAAGGCTGTCAGCTATCCATATTCACAGCTGGAGAGGAATCCGGTATCCGTAAAGAAGGATCCGTCGTACTCTATCGATTCAAATCAATCCCCCTGCCCCTTTACCCGGAATACCGTGTCGCCCGCCCAAGATTCAGTAGGACTGAAAAACTTGTTAAGAAATGCGAGCTTGACATTCTCCATAGCCACGGACCGTTTTCGATGGGGTTAAATGCCCTCTACGCTCACAGGAAACTTCGACTCCCATTAGTAGGGACTTTTCACACCATTCTGCCCGAGTACTTGCATTACCTAGTTGGAAAAGGGCTTGAGAAATGCGCTGGTAGATTTCTAAAAATATACAGCTGGAAATTTTTGAGGTGGTATTATTCGCGGTGCGATGTTGTTACATGTCCCTCACTATCTATTACGCGGTTACTAAACGACAAGGGATTCGAAAATGTGGTTTTTATAAGCAACGGGGTTGACGCAGAAAAATTCAGCTACAAAACGGATGGGGCGCCCTTCAGAAAGGCTTACGGACTCGATAGGGATAGTAAGATAATTCTGTATCTTGGAAGAATTGGACTTGAGAAAAACATAGAGCCCATTATCAAAGCAATGCCTCTGATATTGAGAAGAAACAAGCATGTAAAGCTGGTGATTGCTGGAAGCGGCCCTGCTAAGGATGAGCTTCTCTCACTTGTCAACAGGATGGGGCTCACTGGCAACATAGTATTCACGGGCTTCGTTCCCGACAGTCTTCTGCCAAATGCCTATGCAGCATGCAATCTCTTCGTCACACTCTCCCACACAGATAACCAGCCACTAACAATCTTAGAGGCTTTAGCCACTGGAAAACCATTAATAGCCTCCCGCTCGAGCATAAGCGAATTTGTCAGAAGTGGGCGGAATGGCTTCATTGCAGATAACGCCGAGGATTTCGCTGATAAGGCACTGCAAATTCTACAGAATGATAGGCTTGAAAGAAAAATGGGCAGAGAATCAAGGAGAATGGCAGAAAGCTACTCGCTTGAAAAAACCGGAAGCCAGATGATCCATCTCTACAAGTCTCTTCTATAGCAGTCTCGATGATCTGCGCCTAGCCGGAATCAGATGAGCCCCATCACAAGTAGCCGCACTTTGCAATTTAGACAGTCCTTCACGACAAGTGGCGTAGGTAATCCCACATTTCTCAACAGCCCTCTTCAAATCGCCAAGAACCTCCTCTCTATTTCTCTTGGGGAGATACCGTGCTCTTCCTATGCGTTCTCCTTCAACCCAATAAAGACGGGTTAGATGCCCTTTAAGCTCCGGAAATGCCCTTACAACCCGATTGAAACTATCGCCCTTCCTTATATGTCGAGGCGACAATGTGACCAACACCCAGCTCAGAAATCAATTCTATAAATTTCTCTAACTTATGGTCGTTTACCCCCGGAATTATTGGGTCCACTCGAACTGTGCAAGGAACTCCCTCCTCGACAAGCCTTCGAATAGCTTTCAACCTCCTCCTCGGAGAGGGAGCGTTAGGCTCAAGCTTACCAGCCAAAGCCTCATCTAACGGAGTTATACTCATGCTAACACTGCAATTTCCCCTCCGAATCAAATCCAAATCTCGAAGCACCAGATCCGACTTCGTTATAATTTGTACCTTAAACCCCCCACCTAACAATACCTGAAGCGCCTGCCTAGTTAACTGAAGCTTCTCCTCAAGCGGGGA
>CAYPFQ010000003.1:48744-51472 GCA_964410135.1 uncultured Candidatus Bathyarchaeia archaeon
CTAACAATACCTGAAGCGCCTGCCTAGTTAACTGAAGCTTCTCCTCAAGCGGGGAGTAGGGTTCAGAACTGTTACTCATTGAAATATGAAACCTCGGATCAACATGCTGCAGGTCACGAGTAAGCTTCGCAATAAAATTCTTCTTCGCTCGACAATGAAATGCGTCGGGAATATATGCAGAAATATAACAATACCTACATGCGTACTCACACCCAGTATAGGCTGACAAAGTATACTTTTTCGGACAGGTGCAAAGAGGGCTTCCCCACGGATCAAAAGCAGTAACAACCCTCATCTGAAAGTTTTTCACCATAACCTATTTCTAATTCCAGCAACTTTTCTTGGTTTAGTTGCGGCCGTAGTCTAGCCTGGTTAGGACGGAGACGGATCGCTGGGCATCCGCCGAATGCTTCCCAAGCCTTTAGCCCGGGTTCAAATCCCGGTGGCCGCACCATCATAGAACTGAGTACGAACCACTACTTGAGGCGCCCACATTTATCCGGATTCAAACCTGCCTGAAACAGCTCTTCGACTCAGCCCTCATCTCACTCTATAGCGCTCAAGCAATGTATCAGGCATATTTGAAGTCCACTTAGCCCTCTTTGCATTGTTAACGTAGTCAACCAATGTCCAGTTTTTATGCTTCACAAAGCTCAGGCCGAGTCTGCTATGAAGGGCCTCAGCGATCTGCTTCTCAACAACCCCTGCTCCAGCACCATACAAGTCCTCTAAGGCTTTATGAAAGGCTTCAAGCTTCTCAGGGATTTCCTCACGCTTGACATGATGTCTCGCTTCAATATGATAGTAGATCACATGCCTAACGCTTTTGCCAAATACGCGTAACCCCTCGTCAACCGCCTCTAGGACAGCCGAGCCAAAACTCTCAGACACTTTATGGGAATCCTCCACCCATGCACGCGCTGACTTCTCTCTCAAACCTTTCTCCTCCATGAGACTATGGGCGTAAGGAGTAGGATTGGCTGACTGGGCTACGTTATAAAAACCTTTCTTTTCCATCAAACTATAGGCGTGAGCCTAGGCAGAGGATAGCCCTTCGATATGTCCATCTCAACCGCATACAAGCTTGTTCTAGGCTTTATGCCATAGATTAGAAGGCAACCATGCTCCCTAAGGAGCCTTAAATGGGTCTCAACCATGGAGCTGAGCTTCTGGGCTAATTGCTCGTAGCCCGGTTTGACTATGGCGATGCCTAAAGATTTTCGTTGCCTAATCTTAGTCGACTCTTCGCCGTATAGGCTCTCGGCACCTTTTTCATCATAACGCCTTACGAGCGTATCCGCGCCAGCCACACTCATGACTGGCTGCCCAGTTTCATGCGCGAGCTTAGATTCAAGCTTAAGGTACTCCTGATAATCCTTCGAGGCATCTTTACCTTCTATAACGGCTATGTAAGGCTTCTTCTGGTCTTTACCGGGGGTCAGGGTCTCGTAAACCCTTAGGAGGCGATTTATTTCATCCTCGGTTGCACCATACCCCAGCGCTATCTCCCTAGTCAATTCAGCGCCAATACCGGTCGAGGGGATTAGTAGGACTCCCCTGCCTTGAATGCCGAAGTTCAACATGATGGGTAAAAGTATGAGGTGGTAATCAAGCGTTGACAACTTTTCAGACAACTCCAAAAGCACACTTGCGCCTTTAGGCAATCCGCCACCAAGTAATTCATCCAACTCTCGACAACCAGTAGAAAAATGCGTTAGAGAATCCTTGATTGGCTGAAATCTCTTACGCTCTTTCAAAGGCTTAGGCTTAAACGACGAAAAAGCCCTAAAGCCCCCTTTAAGCGTGAAGACGAGCTTCCTCTCCGCCAACTCAGTGCCTCTAAGCTTCACAAGCTCCAAGTCCCTCAGCAATCGTCCATCCAGCTCGCCAGCCCTGAGAACTATTACGCCGTCCGCTACGAACTCCTCTAGCCCTAGACCAACTCCGTACCCGCCTATGGGTGTCTCCTCTATCATGATGGTTGTGCAATCCATCTTACGGGTGAGTCTGCTCAGAATCGTGTGGACGATGATCCTGACATCTATAGGCTCCTTGAAGGCCTGAGCCATGGCAGAGAACGAATCTATCACAAGCCTCTTCGCCTTGACGGCTTCAACCTCCCTCAAGATCGCTTCCAAGGCTGCTGATATGCCCAGCTCCTTCATAGCCACCATATCTAGAACTTTAAGCTTACTCTGGCTCTCCAGACGCTTGAGATCCACGCCCAGATGCCTAGAAACGTTTTCGATAAGAACATCCTTGCTCTCAGCGAAGGACACGTAGACGCCGGGCTCCCCAGACTCGGCGCCTCTAACTAGAAACTGGGTTGAGAACACGGTTTTCCCAGTGCCAGGGTTCCCCGCTAGAAGGATCAAGCTGCCTCTCGGGAAGCCTCCTTCAATTACCGCATCTAAATCCTCTACTCCAGATGATGCCCTTTCAACCATGGAAAATCCTCCACATTATACATATCAAAAGACGGTTGATAGATATTTTAATTTTGATGCATCAAATAATTGACAATATAAAAAATGAAATTTCTAAATCATTAGTTTAACAATGGTAAAATGGGAAATCAGAAAACGAGGTCATTGCATGGTTAAACTCACGTTCTTCGGTGGAGTCAATGAAATTGGTGGAAATAAGGTTCTTGTAGAAGATGGAAAGACACGGATATTTTTTGATTTTGGTTTATCCTTTGCAAAGGGTCAGGAGTATTACACTGGAT
>CAYPFQ010000003.1:51572-53970 GCA_964410135.1 uncultured Candidatus Bathyarchaeia archaeon
ATATTTTTTGATTTTGGTTTATCCTTTGCAAAGGGTCAGGAGTATTACACTGGATTCTTGACTGCTAGAAAAGTGGCTGGCGCTGCTGATGATTTGGAACTCGGCATACTTCCAAGGATAAAAGGTCTCTATTCAGAAGAGATGTTGAGGTTCTCTGACCTTAAATATGAAGAGCCTAGGTTTGATGCAATATTTCTGTCCCATGCCCATATGGACCATTGTTCGCATTTACAGTACATAGACGAAGCCATACCGATCTATGTCGGAGAATGTACTCTGAGAATAATCGAATCGCTGCAACCTGGGGAAAGGGAACAAGAAGCTCTCGGCAAACATAATTACAAGACATTCCGAACGGGAAAAAAGATCAGTGTTGGCGATATCGTTGTTGAGCCGGTTCACGTAGACCATTCTGTTCCCGGCGCTTACGGCTTTCTCATTCACACATCTACTGGCACAATAGTCTATACAGGTGATTTGAGAAGGCATGGTCCAGCCAGTTTTATGACCGATGAATTTGTTGGAAAGGCTAGCGAACGCGATCCTGTTGCACTGATAATTGAAGGTACGAGACTAGGGAGAAAAGAGAAAGGAGAAAATCTCAGCGAGGAAGGAGTAAGAAAACTTTCGAACCGAATAGTGTCAAAAACCAATAGGCTTGTCATAGCAACTTTCTATGGTCGTGATGTGGATAGGATAAAAACCTTTTACAATGTGGCTAAGGATAATGGGAGAAAGTTTGTCGTTTCGATGAAGTCCGCTCACTTGCTGTACAAACTGAAGGATGATGAGATATTGAAGCTGCCGAATCCTTTGAGAGATGAAAACATCGTTATTTATGCTAGAAGAAAGCAGACTGGTGGATATGTGGATAAGGACTACTATGTTTGGGAAAGACCATACCTTGAGAATTCGGTGGGTTTTCAACACATACGTGAGAACTGCGGTAACTGCTTGCTGAACTTGGATCTTTACAATTTTGCTGAGCTTGTTGATATAAAACCACGAGGTGGAGAATTCATTCATTCCATGTCCGAGCCATTCTCAGAGGGTGGTATGGACCAGATAGAATCAAAGGTTATGCTGAAATGGCTGAAACATTTCAAGCTAAGATTTCACCAAGCACATGCTTCTGGTCACTGTTCTATGGCTGACTTGAAATGGCTAATTGGAAAGACTAAGCCTAAGGCTGTAATACCAGTACATACCGAACATAGTGAAATGTTCAAGAAACTTGCTAAAACTAAGATCATGCAACCGAGATATGAAAAACCTATGGAAATCAAGTGAAACTTTGCTTAGATTACTTCATATGCTATAGCGTTCAGTCAAGAATAGGAGGTTTTTTGCGTTCCTTGAAGATCGCTGTTACCCCGCTGGCTTTTGAGAGCTTTGGAGTGAGGTCGATGTGCACCTATGTTGAAACGCCTAATGTGAAAATATTGGTTGATGCAGGCGTCTCCCTGGGTCAGCGGTTCAGGCTTTTGCCCCATCCCAAAGAGTACAGGGCGCGTGATGAATGTAGAAAACGTGTGGCCGAGGCAGCGGATAAGGCTGAGGTGGTGACAATTTCGCATTGGCACTATGACCATCACACTCCTAACTATGTGGATACAGTCTGGACTGGAAGCAGCGTGGATGCGGCGCAGCAGATTTACCAAGATAAGATTCTTTTGGCTAAAGATATTCGGCGGTCAATTAATTTTAGTCAGAGGCGGCGTGGCTGGATTTTTCATAAATTTGCTGAGAAAATCGCGAAAAGAATTGAAGTGGCTGATGGTAAGACCTTTGAATTTGGCGAGACTAAGCTAAAATTTTCTAATCCCGTTTTTCACGGAGAAGAGGATACGGCTTTAGGCTGGGTACTCATGCTAACGATTGAACATGATGATGAGAATTTGATGTATGCTCCGGATGTCCAAGGCCCGATTTTCAATGAAACCCTTAAGTTAATTCTGCGAGAAGCTTGTGGAACGATCGCTATGGGCGGGCCACCTCTATACCTTATGGGTTTCAGGGTTAGTGAAGAGAAGATGCATCAGAGTTTAGAAAACCTCGTTAAAATAACTGGAAAAGTCCCTCTGATGATTCTAGATCACCATCTACTTCGGGCTGAAGGCTGGGAAGAATTTTCGAAACCAGTTTTTGATGCAGCTAGAAAAGCTGGACACAAAGTTTTCACAGCAGCTGAATATGCTGGCCAACAAAACAATCTACTCGAATTCAAACGTAGAGAACTATACGAAACAGAACCGCCCAGCCAAGAATTTTTAAAATGGACAAAGCTGCCGCGTGAAAAACAGAGAGCGACTATGCCGCCTTTATAAAAGTAAATTTAGAAATTACTTCTGAAAATTTAGAGAGATGTTTGTGAACTACCCACGCCAATGAGCTAATC
>CAYPFQ010000004.1:0-38896 GCA_964410135.1 uncultured Candidatus Bathyarchaeia archaeon
TCGCGGCAGTGGGTTTTTACGATGATTTTTTGGTTTGTTTCTTTTTGAAGGGTTTTGGCTTCTCTGAGTTTTTCTAGTAGGGTTTTTTGTTCCGGGGTTAGTCCTCTGAGCAGGGAGCGGCGTTGTCTGGATGGGAGGATGCGGATGACTTCGTCCATTGACATTTTTTGCAGTTCTTCGAGTGTGTGGCCTCGGTAGGTGAATATTCTGGGCATTGATTAGTTCATCTCGACTGAGATTTTGGCTTTGTGCGGTTTATTTAAGCTTTCTGGGTGCTTAAATGCGGATTTCTAAATTTTCTGCGATAAGGGTTTATGGTTGCTAGAAAAATAGCTGTGTTGCTTGTTTTCTTGCTTGTTTGTGTTTTGATTTCTAGTTCTGCGGCTTCAGTTACATGGGGAGAGCCTGTTCCAAGTACCTACACCGGTGTGGGGAGGGGTTGTTCTGTCGTAGAATTGCTTGACTTTACACAAATACAGCCACATTCAGGAATCTATGAAAATTCTTGGACGCCTGCCAGCGCATTTCCCTCGAATTACTCAGGAGGGGGAACTCTCTCTGTTGCAGCCTCCGGCGTGACAGCTAGGATAGAGAAGCCTATTTCAGAAACTTTTGCAGGTGGATCCGGCTGGACAGTGGGCTCGCATTGCACTATTGGCGCTCAGGGCTACCTCAGATTCTGCTCAACCGACCCTTTTTCTTACAATGAGTACGCATACAAATCCTACGCGATAGGTGGATGTGACCCCAGTACGGTATCCTCCATTTTGTTAAATTGGGATTGCAATAGAGCGTCGGCTGGAGGCATTCAGCAGATAGATTTGCCGTGTAACAGTCTTAATCTATTGAGGGGTTTAATCCTAGAAGGAGACCAAACTAGCGTCCGTGCTGCGGATAACGTTTATCTCGTGATCAAACGAGTTACCCCATTTCGCGAGTCGCCTTTTGAGCTCCAAGTCGATTTCAATTTTAACATAGGATCCATCGATAAAAGCACTTTACAACAGATGGATATAATCATTCGATTACGCTGGACAAGTGATCCGTCTACCTCAAGAGTAGTGATCTTTAAGGCTACCACAGGAACTTATACAGTGTTTTCGAGTATCATTGGCATCTCTGACACAACATACACAGCGACACAGCTGAATCCATTAGACTATATTAATGCTGCAGGGGATGTTAAACTCGAGCTTTATGCTTCCTCACCAAGAGAACCTTATTATGATTTCGACTCGTGCTACATCGATTGGCTTTGCATTAGGCTTTATAGTGGTAGCACCGCATGTGGCAATCACGAATCATTAATTTGGGTAGATGGCGGAGGCGCTGTCACAAACAGTTTTCATGGTGATAGTGCTGGGTCGGAAAGCGGATGCCACACATGCGCATGGGATTTAACTTCAAGAAAGACGTTCATCTTAGGTAATACGTGTCAAATCAAGTTCGAATTCGCCCAAAACGCCTACACTACTAGTGACTTTCGAGTCGACAATCTAATCCTTAAAATTACCTTTAATAAGGCTTATGCGATTTACGACAAAATTTACGACCTTACTGGAGGGGTTGTAGCATCCGTTGATTACAATGGAGGAGCAATTACATTACGAGGCTGCGATTTTACAGTTAATATTTCAGGCACATTGAAAAGTTCAGTAGCTATACCAACACACAGTTTCAGTGTGACAAATGGATCCAGAGTCACTCAAACCATCGATGTGCCTACCCGCGTGCCCATTGGCAACACATATTCTAACTATAGGACATACTGCCTTCTACCAAAAGATTATTCGCTGTCAACAGTTTTAGGTCCTAACAGCGCCGAAATAACGACGGCATGCACATCTAGCTCATGGAATGCTACAAGAAACTCCATCTTTCTTTCGAACAACGTGATCAGCGCGCATGGTTTCGGAACATATAGAATTGTTTGCCTATCGCCAAACTATGTAACAAACGTTGAGCCACTGCTCGGAGACAAATCCTTAGTTAATAATTATTTCACGCGTGGAGAACGGGTGCAACTCAGAGTCAACCTAAACGGTAATGGAAACTATCAGGTGAAGGTATTTGATCCTACTAATCTTCTCATTTTAGATAAGACTGGCTCTGGATTTGGAACAATTTGGTATGACTTCACTTTAGGCACTTCTGCTCCACTAGGACAATATCTATGCCAAGTAACATTTGAGAATGGACTTGAAGCTGGTTTTTTCCAAAGTTCCTTCTATGTTGAGACTAATGATGCCACTCTTCAGTGGACTGGAGATATAAACGAGATTACTGTAACAGGAACGATTAAAAACACTCGAACTCAGAAAACCGCTGCGCCAAACACAAAGCTTTATGCAGTACTAATAGATACGTGCTCTCCTAGTGGCAGCTCAGCCGAAACAAGCTATCCTTACTCAGGGAACGGCAAACCCTACATAAAGAAGTTTACAACGCCTCGAATAGTAGAAAACTACGACTGCCAAATAACGATAAGCGCTGTAGTCAGCACACCGCCAGATGTAAGCAACGCATGGCAGATAAGAGTTCAAACAGGTCTAACCAATAACCCAAGCGGCACGGTAACCTATTACTATGACCATGTCTTAAGCACAAGCGACAGCTTCACCTATGAGTTCAGAATTAGCCTAACCGACGGCTCCTGCACATTCACGAACTCAAGCCTTATCCATACTGGACCGATAGTCACCAACGGAACTGCTTGGAAAATCCTCTACAACAAGCGTACTCCAGCATACTTCGAAGTCCCATTAACCCTAATCATAAGATCGGCTGGCAACAGTGTAGCTGATGAAAAAATTCAGCAACTATTCATAACCCCTAACAGTGGAAAAATACTCAGCATAAACCAGTGGCAAACTGACAGCCTTGGAAAGTTCTCAAACAAGCTGCAAAACCCATTGATTCTTACACCTCCCTCAAACACTACCCTTCAGCTGTTCTGCCTAAATGAGGCGGGTATTACGCTTAAAACGCCTGTAACAACCAAAGTCTGGGCAAGAACTCTGCATTTAGATACAAGCACCCTCAGCATAACTGGAACTCAGGATGATGTCAGACTTAAAGCCAGGCTTTTCTACGATAAAGACCGCGGACAACCATATTGCTATGCCGCTCAGGGAATAACATGCCGTTTGACTGTTAGCGGAACCAGCTACACTACCCAAACAGAGGCAGCGGGATGGGTAATCTGGCCGAGTATAACCCTTCCTGAAAACGCTTCCTCGATTATCATCAGCCTGGCAGAAACAAACGACCAAACGCACTCGAGCCCAGGCAGTTCGGCGCAGTGGATTACAGACGAGCGACCCACATACAATATTCAACTAGCCGCTGAAAAGACAACTATACGCGATGCGAAAATTGAACTCAGTAGCCTTCTCGTCAATCCAAACCAGACAATAACAGCGACCTTCAGCGCTAAAAGCGATTCAAATTATGTTAAAACCCATCTCCTATGCAAGATCACGTACTCCGGAACCACTTGGGCAAGCGAGCTGTGGATAAACCAGGCTACATCAAACTCTACAAAAATTAATTTCCCATCGCCCTCTAACGCAGGAGCCAGCTATAACATAAATGGAACTATCTCATGCTACAATCACACGAGCACTGTTTATCGAAAGGAAACCTTCTCACTTAGCGTAACTGGAATGCTTATAGACCAGCTCATTGTGACCCCATTAGACTTGATTAACATCGGAGACACTGTTTCGATTAACACCCACGCGGTCTGGGCGCATAACAACTCAAACATAGCTAACGGGCAGATTATGGTTGAGGGCTTTGGAACGGCTACCACAAACTCTCAGGGATGGGCAATCCTCACCATAAAGAAAGATACGAGCGGCGTTAACACGCTTAAGATATATGGCACATGGGCTCCAGGCGGAATAACATGCAAGAGCAATACTCTGACCAAGATGTTGACTTGGACTGCGCTTAAAATAAGTCAACCGCCAACAATTGTCTACGATTATACAAAGCCGGAAAGCTGCATAATTAAAAGCCAAGTTATCTGGCTGCACAACAGCACATCCGCGTCTAACGCAAAAGTCTTCATAGCCGAGCTGCAAAGCCTCTCAGCCTTCACAGACTCCCAGGGATGGGCATCTATAACAGTAAGGGATAACGATTGGAGTAGCCCGATTAAATCGTTCACACTTAACTCTACAACAACAGTCAAAGGATACTGTATCAAATGCTTGAACGTAGAGACGGTGAGCGCGAAGCTACTCTACGCCAAATTAGTCAGCCTTTCAGGACACCGTGATAATGCAGCATTACAACTCAAAATCTATAGAGAGGATGACCTACCCGGAGCCAACGTAAACACAGTTATCACAATCCTAGCTAAAAACTATAATCGAACAACAACAATAACCTCAGATGCGAATGGCTATATTGTACTATATGATTTGAACCTGCCACGCAACGCCTCCCAAATCAGTTTCACAATAAAACAGGCAGCCTACATGGGAAGCGACGTGATCATAAATGAAAACCTCCTCCGAGGCAAGGTTATTGTAAATGAAAGCACTACGCTCAAAGAGTTTAAAGTTGAACCGAACGATTTCCTAGTGAATCCAGGCCAGCTTTGTTATGGAAAATTCACTTTCCGAAGCAATGCCACCTATGTGAAACTTGGGCTGTCGATGACTATATTGGTTGACTCAGAGGAAGTTATGCGAACCACCATAGCCCTAAATCCGAACATAACCTTAGAGGAGCTCCTTCCATTCAATTCGCCTAGAACTATCGGCGATCATAGGGTAACATTCCGCGTGTCCGACAGCCTCTCAAGGGAAATTCCCTACGTCATAACCGTGACAAAAGTAGTTCTACGGGTATCTGTCGACAGCGCATGCTGCAACCTTAATGGAAATGTAACCCTTACAATTTGGACATATTATGCCCACAATAACAGCCTCATCAAAAACGCCATAGTTGACATTAACGGCACACGGGGAAACACGGCTAACGAGGGATTCGTGAAAATTAAAATCCCTCAAACAGCCATAGGAGCCTACAACTATGTGGTGGGCCTGGTAACTTCGCCGGATGATATAAGCGCCCATGACCCCCAGACTCTAAGAATAGCCTGGACTGGTATGCTTACACATAAGGAAAGCGTAACAAGCGACAACTCTACACAGAGTGTTGTAACCATATCGGTGATCTGGGCGCATAATAATACCCCCATAGCCAACGCCCTTGTTAGAAGCAACCAGCTTAAGATGGAGAATTTCACAGACTCTAAGGGACTTGTAAGATTCGCCGTCCCAGACACTGTTGACTTTTTGGGGAATGTTACTTTTGAGGCAGTGAGATCTCCGGAGAACATTACATATTGCTTAGAGAAGGTGACGCTGGAAAGACGCCAACTTGAATTCTCAGTGATCTCTGCGCAACAGTCGCAGAACGGTCTCACGATCGCTATACGGTGTTATTATGACAATGGAAGCCCCGCATCTGGCATAACACTTAGGCTAAAAGTTAACAGGCTCAACGAGCCCTTCACTGCAACAACTGATAAAAACGGCATAATAGAGATAAAATGTCCGAGAGTCTACTCAGGACCGATTTCAGTCCAAGCCCAGTCCATAACCTGTGCAAACCAAGAGGTAATTGTAGACAGAAGCCGCTTTATGCGTGACAGTCTATTCAACGATAACATGGTCCTAAATGAGATGTTCACTCTTCCCACAACCACATTAAAAACAGGGCAAGACTTGATGGCACGCGTCTATGTTCATTCGACTTGTACCTCTATCTCTATTGAAGATCTTTGGCTAAGAGCCACTTTATCAGCTGAGAACGGCTCCAGCGTAACCATAGCCACAATGCCCAACTGGCCTAAGAAACTGAGAGCTGGCGAGCAGGTTGAAACCTATCTAAATTTGACCAAGCTGCAAAGAAACCTTACCTCAGGAAAATACATTCTAACAATTGCAATGCTATGTGGAGATAACTCTACAGTAGCATCCTGCGGAAAGGAAGTCTCTGTGAAACAAGCTTTCACATTAACTGTCAACGTTTGCGACGAGGAAGGACGACCGATCTTGGGAGCTGAAGTAATATTAAAGAGAGTATTACCACAAAACAGGACAGTAGAATCGGGAAAGGCCGTAACTGACCTAAACGGAACCGCATATTTCGACGCAGAAGTGGGAGAGCACCTAGTGGAGGTCTATCTAAACGGACAAAGAATCTCTAGCAAAAATATTGGAATTAACGAAGCAAAAATATGCCCACTAAGAATAGCATCACAGAATGCCCAGGTCAAAGCTCCATCTATGATGGAGAATAAACCCCAACTGGTCTTCGCATCTATAATTGCTGTGCTATCCTCGATACTGATTCTGGCACTCAGGCGGAGAAAGAGTTAGGCTTTATATTTTCTTTTTACAGCCCGCCCGGCCTGTCTTGCGGCAATCAATCCTACTTTCCTGCCAGGCGGAGCCCCTCGCTTAACAGTTGTGGGTTTGCCTGGATGTTTGTGCCTGCCTCCACCAAAGGGATGATAGGCGGCAATCATAGCCACGCCCTTCACTTTCGGGTAGGTCCGCCCCTTTGCCACCATAAGATGATGCTTTTCACCCGCCTTCAAGAAAGGCTTCTCTGTTCGTCCAGCCCCAGCGACAACCCCCAATGTAGCACGGCAAAAATCGTTGAACGCAGTCGTTTTACCAGACGGAAGCTTAACGATAGTCCCCTCAGGTGTATGGGCTATTACGGTTGCATATGCGCCTGAAGAACGAGCTATTTTACCACCGTCACTAGGAGCGCGTTCAATGTTGCAGATGATAGTTCCTTCAGGTATACTACCAAGAGGAATCACGTTTCCTATCTCCATAGGAGCTGCAGCCCCCATGAAGATCTCTTGTCCGATAGATACCCCCTCAGGGATTACGTTGTAGAATTCATCTCCATTCTCTAGCTTAACAAAACCCAAGGGGGCCCCTCTACCTGGTTCGTGAAGAATCTCCTTAACCACTCCCTTAAACACAGAACCATGTTCAACAAAAGTGGAAGAGGGATATTTGGCTTGGGCTATCCGTTTATGTGTGGCGGCCCTGAAGGTTGGTGTTCCACGTCCGCGACGTTGAACGAGAATCCTCTTACCCAATTTATTCTCCTCCTATAAGATCCCAAGCTTCATTGCTACGTCCGAGGCTTTAAATTCAGGTCGAAGCTTCACAAAAGCCTTTTTTCTACCATTGAACGTGATGGCGGTGTTGACGTAAGCCACTTTTATCTCATAAAGTTCTTCTACAGCCCGCTTAATCTCATATTTATTAGAGTTGATGTCTACAACAAATGTAAGCTTGTTTTCTTTCTCAATTGAGCTCACAGCATCCTCAGTCATTACTGGATACAAAACAATTTTATGAGCTTCAAATTTCACCATCAATCCCCCCTCATCTAAACAATCCGCCTAATTTTTCTATAGCGGATTCTGCCCAGACAGTCAGTCTACCAGGATGTGTACCAGGAGCTAACAATTCGGCATTTAAATTTTCAACTTTAACAACATCTACTCCAGGATAGTTGGAAGCTGCTTTAACGATTCCCCTGTCTTCAGTTACTACGATAAGCGGTGCCTTACCGACTTTTAGTCGGCGCCCTCTCTTCTTGCCTTTACCACCACGAACCTTAATGTTCTCTTTTACTCGTAGCACATCCGACCATACACCCAGCCCAACGAATAGCGTTCGAACATCCGCTGCAGTTTTTATCCCTTGAACATCATTTGAAACAACAAGCGGGAAGCTTGGCACTGCCTCAACGTAATGCCCTCTAGATGCAACTATCTGCTTATGAGCGGTCGCAGCTATTGCTGAGCGAATCGCAAACCGCCTCTCCTTCTTATTGATCCTTTTTGAAATAATCTTTTCAACTACTGGAGGATGCGCTTCCCTACCCCCAACAGTTCCAGGAGCGAATACACCAGCACCTGCCCTCGGAAATCCCCTTCCCTTCACCCTTGGCACCCTAGCTAGATCATAGCCAACACCCATTGACTCAGCTGAGGTGCGTCTGCCAGCCATAATGTCGCGTCCCTGTGGTTGAAATCTGTGAGACTGGGCAGCTAGAACAGCCCTCCGGATAATATCGGCTCTTAGTGGAGTCTGAAAAATCTCCGGAAGATGTATTTTTTTAATAGGTTTCCCCTGAATATCGAAAACTTGACATTCCAGTGCAGACAATCTTTATCTCCTACTTCCCTTGCTGTGACTCAACACTGATATGAACAATCTGAGGCGGAGCTTCTGGAGCTTCCTCCTCCCTAACTGAGTGCCTCAACTTGATTACCCGTCCAGCTGGCCCAGGTACGCTTCCCTTTAGCAAAATGAAGCCCCCCCTAACAACCCCATAACGAATAAACCCGCCTTGCGGGGTGACCGGAGTTTCCTTAGAGCCAATCTTCAAGATTTGTTTATTATACTCGGTTCTCTGAGCCAAACCCAGTTGACCAGACCTTGGTACAGTAGACATGACATGAGCTGGATGCCATGCACCAAGCGTACCCACCGCCCGCCTTGCCTTCCTAGACTTATGCGCCAAAATATGTACTCCCCATCGTTTCACAGGGCCAGCCAGCCCCTTGCCCTTTGAAACTGAGACCACATCCACAAACTGGCCTTCTTTGAAAGCATCAGAGACCTTAACAGGCTTTCCTAACAGGTTTTTAGCATACTCAAACCGCTGCTGGACAGTCCCACCATCAATCTTAACTGCCATGAGTTCTGGCCGTTTTTGGGAAACATTTGCAAGGCGCGGTTGGGTGCATAAGATTGCACGAACTTCTTTAATTTTATCTAAATTCTGCTCGGTTTTCTGAAAAGCTTTTGTACTATCAAATTTTTCTGGAAGGGTTAGAACTCGCTTTAAATCTGCTGGAGGCTCGCTCATCCAAATCTCAGAAAAAGTCTGTAAACCGCTAGGTGTGTTCACATAAGTTCTAATCGCGCAAACAATCATAGGCGGGGTCTCTATTACAGTGGCAGGACAAACTACCTCCTTTCCATAGTTTGGTGAACGCTGATTACTCTCAATCATGTAGGCATGGGTCATTCCAGCTTTATAGCCAGCAAATCCTAGAAGCACTGGGTTACCCTGAGCCTCAGGCCAAGTCCTAACCCTAGCAACAAGGCCTCGAGCCCGTCCCCTAGGCAAGTAAGCTAGAGATCCTCGTCTTGGAGCTTCCTTCTTTCGACGACCCATTTCATTCACCTATGATCGTATTCAATACGGCAAGCGAGGCGTAAACAGCCTCTTCGGTTCGCACAGTTTCAGTCCCTTGGATCGGGATTGTATTAACCGTGAAGTGGACGACTTCCTCAAGTTTAAGGTTTTCGTGGTGCAAGATTTCTTTAAGCCCCTCTGTTGATGACCCAAACGCTACCAACACTGTTCTAGCGGATTTCCATCGTTCTCTGACGCTTTCTTTGGTTTCACTGATGTGAAGACCGTAGCGCGAAGTCGCTATTACGAGGTCAAAGTTTCTATTCCTCACTAGCCTTCCTAATGGAAGTTTTGAAACAGTAACTTTGAAACCCCAATATATTTTTATCTCCTCTGGATCAACCTTAGAAAAACTGGCATGCTTACCCGCCCCAACAACTTTAACGGTCACTCGTTTTCCTACAGGAAGCCTAACCTTGTCAAGCCAGATTGGTTGTTCGATTCCTATATCAACCAGCGAGCCTCGGGCCTCAGCCTTCAAAACCACGCCCTCCCGGTAGCTGTCACTCTTTAGGCTTGACATTTTGTTTTCTATGGGATGATGCGGTGTTCTTAACGGTGGAAGCACACCTATGTAGCGCAAATTTTGATCAAATGGAACTAGGCGTTTTCTAAGATATTGTGGAGTCTCCATATAATTTAAAACATTACAAACAAAGTTTGCATCCTTCGACTGGTCGATTCGGATATTATCAGGGTAAACTATGATTTCATCAGTCCTAAAAATGGCTGCAGCTCTACCCACCATTCCAACCTTAAATGTTTTTTCACGAAGATGCGGGGTGTCCGAAGCCAGCGAGGCGGGAATCGCTATAGAAACTCTTTGAGGTCGTTTCAGAGGTTGCAATTTTATCACGCTCACCAGTGATCAACAATTTCAAAAGCAGTCGATGTGTCATTTTTGTTCTTTTCGCAACTTAGCCAACTTATTTAGTATAATTTCGTTGGCGAGTTCAGGATCCGCTCTACCCCGTGTGATTCTCATAAGCTGTCCGATAAGATAGTGGGCAGCTTTTTCGTCAGTAAGCGCATCTCTAACTGCTTCAGCATTCTCAGCGAACACCCGTTCAGCTAGTTTATCCAGCTCTTCGCGGCCACCAATCCTCAGCAATCCCTGTTCCTTGACGATCTGCTGGGGGGTCTTTCCAGTTTGGATCATTTCTCTCAAAACAACTTTTGCTATTTTCCCACTTATGACCCCTTTATCGATGAGTTTTAGCATCTCAACTAAGTCGGCTGGCTTTATCTTCAATTCTGTGATTTCCAGTTCAGCCTCGTAGAGGTAACGTAGAAAATCAGTCATCATCCAATTGCTGATTTCTTTCGGGTGAGGATAAAGTCTTACAGCCTTCTCGAAGAAATCTGCTAGTGCCTTCTCGCTGGTCAGAACCTCGGCATCATAAGCTGGTAGTCCATATTCCTTAACAAAACGATCTCGACGAGCATCTGGAAGCTCGGGCATATGCGCCTTGATCCTGTTGATCATGCTCCTGGTTATGGTTATAGGCATCAGATCTGGTTCCGGAAAGTATCTGTAGTCATGCTCTTCTTCTTTGGTACGAAGTGAGATGGTTACTCTTCTTAGCTCGTCCCAGTGTCTAGTTTCATGTTCCACATGAGCTTTCCGCGTCATCAAATCTTTCTGCCTCATAATCTCGAACCTAAGAGCTCGTTCAACCTCCTTGAAAGAAGAGATGTTCTTAACCTCGACTCTGGGTCCACCCAAAAGTGAGATATTTGCGTCGCACCTCATGGCTCCCTCTAGGCTTCCATCAGACACTCCTAAATGCTCAAGGATGGATCTGAGTTTTCGGAGAAAAATGCGTGCCTCTTTAGGTGAATTGAGGTCGGGTTCGGTAACTATCTCGAGAAGAGCTATCCCTGACCTGTTGTAATCAACAAGAGTATATGGAGAAGTGTCTATCGGACCAGGGTGAACTAAGCGAGCGGGATCTTCCTCTAGATGAACCCGCCTTATCTTAATTTTCTTATCATCATGATTAACGGTAGCGGTAACATGCCCCTCCACAGCTAAGGGGATTCCGCCAGCCCGGTCATACTGAGAGATTTGAAAGTTTTTACTCATATCTGGATAGAAATAGTTTTTACGGAAGAAGAAAGTGCTCTCTGAAATTTTACAGTTTAAAGCTAGAGCCACCATGATTGCTAGTTCTACTGCTTTCTCGTTGATGACCGGCAAAGCTCCTGGAATGCCGAGACAAATTGGGCAAACTACAGTGTTAGGTTCTTTACCCCGATAATCATTCGAACAGCTACAGAATATTTTTGATTTGAGCGCTGTAAGTTGGGCGTGAATTTCCAGTCCAATTCTCACTTCAAGTTGCTGAAGCTCTGTCATGTTTTTCCATCTCACAGTTCTGGTTTATGTTTATGATAGGATGTGTTCTGCTCAAACGCGTAGGAGACACGCAATATTAGATCCTCCCGGAACGGCTGAGCCATTATCTGCATTCCGGTCGGGAGACTTCCTGAGAAACCACAAGGTATTGAAATTGCTGGACCGCCGTACAGATTTGACGGCACAGTATCAACATCACACATGTAAAGTGTCAACGGATCCTTGATTTTCTCTCCAATTTTGAATGGAGGGATAGGCATAGTTGGACCAATAATAACATCAAATTTCTTAAAGGCCTTCTCAAAATCCCGTCGGATAATTGTCCTCACTTTAAGAGCTTTTTGGTAGTATTGATCATAGTAGCCAGCCGA
The DNA here is from genome assembly GCA_964410135.1 of uncultured Candidatus Bathyarchaeia archaeon. GTDB lineage: Archaea > Thermoproteota > Bathyarchaeia > RBG-16-48-13 > CAYPFQ01 > CAYPFQ01. Next base: position 11,992 of record CAYPFQ010000004.1, read on the forward strand.
TAATGCGAACGTTCCCAAGATTATTCTACGCCGCACTTCAGGTCCAAAACCAACTTTTCTATCCTTTGAGAATGTGGTATTCCAGTTCAGATCTTCTTCACTTATCCTATAGCCGTACCTAACCCCGTCATATCTTGCCAAGTTTGAGCTTGCCTCGGACATAGCAATCAAATAGTAGGCTGGCAATGCGTATTTGAGGCTAGGAAGAGAAATTTCCTCATACGAAGCTCCCAGGGCCTCAAGTTTCTCAATTCCACCCCAAACGATTTTAGCAACATCTTTTGTCGTACCTTCACCAAAAAATTCTTTGGGAACACCGATTTTGATGCCCCTGACAGATTTTTTCAAAAACATCGTGTAATCCTTTGCCTTGAGGTTGGCTGATGTGCTATCACGTGGGTCGTAGCCCGCGATTACGCTTAACAGTAATGCGCAGTCGTAAACGTCCTTTGTTATAGGACCGATTTGCTCTAGGCTGTTTGCATAAGCGATTAAACCGTATCTGCTGACCAGCCCATATGTGGGCTTTAGCCCAGTTACAGAACAGAAGCTTGCAGGACAACGAATTGAACCGCCTGTATCGGACCCTAAAGCTAAGATAGCCGCATCAGCAATAATGGCTGCACTACTTCCACCTGAAGAACCGCCTGGAACTCTAGAAAGATCCCAAGGGTTGCGAGTTGCATCAAAATAACTTGTCTCAGTTGAGGAGCCCATTGCAAATTCATCCATGTTAGTTTTCCCGATTAGCACAGCGTCTTCCATGCTCATTTTTTCTATAACAGTGGCATCATAGGGTGGAACAAATTTCTCCAACATCCGCGAGGCGCAAGTCGTAGGGATGTCTTTTGTGCAAATGACATCCTTCACAGCTACAGCGACGCCGGCAAGTCGTCCTACTTTTCTGCCTCTTGCGATTTTTTTATCTATCTCAGCTGCCTGTTCAACAGCATGTTTTTCTGTAAGCGTCAAATAGGCGTGAACCTTATCCTCAATCTCTTTAACCCGTTCAAATATTGATGAAACACATTCTTTTGCAGTTGTTTCGCCAGCCATTATTTTAGTAATAGTTTCTCTGGCTGTGAGGGTACATAGGCTTTCCAAATAATCCACCTCAGATAATTTTAGGAGCTTTGAGGTACATGCCTTCCTTCTTCAGAGCATTGCGTGTAGAATCTTCCTTAGAAAGCGATGGCTTCACTTCGTCTTTGCGAAAAATGTTCGTAAGGTCTAAGATGTGATATGTCGGAGGCACTTTCTCTGTATCGAGTTCATCAATCTTTCTGAAATATTCTAAGATTTCATTAAACTGCTTAGTGAAAAGCTCCTTTTCTTCCTCAGAGAGCTCAACTCTTGCGAGCCAAGCGATATGCTCAACCTGCTTCTTAGAAATAAACTGCTTCTCCACCGCAATTATCTCCTATCTACACGCCTTTTCATGAAAGCCCTTAAAATGTTGCTAAATAAGTTTCTATCTTCTAACTGTTTGCAGTTTTTACCTAGCTCATGAACAGGTTTTCCATGGAAACTTGTCATACCTAAAAAATTAACATGATTAATCATAATATTTAATTATGGTGTAACGGACAAGAATAAATTTACACAATCGTGTTTTGATTGACTCAGAAAGTGGAAGCAGAATGAAAAATCTTACGGAAGTTAAATTCTTTGGGCGAGGCGGGCAAGGTGTTGTTACAGCCGCCGAAATTTTAGCTAAAGCAGTGGTTAGTGAGGGAAAATGGGCGCAAGCATTCCCCTTGTTCGGACCTGAACGGCGGGGAGCTCCAGTCCTCGCATTCACCCGGATCAGCGACAAACCAATTACAATTAGGTCGGTGATATATGAGCCCGACATAATTGTAGTTCTTGATCCAACCTTACCCAAAGTGGTAGACGTTAAGGCAGGACTGAAACATAGAGGCATTGCTGTCTTTAACAGTAAAAAAACTCTAGAAGAGATTAAAAAGGAAATGGGATTTAAGGCGAAGGTCGCTACTGTAGATGCATCTAGGATAGCCATAGACATCTTAGGCAGGCCAATTGTCAACACCGCGATATTAGGAGCGCTTGCAAAAGCCACTCGTCTCGTAGAAGTGCAGTCGATCATCAAAGTAATAACAGAGATCTTCCACGGAGAACTTGGCATTAAGAACGCCAAGGCGGTCAGTAGGGCTTATGAGGAAGTGAAGTTTTAGAAGAGGAGCCCTATGAGCAAAAAAACCAGTTGGGAAAAGCTGCCGGTAGGTGCAGTGGTACTGGAGCTTGGTAGCTCAGTGCGGCATGAGACTGGCAGCTGGCGGACTCTACGTCCAGTTTACGATCGGTCAAAATGCAATAAATGTGACTTATGTTGGGTATACTGCCCAGATGGATCAATTGTACCAACAGAAGATGGATTTTTCGAAGTGGATCTTGAGCATTGCAAAGGTTGCGGAATCTGCGCTAAGGAATGCCCCGTCAAAGCAATCGTGATGGTTAAGGAGAAAGAGTAGAAGAAGTATATGGCGAAAAGAATAGGCATTGAGGGGAGTGAGGCAGTTGCGCTGGCCGTTAATGTTGCGGATGTGGATGTTATCTCAGCATATCCTATCACTCCACAAACACACATTGTTGAAATACTCAGCGAGTATGTGGCAGATGGAAAACTAGACGCTGAATTCATAAAAGTAGAGTCAGAACACTCAGCACTAAGTGCTTGCTTAGGAGCAGCTGCCGCTGGTTCAAGAACCTTCACAGCAACAAGCTCGCAAGGACTTGCGTTAATGCATGAAGTACTTTTCATTGCCTCTGGATGCAGACTGCCCATAGTAATGGCAGTAGTCAATCGCGCATTATCAGCTCCGCTTAACATTTGGGCGGATCATAGCGATTCAATGGCTGAGAGAAACGCTGGATGGATTCAGCTATATGTCGAGAACTGTCAGGAAGCATATGACACAACTCTTCAAGCCTTTAAGATCGCTGAGGATAAGCGAGTTCTACTACCAGTCATGGTATGTTTAGACGGTTTCGTATTAAGCCATGTAATTGAAGCTGTTGACATTTTAGATAAATTTGAAGTGGCAAAATTTCTAACTTCGTTTACCCCCAAATATGTCTTGGATCCTAAGCAGCCGATTACTATGGGCGCCTGGGCCTCTCCTGAATATTATTTTGAATTTAAGGTACAGCAGGAGGAGGCTATGAAAGAAGCAAAGAAACTCATAGTAGAAGTAAATAGACGGTACGCCAAGTTATTTGGACGTAAATATGGAGACGGGTTAGTCGAGACGGTAAACACTGGTGACGCCAACATTGTTTTCGTAACACTCGGATCTATGACAGGCGCTGCCAGAGAGGCTGTTGAGATGCTGAGAAGTAAAGGGAAAAAAGTTGGGCTTCTGAAGATAAGAACCCTCAGACCATTTCCAGCAAATGAAATTAGAGAAGCCATAAAAAATGTAAAGGTTGTCGCTGTGGCGAGCAGAGACCTCTCTCCGGGATCTTTCGGAGGAGCGGCTTTGAGTGAAGTAAGATCAGCACTATATGAGTTAAAGAAAAGGCCGCATGTAATCGGATTCGTCCTAGGGTTAGGTGGAAGAGATATAAAAGTCGAGGATTTTCTGACAATCGCACATAAGGCCTATGGAGTCTTGAGGAAGAACAGAGCGAACAGAGACTTCGAGTTCATTGGAGTAAAGGGGTGAACAGAAATAGCATTGGTTAAAAAACTGGGTAAACTAGAGCTGTTCGCACCCGGACATAGAGGATGCGCGGGATGCGGACAAGCTATTGCAGCGAGACTTCTTGGAAAAGCTCTTGGTAAAAATATAGTCATAATCAATGCTACTGGATGCTTGGAAGTAATGTCCTCAACCTACCCACTGACAGCTTGGAGAGTCCCATGGTTCCATGTAGCATTTGAAAATGCCGCTGCTGCAGCATCAGGAGTTGAGGCTGCAATTAAGGCCCAGATAAGAAAAGGCCGACGCCCAACAGCCGAAAAGATCCACATCATAGGATTGGCTGGAGATGGGGGAACATTCGATATTGGACTTCAATCATTGTCGGGCGCAATGGAAAGAGGACATGACATGCTTTACATATGCCTTGACAACGAGGCTTACATGAATACTGGCACCCAGAGAAGTAGCTCAACCACGTATGGAGCTTGGACATCTACAACCCCCATCGGTAAATTTAGCATAGGAGAAAACCGCCAAAAGAAGAATTTGCCGGCTATAGCAGCTGCCCATAATATCCCCTATGTGGCAACTGCTTGCATTGCATATCCGCTAGATCTGATAAATAAACTCACAAAGGGAGCAGAGGTAAATGGCCCTGCATACGTGCAAGTCTTAACACCCTGCCCAACAGGTTGGAGATTTGACCCCGAGTTAACAGTGGAGATCGGCAGGCTTGCTGTTCAAACTGGATATTATCCATTATATGAAATTGAGAATGGAAAGCTCAATGTAACAGTGAAAGTTTCACAGCGGAAGCCTGTAATCGAATTCTTAAAACTGCAAGGTAGATTCAGACACTTGAAAGGTAAAGAAGTAGATACTATACAGAGTCGTGTATATGGGCAATGTAAACAACTTGGCATTTCGTAAACTCAGTTTCAAAAGATGAGTGCCTTTGTCCGAAAAGTTAAGAGAAGATTTAGTTAGGATTTCAAAGGAGTGTTATGACCGAGGATTTGTTTCTGGCGTAGGCGGAAATATTAGTGCGCGAATTTCCCCGACTGAAGTGCTCATAAAGCCAACGGGTCTAAGGCTTAAAGATTTAACTCCACAAAGTCTTTTGTTAGTAGATCTTAACGGGAAAGTTCTAGAAGGAACTGGAAGGCCTTCAGAAGAAATACGTTTTCATCTTGGTATTTACAAGGTAAGGCAAGACGCAGATGCAGTACTTCACATTCACTCACCAGCGGCAACAGCGTTTGCAGTAGTTGGAAAGAAACTACCTCCAATTACGGCTCAAGCCGCAAAACTGTTAGGAAAAATTCCTTTGGTAGATTTCGCGCCCTCAGGTTCTGAGAAACTTGCCAAGCTAGTTGTGAAAGCGTTTAAAAACACAAAAGTAAAAGCAGTTCTGCTTAGGGGACACGGCTCAGTCGTAATTGGAAAAAATCTCTTGGAAGCATTCAATAACGCAGATCTACTTGAAGAAACAGCGAAGACTGCTTTGCTGGCATTTCAATTAGAAAGGCCTAATAAAATACTAAAATATCGTTTAGAAGATGAGGCTGAATAAGACTAAGATGGTCTAAAAGATGATCGTGTACCCGTGCATGATTGCGATAGATACGATTTTCTTCCCCATCCATGGCTCACCACAATAGCAGAAAATACTAAAGTCATCACCAAATAAACTTTAGTGAAAGCTTTAGGAGAGGATGAACTACCATGGCGCTCACTTTACCATTAGATGATCTCGAAAAAATCAAATCCGTCGATAAGGATTCCATGTGTAAAATTCAGGTGGAAATGCCGGAATTTTGTGAAGAGGCTGTCAAAATAGCTGAGAAACTCAAAATTCCTGACAGCATAAAGATCTCAAAAAGCATCTCAATCACCTACAAAAAACCAAGGAAGATAGTAATTGCCGGGGTTGGTGGATCTGCAGTAGGTGGAGACCTGCTTAGAACTTGGCTTAACTATGATTTAGAAACGCCGATAATAGTTTCACGGAACTATCATCTGCCAGCGTACGCTGATCATGAGACGCTTGTATTTGTTGTAAGCTATTCGGGAAATACCGAAGAGACGCTAAGCAGCTTCATAGAAGCAGTGCAACGTGGATGCATGATTGTCGGCATCAGCTCAGACGGACAGCTCCAAACGTTCTGCCAAAAATTAAAGATTCCCTTCATTAAGTTACCTGCAGAAATAGCGCCCAGGACTGCTATCCCATATTTGTTCTTTCCAATGGTAATAGCACTTGAAAAGTTCAGGATTCTCAAGAATAAACGAAGCGAGATTAATGAAGCGATTTGTATTTTGAAGCGTCTTAGAGAAGAAATCAGACCTGAGATTCCCACTCCAAAAAATATAGCAAAACAAGTAGCATTTCAACTAAAAGGTACGATCCCAGTTATCTATGGATTCGGACCGTTCGAAAGTGTCGCAATGCGAATGAAAACTCAGTTTAATGAAAACAGCAAGATTCCCGCGAAATACGAAGTTTTCCCAGAGTTAAGTCACAATGAACTTGTAGGATGGGAAGGCCATGTCGAGTTTACGAACCAATTTTCAATCCTGCTGATTAGAGACCCTGACGAAAGTCAAGAAATTAAAGTTAGAATCGACGCTACAAAAAAACTCCTTAAAGGAAAGGTTGGAGAAATTCTAGAATTATATGTTATGGGAAAAATGACGCTTGCAAAGATGTTATCAGCGATGTACATCGGAGATTTTGCCAGCCTTTATTTAGCGATCTTATACAACGTCGACCCCACTCCAGTAGCTTCAATAATGGAAATGAAAGAAACATTGAGAAGGGAAACAAATACAACCGCAAAAGTTGAAGAGCAGTTGCGAAAGCTTATAGAAGGTTAGGAGAAACGTTTTTGGAATTAACTGATGCGGAAAGACCGCGAAAACCAAAACTTCCGAAGAAGAGACTTAGACGACTCAAACGCTGCTGAAGACCAATTATAAGGCATAACCACATCGTTTAGAAACATTTAATGCTTTAGCTTCATTCCACCATTTAAGCGGAGTATATTGAGCTGAGCTACGACCGTAATGAACTATTGAAGCCGAGGATTTGCATTTGGGGCATTTTTGCTGGAAGTCCCCGAATGTTTCAAGACAGTTTGTACAGTAGCTTAGGCTTCGGGTATATGTGATTAACCCAACTTTATTGGAATGACATATTTGCTCGGTTGTTGAAAATAGTTTCTCAGGATCTTGCTCTGGTTCCTTCAACTCAATTGGCAGTAGATGCCCACCAGTAATTAGTGGATGGAACTCCTCCTCGAGCCGTATTCGCTCTTTTAATGGTATTTCAGCCTCCAGTGGAATTGACACAAAGTTCGTGTAGCAAGGAGTTTCTCTCGTTCCCTGTGCTTTCACAATTGCCCATCCGTATTCTTCGATGTCAAGCACTGTAAGTCGCTGAGTAGCATCGTCGTTTGGTGTCTGGGATACCACTAGCCTAACACCTGGTTTTCTAGAGTGCCGCCGGGCATACGATGCCATGAAATTTACAGTTTTTACAGCGAATGACAAAGCCGATTTATCCTCATGGATCTCGTGATTCGTATGAGTCTTGGTTGCTTCATTAAGTCCAGCGAAACTTATGAGATGAGTAGAATTCTTTAGCCTGAAATAATGTTCTCCAGTTACAGGTTGTGATAAAAATGGGAGTAACTTATGCTCCATCCGATCGTCTATCACGCGATATTTAATTTCTAAAGCTGTCTTCACCTTTCCTAAAGTTTCTTCGAGAAGTTTGAAGAAGCGCTCATCTTTTCCTTTTGCCTCATAAGCAATTCTAGGCAAGTTAATTATGACGCTATCAAGAGCCCCTGTCCTAAAAGTATCAAGTTCCAAGTCCCCTGTCCAGTCAGTAGCTAAACGAGTGCCTGTGGCAAGATAGCTTGCACCCCCCTGCCAACCCTGACATAGATTTGCAAAATATGGGGTTCCATATCTGCTGGCAAGTCGATGAGCCTTAAAAAGGAGGGCTCTGGATTCACTTCCCTCAAGCGATTTTGGTCTCACTTTAATGATTGTATGCGGGTTGAAAATCGGCTTCCGATCATCGCCCTCATACATCACATCGAGGAGGGCGTCAGCTATCGCTAAAACTTGCTCGTCATAATCACTGTAGCTTCCAACGTCGCCCTCAGAGCCAATTGCCTTCGCATTCTTAAGGAACTCGGGTACTGATAGCTCCAAGCTCAACGTCAACTTAAGCGTTGGATTCTGGCATACACTAAGAACGAAGAGTCTCAATGCTTTTCTCAATGATTCAGGCGAAACTTTCTTGGCATAAGGTGCTAGAAATATGTTAAAATAGTCGATAGCTTGCTCTCCAGTCAACTCAGTACGAGATGTACTTATGAGACTTAGAATTAGAGACAATGCGGATTCAAATGTTTTGGGCGGACCTGCGCTAGACGATAATAAGCCTAAGCCATGTGACTTTAATCCTTCATTGAGGAAGCATCGAATATCGTGAACGAATTCCGAGGGCTTTAGGATCCAGTTACCTATGTTGCAAATGTGGATTGCGCCAGAAAGATGGGCATCTGCAACTTCACGTGGAAGAGCCTCAAGCAAAACATAACTTCTAATGACCGAGTCTCCAGCCATTCTGTGTACAGTTTCTACGTTAAGAGAGGCTTCCTCAGCTGCTTTTATGCGCCTTGGAATTTCATAGACCGGAAGCCCTAGCCTTGTTAGTTTATGGCGATACTCTTCTAATCCTTTCTCTATGAGAATCGCATTAACGTATTCACGTATGAGTGGTGCGGTGAGATACTTTATTTCTGATCTGGTTAATCGTTCCTCAGCCTCCTCAGCGATTTTCTCAGCTAGGTCAGTTGGAACCCCAGCTTCTCGAACTAGGACCTGGACAATTTTACTTCTATCAAATTCATCAATTGAGTGCCGCGAAGTTCTGACGAGAAGTTTCCCTGTCTTTCTTAAAGCATACTCGTCAACATTCCACGAGAACTCTGTAACCATCCGCCCAAGATCAGTAAGTCGATACTTCCGTGTTTCCCTGTCGACATCAATAAGCCCAGCCGCAAGAATGCTGCGAAGATGGTACGCAAATTTTCCAGCATCTTTATTTGGATCAAGCTCTAAAGGCACCATGATCTCGCTGTAAGAGAGCGCTCCTTTGCTGTGAAGGAGCCTTAGGATTTGAACTCTTATAGGAGATGAGGCGGCATCGAAGACCTTTGAACTCATCTTTTCTTGGCGCCTAGACAAGTAGAAACCTTCGTTTTTTACTTTAAACTAATAGAATAGCTGTTGCAAAGTTTATTTAAAAAAATAGAGCTAAGACTAAATAGATTTTTCCTAAGAAGGTAGACTGGCGCAAGCTCACAAACGACCAAGCTTTTCAACGACTAGTCTTGGCATCGACTTAGAAGTGGTTAGATTAAGCGGAATCTCCAAAATTTTTAATATCTTAATCATCTTCTCGGCAATCTCTTCTACATCCTGACCGTGAATTTCGACTTCTGCAAAATAGCCTAGTCCGCCCACATTTTCTATGGCAACAGTAAACTTTAACGGCTTTAAAATCTTGTAGAGTACTCCACTCAACTTTTTAACCGTGAACCAGTATTCGAAACCCCAGTCTTTAAGCAAATCCTCAGCCATCTCCTTTGAGCCTCTAAAGAGCTCGATTTTCCCCTGAGGATAAACTGTTTTCTTAAAACAGATGCCTCGTTCCTTCACGATCTCAGTTTTTGAAAAAATAATCTGCGAGTACCTCTCAGGACGCGCCCACTCTCTAATCCGCATAACCTTTCTATTTGGATCCCATTCAGCTTTGGACGCGTCTACTGGTTTGTAACAGTGGTCAAAGAAGCTGTAAGATCCTATCCTCTTGGAGTTAAGTTGTTTAAGTTTTTTATTGAGAACTTTTATGTTAGGAACAAATAATCTGATCTCTGATTCATATGGCTTCATCGGATTTCTTTGACCTACTCCTGTCATATGTACATAAGCAAGGTTTTGCCAAGGAGAAGTAAGATCCCTTGAGAAATGCATAATAGCCCCAAAAGCAATGCAACTGGGGGAAAAGACAGAATAGTTCCAATGTTATGTAGCACATCCTCTGCAAACTTTGAAGCTATGTAAACTGCCAAGGCTATTGCAATAAAGACAGCGCCTAGGATTCTCGTATTGGCGTATTGGCTGAAATTCACTAGAACAAAGGCAACGCCGGCGCATCCAGCTATGAGCCCTAACAAAGATGCCCAGCGAATGTTCTTAATGGGCTTCAAGAACAGGGATAAACCAATGACAATTAAAAGGAAAAGCGTCATTGCGTCGCCAGCATTCCTCGCCCATACCATAGCACCATTCATTAAACTCAGTATTCCAACGAAGAAGCCGAAAAATGACGCTAACATAGTGATCTCCCCTGTTAGTTTTTCGTAAAGCCATAGTAGAGGCATTGCACCACTTAAAATCAGAATATATGGGGTGTAGCCAATTATCACCGTTAAATCCATACCCTTCTATTCATCTCTTAACCAATATCATTCAAATAATACATTGTATTTGTTTAGATATAATTTTGATTTGTCAATAAGTGGGTTACTTTAAAATTGTGAGGAGTGGGATTTGTCAACAAGAGAAGAGGCACTAACTCTAATCAAGGCGAATGTCAGCAAAAGGAATATGCTATACCATATGCTCGCCGTCGAAGCGATAATGAAGAGCCTTGCTAGGTCTCTGGACGAAGATGCAGCGCTCTGGGGGCTGACGGGTCTACTGCATGATGTTGATTTTGAGAAAACGGAGAAAACTCCAGAAAAGCATGGATTGTTAGCAGAGGAAATTTTAGAGGGAAAATGTCCGAGGGAGGTGATACATGCTATAAAAGCACATAACTCACAAAATACCAAGGTTACCCCAGAGACAAAAATGGAAAAAGCACTCATCGCATGCGACGCCATCTCGGGATTACTAATTGCAAGCGCTTTAGTTATGCCGTCGAAAAAACTGAAAGATGTGAAAGTTGAATCCGTCATGAGAAAATTTAAGGATAAGGATTTTGCAAGAGGCGCTGACAGAAATAGGATTGCCTTATGCGAGGAGATTGGGATTCCAAAAGAAAAGTTCGTTGAAATCGCGTTAAATGGGATTATGAGCGTGGCAGAGGAAATAGGATTGTAGCAGGTTACGATATGGAAAATGCGTGCAAGTTTAGCCTTTGGTAACCCCCAGCGGGGTTAGTCTAGCTACTAGGGTGGCTAGACCTACGGCATCTGAAACCTGTGCGATCTTGTCGTTGGGCTTGTAGGATGGCCCAGCTTCTTCAGCGAGCACAGTCATTGAAGCTGCTCTAACAAGTATTCCCCGTTCTTCCATTCTTCTTTTGATCTCGCTTCCCCAGAAGCGCTTTGTGGCCGCAGCTCTACTCATCATCCTCCCTGAGCCATGCGCAGTGCTGCCGAAGCTCAGTTCCATCGCCTTTTGGGTACCTACAAGAATATGAGAGCAATCTTCCATTGAGCCTGGTAGAATGACGATCTGCCCAATCGATTTATGGTCCTTGGGTATGTCTGGATGCTCTGGCGGGAACGCTCTAGTTGCGCCTTTGCGGTGAACCCATACCTCTTTCTGGTCGCCGTCTACCCTATGTTTTTCTAGCTTGGCTATGTTATGGGCCACATCGTAGATTGCGTACAGGTCTAGTTTTTCAGCTGGTTGCTTGAACACTTGCTCAAACGTCTGTCTCACCCAGTGGGTGATCATCTGCCTATTGCACCACGCATAGTTTGCTGCAGCTGCCATAGCATCAGAGTAGTCTTTAGCCTCAGGCGAAGTCCCAGGAGCGCATGCCAATTCTCTGTCAGGTAGACTGATATGATATTTATGAACCGCCCGTTCCATGATTCTGAGATAGTCCGAACAGATTTGGTGTCCAAACCCTCTGGATCCAGTGTGAATCATGACAGTGACTTGACCTAGAGTTTTGATGCCAATTTGGCTTGCAACTTGGGGATTATAGATTTTGTCGACCCGTTGAATTTCTAAGAAGTGGTTTCCCGAACCTAGAGACCCGAGTTGAGGAGCTCCCCTAGATTTGGCCGAAGTGGATACTTTATTCGGATCCGCGTTTTTCATGCAGCCGTTTTCTTCGCAGTGCTCCGCATCCTCCGCCCAGCCGTATCCTTTTTTTATTGCCCAGTTTATGCCATCAGCAACAGCCACATCAAGTTCGAAGGGAGATAAACGGATTCTTCCTTTTGACCCAAGTCCAGAGGGGATTGAACGAAAAAGTGTTTCTAGTAGTTGAGGTAATTGAGGCCTTACTTCTTTTTCGGTTAGATTTGTCCTTAGCAATCTGACGCCACAGTTTATGTCATAGCCCACTCCACCAGGGCTTATCACTCCCTCCACAGCATCCATCGCGCTAACTCCGCCTATTGGAAAACCGTAACCCTCATGACCGTCAGGCAGGGTGATGCTGAATTTGTAAATTCCAGGCAGGGTTGCTACGTTGGCGCACTGAAGAAGCGTCCTGTCAGTCTTCATTTTTGCGAATAGTTCTTCGTCTGCATAGACTATACCTGTCACTCTCATGCCAGGTACGGCTTTTTCAGGAATTCTCCATGTGTATTGATTAATTTTTTCCGCCGGGACGCGTTCAATCATGGTTTCACATCCAAGTCACTCATAGAAGGGGACTTTTCGGTTCTAAAATAGTTTTGGGCTACATAGAGTTGCCGCTAGACTTGCCTAGAATTTGATAGGTTTAAACTTTTTAGTTCTGAAAAAATACCCATTAATATATAGTCCACTTTTCAGTACGCGCGACGAGAGTGTTCTGAACACTAGTACTGCGGAGAGCATCGCAAGAGCATCATTGACAAACCATGTGCTCGCATAAACCCAGTATTTCCATCCACCGAACGGAAGATGCCCATATGTGGAATAGATGGAGATCGTTGCCAAAACATTCATGAAGCATGCGATAAGTGCCGCTCCAACATAGCCAGTTATGTCTTCTAGCCTCTTGCATTTCGGATCAAGTCTCATCGTTCTAAAAATTACTCCGGGCACCAATGCCTCAAGCCATGTTGAAAAATTGATTAGAAACTGTTTATCTAGCAACTCTCCTAGGAATGGTGCTACAAGCATACCCCCAATTTGAGTGGATAAAAGACTCCAAAACCCTCCAAACCATATTCCCCATATTCCTAAAATTAGACTTAATAAGAGGAAATAAACCGCCTCGCTTCCACCAAGCACGTTTGTGAGATACATGGTTGCAAAGACCAGCACTGTTCCGACAGCACATTGAATTAGGTCGACTAATTTAATCCGAGCCAAAAATTTCATCTCATCATTGTTTGATGCCGCATACCTATAGCATGTTAAGCCTAGTAGTTTCTCTAAAAACGTTCTCTACATTTTTATGGTTTAATTAAGATTAGAGATTAGAGGGCTATATATCGAAAAGCACTTTTATGAGGATCCCGTCTTTTCCCTCGACGATTTCCATCTGATGATATGTTACTCCTTTTATTTCAGTTTTGGAGGGATGTTTTTCAGGATTGAATAGCTCACCTAGAATTGTTGCTGTAAGGCTGAAACCAGCAGGGGTTTCTTCAATCTTATCGATTTTAAACTTGGAGTATAGATTGCCTTCGGTTTCAAATTTTATCAGAAGTTGTTCCAACCATGTATAGAGTAGCGAATATTTGTCCTCAGCTTCCACTTTAACCATATCCCTGTTTTTCGGTTGGATAGTAGTTGTATCGGTCATCACTTCGAACATGGCTAACGCTGCATTTTCAAATGCTTCCTCGAGCGTATTTCCGTAAGCGGCTACAAACGCATCGCTAACATGCTCAAGAAACTCGAAGGGCTTTTTATCTGTCACAGCGATCCGCGCCTACCGCCTACCACATACATTTTACATGGATGCCTAACAAGTAACTTATGAGTTGAGACAAAATATTTATTCTTATGAAAAAGTTTTTGTTGGCTATGCCGGGTTGGCAGAGTGGAAAATGCGCCGGCCTTGAGAAGACTAAGGTGCGAGAGAGCCGGTGGTCCCTCGGGATCGCAGGGGTTCAAATCCCCTACCCGGCGCCAAAGTTTGAGAAGTTTTTGCAAGATCAGATTAAGCTAAAATGTTTGTTGAAGGATAAATCCGCAGAGGCGGTTACTGATGGAAATTGATAGGCTTGCTGATGAGTGGGGTCCTGAAAAAATAATTGAAATTTATGATCCTAAATTGATGCTGAAGGGCATTCTCGTCATCGATAATACAGCCTTGGGGCGTGGGAAGGGCGGTCTCAGAATGACCCCTACTGTGACCGTGAAGGAGATTTTTAGATTAGCTAGGACCATGACTTGGAAGTGTGCATTAGCTGAGTTGCCGTTTGGGGGGGCTAAATCTGGGATAATTGCCCATGCAGAAGATTTGGAAAAGGGGCGCAAAGAGAGGTTAATACGGGCTTTCTCTAAGGCGCTGAAACCTGTTGTTCCCAGCCTATATGTAGCTGGTCCTGATGTTAACACTGGGGAAGAAGAGATGAAGTGGTTTGCTGAGGCTAATGGGTCTCGAATGGCCTGTACAGGCAAACCGTGGTATATGTGTGTTAAGCCTGGAGAGAAGTGCGGCATACCCCATGAATACGGTTCAACTGGATTTGGAGTCGCGCAATCAACTTTGATGGCTGCTGAACATGTGGGTTTGGATATAGAGAATACGACAGTCGCGATAGAGGGGTTCGGAAATGTTGGAACATTTACTGCCCGATTTCTATCAGAGTATGGTTCTAAAATAGTGGCTGTAAGCGACAGCAAGGGCGTAATTCATAATCTTGATGGACTCAACGTTAAGAAGTTGTTAGAGGTAAAGCGAAAAACTGGCTCGGTGATTAACTATAAGCCTGGAGAAGTGTTAGCAGGCAAAGAATTGTTCGGTCTATTAGTTGATATACTGATACCTGCTGCTTTATCCGACTCTATAAACAAAAACAATCTCAATGAGATTAAAGCCAAGATAGTAGTTGAAGCATCCAACATTCCAATGACTCCTGAAATAGAAGAGATTTTGCATAGAAGGAGGATTTTGGTTGTGCCAGATATGGTCGCTAATGCTGGTGGCGTGATCTCCTCATATGCGGAGTTTAAAGGGTATAATCCTCAGGATATGTTCAGAATTTTAGAAAGGAAAATGAAGAAAAATGTGCGGATGGTTCTTGATGGAGCCAAGGTTAAGAGGGTAAAACCAAGAGATGTTGCTATAGAAATCGCCCAAACAAGAATCAAAAAAGCAATGGCAAAGAAATCTAGAATCGGATTAGACTAGTTCAAGCTTTTAATTCTACTATAGACTGATTGAAACACAGCCGCACACTAGACCAATTCTAATTCAATATATACTTCCTCGGGAACCCGGATCCTCATAATGCGCCGCATTGCTCGTTCATTTGCATCTATATCCAAAAGGCGTTTATGTATTCTCATCTCCCACTTATCCCACGTGTGTGTTCCCTCCCCGCATGGTGACTTCCTAGTGGGTACTACGAGGTGTTTGGTGGGGAGTGGTATGGGTCCTGCTAGTTTGACGCCTGTTTTTTCGGCTATTTGTTTGAGCTCGTTGCATATTTCATCGAGTTTTTGGGGGTCTGTGCTTGTAAGGCGGATTCTAGCTTTTGTAACCATTAATTTTGTACCTCGGACAAAAAAGAGGGAGGGGAGTGGTTTAAGCCTTTTGAGTGATCTCCTTCACTACGCCCGCTGCTATTGTAGTACCCATGTCCCGGATTGCAAATCTTCCGAGCTGTGGAATCTCTGAGTAAGGTTCTATTGCGACAGGCTTTAGCGGCTGTAGTTTAACAAGAGCTGAATCTCCTGTCTTTAGGAAAGATGGCTTCTCTTCAACCACATGGCCGGTTCTTGGGTCTAGTTTCTTTACAAGTTCTGTGAATTTACAGGCAATCTGGCAAGTGTGTGCATGCAGAACTGGAGTGTATCCTTGAGCAATTGCTGTTGGATGGTAAATTACAATGATCTGCCCGAGGAATTCCTTAGCAACTGTTGGAGGTTTATCTACCGGGCCTGCTACGTCGCCTCGTTGGAGATCTGTTTTCGCAATACCGCGAACGTTGAAGCCGATGTTATCGCCGGGTATCGCCTTTGGTATCTGAACATGATGGGTTTCGATGGATTTTACTTCACCCTTAGCACCGGATGGCATGAAAATTATATTATCGCCTACTTTCATTACTCCCGTTTCAACACGACCTACAGGCACTGTGCCAACACCAGTGATCGAATAGACATCTTGGACTGGGAGCCGCAAAGGTTTATCAGTTGGCTTTGATGGCTCCTCAAATGTGTCAAAGGCCTCTATCAGAGTTGGACCTTTATACCAAGCCATTTCCTTACTTGGGGTCGTGAGGTTGTCGCCAGTCCAACCTGAAATTGGAATTATTGGTATCTTAGCCGTGTCGTAAGTAGTTAATTTGAGCAGTTTTTCAACCTCTTTCTTAATTTCCTCAAATCTATCTTGGCTCCATTTGACAGTCGGATCGTCCATCTTATTAACTGTGACAATTAGTTGTGGAACTCCAAGAGTCTTTGCCAGGAATGCGTGCTCTCGAGTCTGACCTCCTGGACCTATTCCAGCTTCAAATTCACCTTTTTTAGCTGAAATGACAAGGAGAGCCGAGTCGGCTTGACTTGTTCCCGTAATCATGTTCTTAACGAAGTCTCGGTGTCCAGGCGCATCAATTATGGTGAAGAAGAATTTCTTTGTCTCGAATTTCCTGAAGGATAGGTCAATGGTTACGCCTCGTTCACGCTCTTCTTTGAGATCATCGAGAACCCATGCGTACTTGAAGGTGTCGCCCATTCCTGTTTTCTCTGATTCAGCCGCATACTCTCTGATTGTTCTATCGTCGATGAAACCAGTTAGGGCCATTAAATGCCCTATGGTTGTGCTTTTTCCGTGGTCTACGTGGCCTATTGCGATGAGGTTTAGATGTGGCTTTTCACTCATTTTATATTAACCCCTTAGTGTTTTGGTTCGTAGTCAATACTGAACTCTACGATTATTTTAAGTTTCCTCCAATTTTGAGAGCCGCAGTGAAATTTAACCTAAAAACATTAAATTACCTAGAAGATAGTGATACTCGTTCCATCTCGTCTTTTTTCTGAATCGAGTGGCTTTTACCATCCCCAGCTGCGGCAAGTATGATCTCATCGGCAAGGCATTCTTCTATGGGTTTGGGATTTCCAAATGCTGCTTTTCTCGCGCCTTCAGTAATAAAGCGTAGGGCAAGGTCTAGTCTGCGTTGAGGTGAAATGTCAACTGCCATATGATACACGATGCCTCCGTACATGATCCTGGTCGTATCCTCACAGGGTGCCGAGTGTTCTATTGCTTGAACGAAAACTTCGATCGGGTTTCGCCTGGTTTTAAGGTGACTCAGTTCAAATGCATTTTTCACGATGTTCATTGCCTTAGCTTTCTTCCCGCCGACTTGCCCATGTCGCATCAGATCATTCGCAAGACGTTCCACGATGTTCAGTTCAGATTTTCTAAATCGTTTATGTTCATGTCTCCCGCCGCTATGGGGAGTATAGATGGGCTTAAGGGAAATGTACCGCTGTAACCCTGGGTCTTGAACTTTAACCCCCTCGAACTCCCACTTGTTCCAAAGTCTCAGCTTGGGTTCCTCGCTCACATTACTCACCTAACTGGTTTCTCTTTTTTGCCCGTTAACAGAGACTTAAGTGAAACTCCATTGACCGAAATGACTTGATATCGCACACCTGGAAGATCGCCGTAAGCCTTACCGCGAGGCCCTCCAATCCCAGTGACAAGGCATTCATCATGCTCGTCCACAAAGTTTAGAGCTCCGTCTCCTGGCAGGAAGGCGGTAACCTGCCGCCCGTTCTTGATTAATTGGATACGAACGCATTTTCTAATGGCGGAGTTTGGTTGGCGGCTTTCAATTCCAACTTTTTCTAGGACGATACCCCTGCCCATTGGAGCTCCTTCAAGTGGGTCTGATTTCACATCGAGACCTAACATTCGCCGTTTGAAGTACCTATACTTCCATCTAAGCTTCTTTTTCTTTGCACGTAATCTACGTGCGGCGAACTCACCACTAGGAGCCTTTGAGCCAGTCATTTTAATTTACCTACTTGAAACTTGTGACGTATGTTAAAGGGTTTATATTTATGGATTTCTTTGAAATTCGTCTTATTTCGGATTCGTATTAAGCACAATCTCCACGCTTTCTACGTCGTATTCTTCACCGATCTTGAGCGGCTTCTTCAGCAACCTACCGTTTGACAGGAGAGTAAAGACCAAAGAGCGTTTCAAACTGTCAAGTCACGCACTTTGATCTACTGAAGCGGGAAAAACACTTCGAAAACAGGTCTAAGGCTTGTCATGTGATTATTACCTTGTCTATGCAGAAGTATCTTTTCGCAAGAAAACGTGTCCGTTCAGCGGTTTTTCCATTTTTGCCTATGGCGACACCTTTATCCTTGGGCTCAACCGTTACTTTGACTATTTTTCTGCCATCGGGCAACTCGCTCATTCTGACTTCCTTGATTTTGGCCGGGGCTAATGAATTTCTAATGAAGTTGGATGGCTCATCGGAGTATTCAACCAGTTCTACATCTCTTCCTACCATGCGTTTTAGTGTCCTTATGTGAGAGCCTCCCTTACCTATCGCCAGACCTAGGTCCCCACAGTTAACTATGAAGATAATTCTACCTAGCTTGTCGTCGATGATGCAGTCTTTTGCCATAGCACCAGTTACACTTTCAAAAAGAGCAATGTGTTTTATTTCGTTGCTTGTTAGGCGTATTTTACTCGCCATGCAGGGCCTCCGCCAATCTCAGGATCTCTGAGTCTCCGGCATCTCTAATTGCCATAGCTGTGACCGTAAAAGGTTTACGGCATGCAATACCTAGGTCTATGCTCGAGCTATTGTGAACATACATCGGAATACGAGATAGTTTTGCATAGTGTTCAATGTTTTTTCGAATATCAGAAGGACAGTTTGATGCTATAACGATAAGTTTCGCTTTACCAGTCCTCACAGCCTCTAGAGTTTGTTTAGATCCTAGAGTAACTTTTCCAGTCTTTATGGCAGCAAAGATGGCCTTGTTTACGTCAATCATTTCTTACTCTTCCTCTCTGATGGGGAGGTCGCCATAAAGAGGTCGACTAGCCCTGTTCCAATTGGAACCAACTGGCCGACTATGACATTTTCAGTTACGCCTCTTAACATGTCTGTAGAACCGCTGGCCGCTGCTTCTATTAAGCTTGGCACAGTGATTTCGAAGGCAGCTCGTGCGAGTACACTTGCTTTTTCACCGCTTACCCCATGCCTACCTATTTGACGAACCTCACCCGTAGATGTCATTACGTCTGCGACGAGCATTACATGCCTAATATCAACATCGAGCCCTTGTTCTTCTAGAACTCCTCTAGCTTCCTTCATTATGGCGTTTCTCGCAGCTTCGATTCCAAGTGTTTCAGCTATTTCATGTATGTTATTGGTGGTAGTTCTTGTGGGGTCGACGCCTGATATCCTTAGGACTTTTGATAGGTTGGATCCATCGGTGTGTATCACCCATTCACCTTTTTCTTCCGCGAGTAGCACCCGCCTTATTCCAGCTATACCTTTCACGTGAATTGATGAGACTTTATCACAGAGTTTTCGTAGATCAGTTCGTTCGGTTGGTTTGATTGTAATATCCTCGTCACTAATTTTCACTTGGCAGTTCGGAATATGGAGTGCATTTTTGAGGACGCTCTTTGTAACACCCCGGTCCTTCATCATGGCTTTGTCAAGTTTCACTACCACAGCAGATAAGTTCGGGTTAATTGAAATGAGTTGGGAGATGTCTTCAAGAGTTGTGAAATATATTTGCTGTGCGACCTCAGTTGCCTTTTCGCGACTGACTCTATGTTTTTTGTCTAGGTAGATGTCCATAATCGGTGTGGAGGGAGTCCTGCGGGCGTCTACGATCTCAATGAGCCTAGGAAGACCTAGTGTGACGTTTTGTTCTCTCACTCCAGCGTAGTGGAAAGTCCTCAAAGTCATCTGTGTTCCAGGTTCGCCTATCGACTGGGCTGCAATAATTCCAACAGCCTCGCCGGGTTCTACCAGCGCGCGTTTGTAGTCTTCTAGCGCCATAGAGATAGCTTGACCTACAGCGTTTCGGTTTAATTTCGCGTCAAAAACACACCTCTTAAGTTCATTAATTAGCAGCGGGGTTAGTTTCTCTTCAATTTCAGCAAGCCGAGTTTCAACATAATTTGCCGAGGCGGGGGGTTTACCTTTCTCCACAGTTATTTTTAGGCGTCCAACAAGGCGCTCAATATTTACCGCTTTACCATGATCGCTTTTTGCAGGGTCAATCCCGTCTTCACCATACTTGAATTGGATGAGATCCCCTCTTGAGTCTCTTACCGTCCCATCGTATTCAAGTCGCAGGTACTCGAGCGCGTTAATTAGCCGCCGTTGCATATACCCGCTTTGCTGAGTACGAACAGCGGTATCGACCAACCCTTCTCTTCCACCCATCGCATGGAAAAAGAACTCAATCGGATTAAGCCCGTCGCGATAAGAGTTGTATACAAATCCTCGTGCCTCAGGGCTTGGATCACCAGGCTTGAAGTGTGAAAGTGCGCGATCACGGTAACCTCTCATGATCCTCTTTCCGCGAACGGATTGTTGCCCAACACAAGCGGCCATTTGACCGATGTTCAGACTTGAGCCTCTTGCACCACTCTGAGTCATAATTATGCCATGATTTTCTAAGCCAAAGTGCTCGTCAGCTATCTCACCGGCTTTGTCTCTCGCAGTTGCAAGTTCATTCATGATGTAGATTTCAAGTGATTCCTCTAGGGTTTGACCTGGAAGCCTTTCCAGAGCTCCTTTACGATAACTTTCAATTAGTTCACGTACTCTCCCTTCGGCTGTTTCAATAACGCGGCTAATTTTCTGTTGGGCTTCTCTCGGCAAATTCAATTCGTCTAAGGCATAGGTAAAGCCTCTTGTTCGCATGAAGACATTAACAAGTCTGCAAATTGAGTATAGAAAACGTTTTCCAAATCCAGCCCCATAGTCCTTAACTATTCTATGATACAGGCTTTCTGATCTCTCAGCGCCAATAGCATTCTTGTCAATCACCCCGCATTCTAAGATCCCGTCTTTCACGACAACGTAGGCATCGTTTGGGCATTTTTCTTCTTTACATTCAGCGCACTTCTGGCAGGTGCTTGATTTTTGAACATAGTTAAATCCTTTAGGAAGGAAGAGGCTGAAAATTTGTTTTCCAGTCCATAGGACTTCTGGTCTTTTAATTTTCGGATCTGGAATCAGTCCATCGTATCCAGCGAATGACAGAAGATAGGAAACTTCTCGTTTGTTTAGAAGGGTTGAGTTGTTAGTTAATATGAAGGCTGCTGTTATGAAGTCTCTTATAGCTCCTATAATTGGTCCGCCATATCTTGGGGAGAGAATTTGATCTTGAACTTGCATTAGCAGGCGGGCTTCTGTCTGCGCCTCTTCACTTTGAGGTACATGAAGGTTCATTTCATCTCCATCAAAATCGGCATTGTATGGCGGACATACGCAGAGATGCAGCCTAAACGTCTTGTATGGAAGAATTCGAGCCATATGAGCCATTATAGACATTCGATGAAGAGAAGGTTGGCGGTTGAAGATCACTATGTCACCATCCTTTAGGTGCCTCTCCACAATAAAGCCTGGCTGAAGAGCTTCCGCAACCTTGTCCCGCTCTGTGACAAATTCAAGTCGTATGCGCTTACCGTCAGGTCTAACCACGTAGAGGGCGCCTGGATATTTTTCCGGACCGTTGGTTACAAATTGAGCTAGTTCTTTGAGGTTCCAGGAAGTAACCTTTACAGGGACTGTCAAGTGCATAGCGATATCAATTGGAATGCCCACCTCGCTCATGTCAATGTTAGGCTCTGGGGAGATGACAGTACGTGCGGAGAAGTCAACTCTCTTTCCAGAGAGATTGCTTCTGAATCGCCCCTCCTTTCCCTTAAGCCGTTGTGATAAAGTCTTTAATGCTCTGCCCGACCTATGCCTAGCAGGCGGTATCCCAGATGCTTCGTTATCAAAATATGTGGTTACGTGATATTGTAAAAGTTCTGAGAGGTCTTGAATAATCAGTGTGGGGGCTCCTGCCTCGATGTTTTCCTTCAATCTCTGGTTAATTCGGATTATGTCAACCAATTTATGGGTCAGGTCATCTTCAGATCGAATGCCTGACTCAAGTGTAATTGAGGGACGCACATATACTGGAGGCACGGGTAAAACCTGCAGAATAATCCACTCAGGCCTAGCTACCTGCGAATCAAATCCAAGTAGAGTTAAGTCATTGTCAGAAATTCGTTCAAGCCTATCCCGAATCATACCAGCGATAAGTCTTCGTGCACCGCCTTCTTCCAACACTTCGTAGAAACTTGTTGGTTTACTGAAGTCGATCACATATTGACGGGCTCCGCAGTGGGGGCAGTCTGAGTGTTTTTTGGCTTCTTTTTTAACTGCGTCAAAAACACTATCAGGAACCGTGCCAAGCATTCTTCTTGCTTCATCAATCATTGCATGATATTCTTCAGCCTTATCGTTTGATATAAGAATACGCCCACAGTTCCGGCAGGTTGAAGAAATAAGTTCATAGACGATTTTTGAAAATCCTACATGGATAACTGGCACAGCTAATTCAATGTGCCCAAAGTGTCCAGGACATCTGGCAGCTGTATTTCCACATGTTTTACATCGTTGCCTTGGTTCTAATGTACCAAGCCGCCCATCCATTAGCCCCGAGGTAATTGGAGCGCCATCCTCATCATATGTGTCAGCTGTTTGAACCTCGACAACTGAGAGCTTACGAACATCATTGGGAGACAATATTCCAAATTTTATTCCATCTATTACCTTATAGATCTCAAACTCTTCGGTGGCCATTCCTATGCTCTCTCCTTCAATTTTAGTTTCGGTGAGATGCAGAGACTCATCAGTTCTTGTACTAGGAGCTTAAACGCGTAAGACATGGTAACTGGCGATATTATCGCGTCGCTCCCGCAAATCTTGCAGATATATTTTCTTTGTTTAAGGTCGTAGTATGCGACTATACCGCAGTTTTCGCATATATAGATTATACATTTATCTGATTCCTCGAGAAGCCTGTCTTTAAGTAGCATCGCTGCGCCGTGTCCTATTAGACAGTCTCTCTCCATTTCACCGAATCGCAGACCTCCTCCTCGAGCTCGGCCTTCAGTAGGTTGCCGCGTAAGCATCTGCACTTGTCCACGTGCCCTCGCATGGATTTTATCCGCGACCATGTGGTGGAGTTTTTGGTAGTATACAATGCCCATAAAGATGTCAACTTTGTATTTTTGGCCACTTATACCATCATAGAGCACTTCTCGACCACCATGTTGAAAGCCGAGGCTTGTCAGAAGCTTTCTAATGTCAGTTTGTCTAAGACTGCTGAATGGTGTCCCATCTAAGGCCAACCCTTGTAAAGCTCCTACCTTACCAGCTACAGACTCAATGAAGTGCCCTACAGTCATACGGGATGGAATAGCATGAGGATTGATTATGACGTCTGGAACAATTCCATCTTCAGTGAACGGCATATCCTCTTTGGGAACTAAAAGTCCGATTACGCCTTTCTGCCCATGGCGGGATGCGAACTTGTCTCCAAGTTCTGGAGTTCTAAGATCCCGAACTCTAACCTTGACAAGCTTGCTTCCTTGCACGGTTTCTGTGATGAAGACAGCGTCTACCGTGCCAACCTCGGCTGGTCTCACACTTATCGATGTGTCTCTTCTAGTTGGTCCCTTTACTTCAAACTCCTTGTATTCCTCAAGGAACCTTGGTGGACTCGTCCTGCCGATTAGAATGTCTCCACCATTAACATTTGCCTCAACTCTTACAATTCCATCACCCTCAAGCAACCGATAGTATTGCTCACCTCGGTAGCCTCGAGTTCCAACATCTGGAGCCTCGAACTTATCCTTCAACCCGCCCAAGTATTGACGGCACTCAGCCTCATACACCCTATAGAAAGTTGAGTGCCCCAGTCCATTTTCAACAGAGGATTTATTGAAGATAAGCGCATCTTCCATGTTATAGCCTTCGAAAGATAGGATGGCTACCACACAGTTTTGACCTGATGGTCGATCATCATATCCTATAACCCGCATAGGCTTTGTTCTTACAAGTGGAAGCTGTGGGTAATGTAGCACATGGGATCTGGAATCGACCCGATTGAAGTAGTTTGCTCCATAAATGCCTAATGCCTGCTTTGCCATGGCTGCTTCATACGAGTTTCTCGGGGACTGATTGTATTCGGCATACGGAATAATTGAGCCGCATATTCCAATGATCGAGTGTGACGCAATTTCTAGGTGAGTGTATTCAGGGGTAAGTTGGGGTAAGTCTAAAGCAACAAAAACATTTTCCTCCTCATCTGCATCTATATACTCGATAATTCCATCTCTAATTAGATCTTCCCACCTTAATTCGCCCATTTGAATCTTTGAAATATGTTCACGCTGTAGTTTAACTGCGCCTTTATCAGCAATGATTAATGGCCGCCGAACTCTGCCCGCATCACAATTGATATAGACTTCATGTGATTTCTCATACTCGTCAGCCACTCGGTGGACGATATTGATCTCTTGGCTTAGATCACCCTTTCGACGCATTTCTCGAATCTCATCTACGAGGTGCTTGGGATCACTTGAATAGCCAATTAAACAGCCATCCATAAAGACTTTGGCGCCCATTGAACGTAAAGCTACATCTGCATCTTTGGCCCGGACTACGCCTAGTCTGTAGAGAACTTGCTTAACAGTTTCTGAGTCGACGCTAATTGAGATACTTGCCATTAGCGCCATGTTCTTGACTAGTCCACAGTTTGAGCCTTCAGGAGTTTCATTTGGGCATAAGCGTCCCCAATGAGTTGGATGTAAGTCTCTTGCTTCGAAGTTGGGTTGGCTTCGACTTAATGGAGATTGGATACGTCGCAGGTGGCTTAAGGTAGAGAGGAAGTTGGTTCTATCTAGAAGTTGGGTGATCCCTACTTTACCGCGCCCCCAGTTTCCGGTTGCCAGAGCATGTTGAACGCGTTCGGTAACAATGCCCGGTCTCACCGCAGCGGAAATCATTCCAAGCTCATGCCGTCTGAGGCTCATTCTCTCTAACTGATACTTAACGTCCCTACACAAACTTCGAAATGCAATTCTGAAGAGATCGGCTAGAAGCGGACCCGCAAGCTTCAGGCGTTTGTTCGCGTAATGGTCTTTATCGTCTGGCTTTCGTCCACCAAGTTTAAGCTCGATAACACGTGCAGCCATCTCACCTAAGAACAACGCTTTTTCATAGCGTTTATCGGTGGTACGTCCAATGTGCGGCATAAAGTTCTTGTCAAGAATAGTTTCAGCCTTTTTAGTACGATACTCTTCAATCTGTCCGTGAGCCACACGATTCCCGATGAATAGGATGCCGTCTTTAACTGTGCTCACACCAACCCCCTTCTCAAAGGATGGCTCCAGACTATCCTGAATTTCCTTGTCAGGGGAAACAGCGTCAGCAATTTCCTTATCTGACTCAAATCCCAGCGCCCGCATCATAACGACGAACGGAATCTCAGTTGGAACTCCTGGCATAGAAACATAGAGAGCCCCATCCGATTTCATCCTCAGCTCAATTCGGGCCCTAAATCCCACAGTTGTCGAAAACACCTTTGCCCTGTAAATAGGGCTACTACCACTCCGATCCACATCAATTAAAACCCTGTTCGGAGCTAAATCCTCAAGCGCGACAATAACCCGCTCAGAACCATTAATGATAAAATATCCTCCTGGATCCTTTGGATCCTCGCCCATTTCAATTAACTCTTCAGGAGACATGCCCAGAAGCGCGCAGTATGCGGACTTCAACATTATTGGAACATCGCCAATATACACGCGTTCAACCGGGCTTTCCTTCCCATCATGAACCTCGGTCAACTCAAGCTCCATTGGAGCAGCATAAGTAAGATTGCGAAGTCGAGCCTCCATAGGATAAATGGGATGGTCAGATCCGTCGACCTCGACTATTCTAGGTTTGCCGACCTCGATCTTCCCAAGTTTAATCTTAAAGGGATACTCAGGAATCTCTATCTGAATCTCTCCAACTTCATCGATTATTTCTTGAAGCCCATGTTCGATAAATTCGTTGTATGAATCTAGATGTTGTCTAACTAAACCCCTTTCCCTGAAAAAAGCTTCCATCAACGACCAGAGCTCATTTTCTGTCAGAGACAAAGTACGCCCATAACCTCCATTTATCCTTCAACCACATAGCGATAAGCAATCGCTTCGCCAGCAGTAGGAGACCTTCGCACAATCTTAACAATGTCGCCTGGTTTGGCTCCAATCGCCTCAGCGGCTGGGTCAGAAGATTTGATGTAAGGTAGCTGATAGGGCTTAATCTTATACTTCTCAAGAACCGCTTCAGCTTCTTTCTTGTCGAGTAAAATATGCTTAGGCACAAGCTCGTGCTCTAAAATATCAAATTTACTCTCTTTTTCCTCAGCCATACAGCCAACCCCCAGACGGCAAAACTCATCTGACCCGAAAACACTAGCCTCCGGGATCATTCTAGCCATTAAATCCGGCGGAACTAGGAAGGGATACAAAGATTTAGCTAATAAACTTTATCGTAATAGGGAGAGAGAAATTTTCGCCTGCAAGTGAGTGATGACTAGCTTTTCGCCAGCTTAGATTCTTGTTCTTTGACTCGTGTTTCAATGAATTCTGCAACTTTTTGTTCGCTGTATTTTATCGCTTCCTGCTGCTTCTTCAAGTGCCCTTCGACTGTGGATAGGAGCTCATCCATTTTTATGGGCTTGACGATGTAGCCGTCTGCGCCTTTGTTGACAGCTTCGATGGCGTTTTGAAGTGATGGATAGCCTGTGACGATTATCTTCACCATCTTGGGGACGGTTTCCTTCAGGGCGGTTAGCAGTTTTGTCCCTTCCATGTCGGGCAGCCTGATGTCGACTAGGGCCAGGTTATAGAAGCTAGTCTTGGATTTCTCGATGGCTTCCTTGCCATCTTTCGCAGTGTCAACAACGTATCCTTCCTTTTCTAACGCTGCCGCCAAAACTTTTCTTATGCCTTCATCGTCATCGATGACAAGAAT
>CAYPFQ010000004.1:38996-41245 GCA_964410135.1 uncultured Candidatus Bathyarchaeia archaeon
GGAGGGAGAGGTCATCTCCTCAAACGTCCATCCCAACCTCTCACACATAGCCTTATTGACATATTTCAGGGCGCCATCCTGATAAATCGCTACAAGGTTTGGTGAACTCTCAACTAACACCCGATACTTCTCCTCGCTTTCCTTCAAAGCCTCCTCCGCTCGCTTCTGCTCGGTGATGTCCCGGAATATTCCTTGAATCATTTTTCTGCCTCTGAGTTCAAAGAGATTCGCTTTGATTGCAACCTCTTTGATTTCTCCCTTTTTAGTAATAACCCGCGTTTCCAGAACCTGCCCCTCTTTCTCTTTGAGATGCTGTTTGAAAGTTCTGCTGAATTCTCCTCTGATTTCTTCAGGGGGGTGGAGAATACGCTGGTGCTTACCGACTAGTTCTGACTTCTCTCTGCCGACTAATACTGTTGCTGCACGGTTACAGTCAACTAATACGCCTGTCTCGGCATCGGCTATGAAGATAGCGTCCAACGCCTCCTCAAACGGCGCCTTATATCTCTCCTCAGACTCACGTAGCTGTTCCTCTATCTTCTTGCGTTCGGTTACGTCTAGCCCTATATACAGAATACTAGCAGATTGATCTTCTTCTTTCAATATTAGATTTCCAGGTGCAAACAGTATTGTGTGAATTGACCCGTCCTTAGCATAGACGTCGACATCAATCTGAGGGGAAGGTTCTCCTTTAAAATCCCTCTCTAACACCGAAGCTACTTTTTCCCTTTGTTCTGGAACAACAAACTCCAGCGCATACTTGCCAATAACCTCGTCCTTTGAGTAACCAAGTTTTTTGAGAGTTGAGTTGCTGACATCTTTCAATTTCCCATCCATGCCAATTATAATGCTGGTTGCGGGGCTCGCATCATAGAGAAACCTGTATTTCTCCTCGGACTTTCGCACAGCCTCCATCGTCCTTCGCTTTCTCCTCTTTGACATTCGCTAGTCACCCCTTCTATTCCTCAAACCAGTCGGCAAGCTTTCTCAGCTCACTTCTGTAGCCTTCTTTGCATGGTTGACGTAGTCGACCAGTGTCCAGCCTTCATGCTCTTCGAATTCTAAGCCCAATTTATTGTAGAGGTTTTGGGCGATACATCTCTCAACGATTCGCGCCCCTGCACCGAGCAGGCTTGATAAGGCTTCATGAAACGCCGCCAACCGATCAGGAACCTCTTCGCGCTTAACGTGATAGATCCTCTCAGCATGATAGTATAATGCGTGCCTGACGGTATTACCGAGAACCATTAAGCCTTCGTCAACAGCCTGAAGAACAATCCCTTTGAAGTTCTTCTTATCGGTTATTTTTCCTTCCACCTGGCAACACAGCATTCTTCCCCTCTACGGGGAATAGGGAAACGCTGTCTTGAAGGTATTATATCTGATTTATTAGCGATTTCAACATATCGGGAACACGACGTGTCGGAAGCACGGCCTTGGCTAGGAGGGGGATTCGGGATAGAATCGTGGCGGGCCCGGCGGGAATTGAACCCGCGACCCCTGGGTTTCTTCCGGCCTGGGGATAAAAGCCCAATGCTCTATCCTGACTGAGCTACGGGCCCACTAATAGATAGGCATTCTCTGTCCGCATATAGACCTAGTTCTGATTAATCTGAATCTATAGGGCGTTTAAATGTTTTTTATAAACAACTAAGGGAAGAGACATGATTTGTAAATCGTATCCAGATGCGGTGATTCCTGTGGAAATCCGATCTAGAAGGTTCTAACGACTAAGTTTACGGTCCACCCGAGTTCAAAATGGCGCCCATCGGCAAGTGGGGATTTTAGCCCCCTCTTTTGGCCGGGATTTGAACCCGGGTCGAGCGGGATCTGCGTGTGGCTCGACAGCCGCACATATTGTCCGGTTGTGTAATTGATGTAACCACTAGACCGGGCTATACTACCAGGGCGGTTGTTAAGAGCTGTAATAACTTGAAAAAAACAAGTTACTATTTAAGCATTCCATATTTTGGAACTTGGAACTATTTCGCTTTATGAAAATTAACTCAAACGATGAGGAATAATACGCAATTCAAAACGGTGATCAGCTTTTTCAGAAGTTACTGGTCCCGCGGGCCGGATTTGAGCCGGCAACACTCCGGTTACCGCATGTACGCCTGGTAGGCTGACATGGCACCTACAACTCGGTAGACACCTACAGCCGGAAGCTCTACCAGGTTGAGCTACCGCGGGAATCAAGTTTTAGAAAATTTTGCACCGTGATATAAGCCTTATTAAATAGTTGCTTA
>CAYPFQ010000004.1:41345-53389 GCA_964410135.1 uncultured Candidatus Bathyarchaeia archaeon
GTTGAACTTGCCTCCGATGAAATACCAACCATTTGAGTCAATCACATGCAAAGCCCCAAGCTTCTCAAACCTTTCAACATCAATACTGAACTGCCTCATAGCCCGCCTGATCTCGTCGGGCGACTCCTGACCAGTAACATAGAGAGCTGCCTCACCCTGATCCAGCCCAGCCTTCAAATAGGTGAATAGGACGAGCCGCTTATCTTCAGGCTTTGTATAGAACATTATCACATGCTCCTTAGCCTTCATCCGCCTAACGAACTCTAGAATCTCGCTCTTCTCCAATCTTCAACCCAACCTACATACGCTTCTTCGCGTCCTTAACATACTCAGCTAGCATTCAGTTTTTATTGATTTCTAAATTGCGGATTCATGCCTCTAGAGTCTCGCTATGCAACCATGGTTAAAAGATTGGCGGGCCCGCGGGGATTTGAACCCTGGATCTCCAGCTCCGAAGGCTGGCGTCTTATCCAGCTAGACTACGGGCCCACTATAAAGCGGATGGTTGCGTACTTGCTTAAGTTTTCTGTTTTGGGATGTAGGGATGCTTGAATACTTTTTTAGACTAAAAATGGATAGTAAGAGTTATTAAATACACATCTTGCTGTAAAAGTTTAGTTGGTGCTTTCTACATGAGCTCTGGAACCCATCTGCATGACTTGAAGTTTCGATTGATGACTATTGAGTTATTGCGTACAGCGAAGAAGCATCACACTTACCGTGAACTTTCTCAGCGGACTGGACTTCCCGTGACTGTGCTGAGTCGGTATGTGAAAGGGCACGTTCTTCCGACTGCAAAACGGGCGAAGAGTATTTGGAGTATGCTCACAAAGCTTGTGAGTCTTGAGGACGAGCTCCGAGGCAGGATAAGCTTTGATGATCTAGGTTATTTTGATAATACTAACATTATTTGCGATCTTAATTTGTTGCAACAGGCGGCGCAGTATACTCTCTCGAAGTTTGCGGGACGTAGGATTACTAAGGTTGTTACGGCGGCTGTTGACGGCATACCTCTAGCGACTGTCGTAGCCGCTGCTCTTGGTGCGGATCTGGTGATTGCTAAGAAGAGCAAAGAGGTGGGAGTGCATGACTTCATTGAGGAAACGTATATCCCGAGTAATTCTGCTGTGATGATGGCGCTGTATATTCCGAAGGGAGTAATTAGGAAGGGCGATAGCGTCCTCATAGTAGATGACATTATAAGAACTGGGGAAACACAGCGAGCGCTCATAAACTTGATTTCAAAAGCTAAAGCAGAGGTATCTGGGATCTTTGCGCTAGTTTCTGTAGGGGACGATTGGGAGAGGACAGAGTCGTTACAGAAATTTCCAAGCGAGATCGTGTTAAAGGTCAAACCTAAATAGGCTTCTAGTTTTACTGCTCATCGAGAAATCTCACTTGGTTTGAATGCCCCCCTCTCAGTAATTATGGTAGTGACATATTCTGGTGGGGTTATATCAAAAGCCGGGTTTAATGCAGGTATTGTTTTAGGTGCGATTCTTCGACCAAGAAAAGTTAATACTTCATCTTGGGTTCTATGTTCAATCACTATGTCTTTCAGTCTAGTGTTTAAGTCGATAGATGAAGATGGAGCTGCAACGAGGAATGGAATGTCATGCACCTTAGCTAAGACAGCAATCATGTAGGTTCCTATTTTATTGATCACATGTCCGGTCGATAGTATGCGGTCAGCGCCGACGATGACTTTGTTTATCATGTGATTTGCCATAACATACCCGACCATGCTGTCAGTGATTAGCGTGACAGGTATACCGTCCTGTTTCAGTTCAAAGGTTGTAAGCCGTGCTCCTTGAAGCTGAGGCCGAGTCTCAGTTACGACAACTTTTATCTTCTTACCGCTTTGAAACGCCACCCTGATTACACTCAAAGCGGTGCCATGTTCCACTGTTCCCAGTCCAGTGTTGCAATGTGTTAAAATGACATCACCATCATCTAATAGCTGCGCGCCACTTCGCCCGATAGCTAGGTTCATCTGGACATCCTCTTCAGCGATTTTCAAAGCCTCGCTTACCACCGCATGTTTAACGTCACCAACTTCACCTTTAGTCGAATACGCTTTTTTCATCACGCGGTCTAATGCCCAAAATAGATTCACGCCGGTCGGTCTTGTTGAACGTAATATCTCTGACACCTTCTCAAGTTCACGGAGGAGTTTAGAACTTGATGCAGCTTTAGAATGAAAAGCGGTTAAGGCAAGTCCGAGGGCTCCAGCCACCCCGATGAGAGGAGCGCCCCTCAACTTCATCTCTTTTATGGCAGCAGCTACCTGCCTAGAGTTCTTTAACTGAATATACACGAGTTTTGATGGGAGCTTAGACTGGTCTATCGCTGTAACAACCCCGTTTTCCCAGCAAATAGCCCTCATCCTAACCACAATGAGGCGATTTATCCTACAGTCTTTTTAGCCTAACGTATCAATTTAAACGATTGGAAAACTGTTAGGTTCTTTTGCGGTGCGTGAACTAAGATTTGAGCAGTCTAGTTGAGGCGACCTATGCAAACGGCAATGTCATAGTGTCCTCCCAAGAAGATGCGAATGCCCTACAGCAGAAAGGCTATGGTACAAAGCGTAGAAAGAAGAAGGGTATAGCTCTTGCACCATATGAAGCATTATACCTGTGGGAACAGGGGAAAATTCGTGTAACTAAAAAGCATCCTAAAGCCGAGTTAACCTTTCCAGAACTTTTAGAAGAATATCGCACTGGTGACCCGGTGGTTTGGACTCGCTACTTAATCTACAAAGATCTGCGGGACAGAGGCTATGTAGCAAAGGAAGGACATGGTCTTGGAATTGATTTTGAAGTTTACGAAAGAGGAGAATATAACCTAAAAAATGCAAAGTACATCGTTTTTGGGATAAGTGAGGGGACACCAACTCCGATCGAGAAACTCAGTAGCATTTTGAAAAGTGTTGAAAAAATGGGAAAAAAACTCATTCTCGCGGTTATCGACAGGAGAAATGAGATCATCTATTATTGGCTTTCTAAGCTTGGATTATAGTACGGAGTGGTCAGATGGAGAAGATAAACGGGTTTATCAATTTAATTAGACCAATAAATTGCTTGATGATGGGACTCGCCGTATTAATTGGCGAATTCATAGCTGCGAAATTAGCATCCCAAGAGGCGCTTATGTCAGGTTTTACTACGGCATTTGCATTAACCGCATCCTCTATGGCGATTAACGATTTTTACGACCGTTCAGTAGATGCTGTAAATGAGCCGAAAAGACCTATTCCAAGCGGAATTATCCACCCTGCTGAGGCGCTGATCTACGCCTTCTTTTTTAGCGTGATAGGGCTAGTCGGGGCATATCTAACCAACACGGTGTCGTTTATAGTGGCTTTAATCTTCTTTGCCGTATCCCTATTGTATAATACATGGGGCAAGAAAACAGGTCTGCTCGGAAACTTTATGGTCAGCGCCTGCATCGCAATTCCATTTATTTACGGTGGACTGGCTGTTGGAAAGGGGATTGTCAAAATACTGGTCGTGTTTGCATTGTTGGCATTTCTTTCCAATACGGGCAGAGAGATTACGAAGGGAATTAGTGATGTGGAGGGTGATCACCGTAGGAATGTTAGGACTATTGCTATTCTGTTTGGACCTAAGACAGCGGCCTATACAGCTACAGCCTTCTATGGCTTAGCCGTGGCGCTAAGTGGAATCCCTTGGATCTATCAAATGGTTTCTAATATCGCGTATGTGCCAATCGTCTTATTGGCAAACATAGGATTCATAGGTTCGTCAATCTTGCTACTGAAGGATTATTCGAGAGAAAATGCAAAGAGAGTGAAAAACCTAGTTATTTTGTGTATGTTCATCGGTCTGATTGCTTTCCTAATTGGAGGTTATTGAGGACGCCTACGTTTCAGCCAGTTCGCGGTATGAGGGATATGCTTCCAGAAGATTTGGAGAAGAGGCAGTTCGTAATCAGAGTAATCCGTGACATGTTCAAAGTTTATGGCTATAGCGAAATTGCAACGCCCGTCATAGAATCGTTTGAACTTCTCTCGGCGAAAATCGGCGAAGAAATTCGACAGCGAATGTACACGTTCACAGACATGGGAGGACGAAGAGTTGCGCTAAGACCAGAAATGACTGCGCCAGTAGCCCGCCTAGTGGCTACGAAATTGAGGACTGCGCAAAAACCGTTACGGTTGGGCTATATCGCAAACTGCTTTAGATATGACAACCCTCAGCTGGGGCGATATCGAGAGTTTTGGCAAGCAGGCTTCGAACTATTCGGATCCGGCCGTCCAGAAGCAGATGCCGAAATCCTGATAATTTCAGCTGACATGATGAAGAGACTTGGCTTTCTAGACTATCGCTTCAAAATCGGACAAGTTGAGATATTACATGGAGTGTTAAACCGAGAAGTCAGCCAAGCCGATCAAAACAATATCATGAGCCTCATCGATAAAGGAAGGCGTACAGCTGCAATAGAGCTTCTGACCAAACTGAAGGTGCCAAAGCAGGATGTAGATGTAATAAAGAAGCTTTTCCAGTTGAAGGGAAATAATGTCGCCGAGATTTTAAGCAAAGGAGAAACCGTGTTAAGCAACTATGATGCCAGTTATGATGCCCTAGTAAATCTCAAGGAAATTTTAGAGATAACAAAGGCAAGCGGAGCTGAATTCCCAACAGATGTTGATCTTGGATTTGCTAGGGGATTGGAGTATTACACAGGAATAATCTTCGAAACATATGTGCCAAAGTTGAACATCGCACTGAATGGTGGCGGACGATACGATAAACTGGTTGAAACTTTCGGAGGAGAGCCCACCCCTGGAGTTGGCTGTGCGCCTGGAATTGACCGAATTGCCTTAGCCATGGAAAAGGGGGATTTTTTTCCAAAGAAGGCTGTTGAAAATAGGATCCTGATCGTGCCTGTTGGAGATGGGCTTAGAGCTAAGGCATTTACAGTGGCAGCCTCACTGATAAAATCAGGTCTTTCTGCGGAAGTTGAGGTTCAGGGTAGAGGCGTAAAGAAAGCCTTGTCTTATGCCAATGCAAAAGGCTGCAGTTTTGTGGTTATAGTAGGACTGAAAGAATTGGAAAGAGGAAATTTGACTGTCAGGGACATGAAAAAAGAAGCGCAGGAAGAAGTCCCTGTGGGCAAAGTGGTAGAATGGATTTGGACGTCTTTGAAGCGATTAGGCTCAGAAGAAGCGTAAGGTCATATCGCCCAAACCCCGTTCCAGTCAAAAGCCTAAACAAAATTTTAGAAGCTGCAAGACTGGCACCCTCAGCCAACAACAGCCAACCATGGCACTTTATCATTGTCACAGATCCCGAGAAAAGAAAGGCGATTGCAAAGGACTGCATGTTCGGACGCTTCCTATCTGAAAGCCCTGTTGTGATAGTAGGATGCGGTGACCCTTCAGCATCTCCAAGATTTTATGTTCAAGATACCGCTATCGCCCTTGAACACATGGTGTTAGTAGCCACAAGCGAAGGATTGGGAACATGCTGGATAGGTTCATTTAAAGAGGACTCCATAAAAAAATTGCTTAAAATTCCAGATAAACTGAGAGTAGTGTCTTTATTGGCCGTAGGCTTCCCAAAAGGATCCTTAGACATAACAAGAACCCTCGTTCATGCCATACGCCCTAGAAAAAAATTGCATGAAATAACGAGTTTCGAGGAGTACAAAAAGCAAAGGTGATGCTTTGGCGGGCCCGCGGGGATTTGAACCCCGGACCTACGGCTTACTCCATCAAGCGGTCTAGGAGGCCGCTGCGCTATCCTGTCTGCGCCACGGGCCCTCTCTCTAAACGAACATAATGCCAGACAAATCCTTATTGTTTCTGTTTAAGAAAGCCTAAACTTTATGAGGATAGGGGAGTGTTTTCATTTTCGGTTGCGCGGGGGTAGCCAAGTCAGGTTAAAGGCGCGGGACTTAAGTTCGCCATAATAGGGCTAGGCCTTGGGTCAGAGGACATCCCGTGACGTAGGTCTTCGAGGGTCCGAATCCCTCCCCCCGCACCATGTGTTTCCATTAATTTTCGTAGCTGTAAAGAAAAGATAGGTTAGATTAGAAAGACGGCCTATGAAAAACTGTGCCCTCTTTTTGGCTTTTTTAGAGTTAGTAGGGCTATGCCCAGACATATTGTAAGTAATAGCATTGTGTCTTGGAATTCTGGGATTAGGGTGCATGTCGCTTGGTGCTGGCCGTTATCATAGCCAACTTTGCTAGCAGTAACTTGCACAGTGCAAGTTCCGACATTTGCCGTGCTTGGTATAGTGAACTGGTCTTGGTAAATTCCATCGATTCTCGTGTAGACGCGGGAGATGTGGAGGCTCTTTCCAGCATAGTCGCTTATGAGGATAGAGACCGAGGCGTCTACAACAGCATTGCCAAGGGGGTCTGTAACCTTGCCGGAGATAGTCACCACTTCATTCAGGTTATACGTTTGCTTATCCAATAAGATTGTGACAGACAGTTGCGGGGCAGCGAGACAGACTATCGAGTTAGACAGCAAGGTGAACACAAGAAATGCGCACAAAGTCGTTACGATAAGAGTTGACTTACCCACCTATTCTCCAGCTCCTAAACAGTGAATGAAACGTCATTGTCCGCGAGGAACACGCCTCCCTGCTGAATCAACTTGTCGGAGACATAGCCGCGAACTATGTAGGTGCCTGATAGAGCATTTCTCGGTAAAGTGACAGTAAACCCAGGCGTAGTGGCATCTCCACGTTTGAGAGTGGCAGCTTGAGATTGCACGCTTATCGGCATCCCATTAGGATCGTCCACCTCAACCCAGATCCATCCGTTGACAAGATCTGCTCCTGTATTCTGAGCCGTAATCCAGACTACGACCGCGCTTCCAGGGTCGAATTTCGTTTTTGCATTTCCAGCTGGATCCGATGTATAGACTCTGGTTATTACAATTGTTGGCGTAGAGCTGGTTCCTACTGAGAAGACTGCTTGCCGGCGGCAGTCTTGGAAGTTGTATCTAGAAGTTACGTTATATTTTTTCGCAGTCACATAGATCGTATAAGTTCCAGCAGAGGCGCTCAGGTCGAGTGTAAAACTATTCGAGTAAGTTCCAGCCCTGTCAGAAGCTTGAACAGTCGCATGTACTGTGTATCCAAATTGGTTAACTACTAGGGTATTAATTGTCGCGTTGAATACTGGACTACCCGAAGTTGCGTTTGAGACTACCCCGTCAATCGACACCAGTTCACCTGGCATAAAGGCCGCCTTGTTGACGTTTACTGTCACAGAGAGCTTTGTAGTGGAAGCAGCAATATCACGAATCCCCCCTAGCCCTGGCACATCCAATAAAGTTGTGCCTATGCTATCCGCTATGTTAGCGCTTCCTGTTGTGCTTAGTGCTGCGATAGCCAGTTGATCGTCGTTTTCTCGTCCGAATATCCAGCCTATTTGTTCATGTCGACTTATGGTCAGTATGAAGGAGCGGTAATGGGGAAAATTGAGGTTAAACGATCCTCCTGCGGGAGTTTCGCCTTGAATATAGGTTGTGCCGTACCAGAGAGAGTATTCTACAATATCGCTGGTTGATGAGTATATGACTAAGTTGCGTGGCTGTGGAGTACCCCCCACAGTGCGCACCCCACCTAACCCTAGAACATCCAGTAGGGTCTTGCTCATGGTGCTTTTCATGTCAGCTGAGGCGGTAGTTCCAATGTAAGAAATAGTCAGAATGTTATTGTTTTCCCTGCAGAAAAGCCAGCATATTTTATCATGCCTAGCTATTGTCAGCATGAAAGAGCGATAATGGGGAAAATCAATGTTTACAGTTCCTCCAGGAGAAACTTCGCCTTGGCTATACGTCGCCTCATACCAAATAGAATACTCGAGAAAATCTCCTCCTGAGGAATAGATGGCTAAAGTGTGCGACAACCCTGGGTTTCCTGTGTCCCGTACCACCCCAAGCCCGTAAACATCTAATAATACTTGCACTGTGCTATCGTTCATATTAGCGGTTGCCGTTGCCGTTCTTGTAGCCACCGCCAAGAAATTATCATTCTCTCTTCCGAGCAGCCAGCCAAGCTTATCAGCTCGATATAATGTCATGAAAAAGGGTTTATAATGCGGAAAATTTATGTTCACAGACCCTCCGGCGAGAGTTTCCCCTTGAAAATACGTTCCATTATGCCACATGGAATATTCAACAACAGGACCGTTAGAATAGATGTTCAAAGTGCGCTGATACTGCGCGATAGGGCTAGCTATCGGTAGTGTTAACGCTGTTGAAAAAAATAACAAAATCAGCAGCAGAGTTTTCTTCATCTTCAATTTTATTTTCCCTTGAACAATTAAATGTCTATGAGTTTGTCGGTTTATATGCGTTTAAAAGAAACTGAAAAATGCTTAAATCACGCAAGAAAACTTTTGAAGGCCGCTGCGGGGATTTTCAGTAGGGTCGTACTCCCATACATTTGAACCCCGTCTCCAGGCTCCACAGGCCTGTACGCTACCAAGCTCCGCGAAGATGGTTACATTTCCATCCCCTATACGTTACAGCGGCCTTTCGTCTTCTCACAGTTCTATTCCATTAATATGTATTTCTTAGCAGTCAAGTCAGTCAAGTTAATGGACCGGCCGGGATTCGAACCCGGGACTTCTGACTTGCGAAGCCAGCGTTAGTACTAGTAACTTGCATTTCTCATTGGGCAAGTCACTATTCATACCAGGCTGAACTACCGGCCCATAATTGTTGAAAAATCTAAATTGTTTTAAACGTTTTGGAGCGCGTTAGATGTCTGCAAAATTTCTAAGTATCTCCGGAAGTTTTTATTGCTTCGCTCATTAAGAACATTTATGATTTAAGCACATCAATAAAACTTAATTAAACCGTTCATTTCCAAGAATCGCAGAAGAGGGTCGGTAGCTCAGCATGGTTTCCATCTTTTGATGGCCAGAGAGAGCACACGGCTGATAACCGTGTGGTCGGGAGTCCAAATCTCCCCCGACCCACCAACTTCACATACTACCTTGGGCAGGTGTCTTGCTTTTCACGTGTAAATGGCCTAGTTGCGAAGGCATCTTGAGAGTCCGCATAGAATGGGGGCATAGCGTTATTCATCATTCTAGCAGCGCACGAGCGAGTCGAGTCTACGCGCGTCTCCTCCACTCTCCACAACTAGTTGCTTAACCTTCTCTACGGCTTTGCCCTCGTCCACAGCTTTGCAAACTGTCTCATATCCATCCTTGAAATCACTCGCGCAGTCAGCAAGGTAGAGGATGGCTCCAGCATTCAAGAGGATGAGGTCTCTTCTGGGGCTTCTGTCTCTGCCTGATATTACCTGTAGCGCGGCTCTTGCATTTTGCTCATGAGTATTATAAGCCTTAACTTCGCGTGGAGCTGCGCGTTCGATTCCTAAATCTTCGGATGTGATTTCGTAAACCTCGATCTTGCCGTTGCGGAGCTCTGAGATCTTGGTTTTTCCAAGATTCGAGAATTCATCTATTCTAATAGTTTCATTGCTTCCATATCCTATGGGCACGAGCGCCTTTTCGTATCCGATTTTTAACAGTACTTTGGCTATTAGCTCTGTATTCGGGAGCGCTGTTCCTCGGACTTGTCTCTTAACTGAAAACGGATTGAGAGAGGTTGCTATCATTAGCCTTAACGAGCTGAGAAGTGGAAAGATTAGAGGAGCCGTAGGAAGATTTCTACACTGAATAAGAGGCTCCATCCAAGGGTAATTATTGGCAGAAGCCCATATAGTGGTCCCAATTCGTTCAACGCATTTTTTCACTACATCTGGTTGAGCGTCGACGTTTATGCCCATTGATCTTGCGAGATCCTCAGAGCCTGTCTTAGAGGAGAAGGCTTTAGCTACACTCTTGACCGCGATAGCACCAGCAGCGGCTGAAATGATTGTGGCTGGTGTGGTTACATTAATCGTCTTGATCGTGTCTCCACCAGTGCCGCCAGCAGTGACAACGGGGCCCTTGATATCGAAGTTGAATCTATGTGTCATTGTATCTTCCATTGCGGAACACATTCCGGCTAGTTCATCTACTGTGGGGCCCTTCATAGTGAGACAGCCAAAATAGGATGCTAAAACAGTCGGAATCTCGGAACCCCGCTCCTCAAGGCAAGCGAAGATCTTTCGGGCTGAGTTTTTCGCTTCCTCTACTGACAGGTTCTCGTGTTGTACCAGTTTTCCTAGGATCTGCGACCACCAATCACCGTCTCCAGAGCGTGGCTGTGGGTCTTGGCGGGTTACCTCTCCATCTGCCAAACTCTCTTTCTCCTAGAGCGATTCGTCTTCTGCCAGTCTTTCAAGTAATAGGCTCTCGTTTGACCCTCTCTTCTTTCGATATACTAAGTAGGCTAGAACTAAACGGTCTATGAGTTCGCTTGGAGCAATCTTTCTCTTAATGTCTGATTCGTACAGTGTTTTTGCCTTACAGAGCCTCTGATACACCCTTTTCTCAAGAGTGATGCTCTCACTAGCCATATCGAGTACCTCCAACCGTGAATGTCAAAAGTACCACTCCTTCTACACAGTCTACCTGCGTCAGATTGAGGCGGGTTGCCTCCTCAACTGTTTCAAATCCTTCCCCGTCCACTAGCGTCGGGGCTTGCCTTCCTCCCCACACCACTGGCGCGACCCAGACGAATAATTCATCAACTAGCCCCTCTTTGATGAAACTCCACCTAACCTCTGCGCCCCCTTCGACAAGCAGAGTTCGCACACCCTTCCTGTAAAGTCCCTCGACAAGCTTCCTAATGTCCACTCTAGTCTCTCCGCATTCAATCACCTCAACCCCTAGTTTTCTCAATGCATCAAGCTTCTCTCTCGGCGCAGACTGAGAAACAGCGATAATTGTAGGGGCATCTTTTGTGTTAGCAACCGCCGCACTTAGTGGTGTTCTAGCCTCACTGTCTAAGACAACTCGGATTGGATTCTTACCCTCTGTCGCTCTGACCGTTAGTAGAGGATTGTCCTCTAGCACCGTTTCAAGACCCACAAGTATGGCGTCTGCTTCTGATCGAATTTTATGCAGCCTTTTAAACAACTCGTTGCTCATGAACTTGAGGAATAGGCGACCGTGACGGTTCTTTGGAGCAGTCTTTCCATCAGCACTCATGAAACCTCCAACTATGATGCGAGGTCTATCCAAATCGGATAATCCCAGCTTTCACTTTTACGATTTACACAATTTTCGTCGATTCCAGCGTCTTCATCAACAAGTAGGTTAGGAACGTAGCAGGAAGTAGCTGTAGCCCAAGGTATAGCGGAAGCGCTACATAGTAGGCAATTAGAGGCAATCCAAGTACCACTACCATTACAAAATATGTGGCTGGTATATCTATGAGAGCGCAGATGAAACTTACCGCAACAACGCGCATTAGTATCCCCGTATCCGACCTAAGCCTCTGGATGAGAGCTGAAGCGGTACCGGCTGCAATTGCGAATATTGCATTGATGAAGGGCCAGAGCCAAGAAAGAGGGTTCGCCATTGTAATCAACCCTATGAGAGCCTGAACTTCAGTCGTTACAAGTGCGCCTAACGGACCATATATTACTGCGGACAGCATAAGCCAAGTGTACGCATTTAGAAAGCCCAAGGGCGTGGCGTTCCCACCTGTGATGGCTGCGTCGGCTCTTTCCGCTACAGAGGCGATGACCCCGGCAATTACACCGACCAGCATGCAAACCATCATCTGCCGTAGATCAAGTTTGATTGTCGCATGATGACTAGCCAAAGCCGGGTCAGTCCTCCCT
The DNA here is from genome assembly GCA_964410135.1 of uncultured Candidatus Bathyarchaeia archaeon. Lineage (GTDB taxonomy): Archaea > Thermoproteota > Bathyarchaeia > RBG-16-48-13 > CAYPFQ01 > CAYPFQ01. The sequence goes on from CAYPFQ010000004.1 coordinate 53,081, forward strand.
CGAGCAGGTTAGTATCAGATTACCTTAATATGATTAGCTACTCAAATTTAAGTAACTGAACCAGCTGACATAACGCCAACAGTAGCACCGCAAAAAATAACGGGCCTCAACCAGTTTTTTATATCACCCGACAGTTAACAAGCAGACGAAAGACCCTAAGAGTTAACAGTACCGCGTGGAGTAATGTTTAAAAGTAAATGCAAAAATGTTCCATAGGGGATTTTTCCCCTTTATTAATGGCTCCCGCATCTACGGTGGCGGCGTCGGCCTTGACGTTGGGCTTTCCGCCCGAGGATGAGTTGGCTGACC
>CAYPFQ010000005.1:0-37394 GCA_964410135.1 uncultured Candidatus Bathyarchaeia archaeon
AAAGAAAAAGACAAGCAACCTCCCACGGGACGAGGAAAGCCTTTCCGCAAACTTTACTATTGGCAAAATCAGTAGCCAAGCAGTCACCTTATCAAATGTAGCTAAAACCGCCACATAGTAATACTGGTCAATCGGCTGGGAAACAGGAGTAAACCAAAAAGCCACATTCAACACGCCTAAAATAATAAATGCGGCTAGCCATCCACTTGTATTTCTGAATTTACTGGAAACCCTTGTGCTCTGCAAGATGAGTCCCGTGGTCAATGCGTTTATCGCTGGATTCAGAAGGAATGGCGCACTTGTGAAGCTGGCGCTTCCAGGAGGCAATGTCCAAGCAAGGATCGCTCCTAGAAAGCCTGCGAGAAACCCTAGGTATGGTCCTGCTATAACCCCGAAAACAGATGCCATGGTAGCTTCTAACTCGATCTTGGGTTGAGGAATTCCGACTATTGGAACCCCTGGTAAAATTGATGTAATGTAATAAATTGCCGCTAGGACGCAAATTAGCGCTATGTCCTTTGTCGATAGTTTCAAGGCTTTTCATGTAGTGTAATTTTTTACATATCAAAGTATTTAACTACATAGCCTACATTATGGATTGAGAATTCCCCTAACGATCGAGGCATGAGTATTGGAGAAACTTTGGCCCTGTATTCTACCGCTACCGACAAAATCAACCCAACAATACAAGGTTCTATTATCGGTTTTCAAATCAGACGTGTCCTTTGAGATCATGAAATTATTATCCGTTGATAAACCAGTCTACCAGAAAGATCTGATCGAAAAGCTCCGGAAGCATTCGAACAAAACCGTTATCGAAAGCCTAAAACGGCTTGTGTCAGCTGGAGTTCTAGAAGAAGGCATGGAGAAACTTTCAGTCAAGGATAAGAATGTTTGGGTCAAGTGGTATAAGCCCTCTTTCATCGGAAAATGGCTCGTCCTTCTCTTAATTCCTCCGAAAAAAATTCCACTCGAAGAAGTAGAACAAATCATACGAGAACTCTTCACCCTATACGTGAAAAATGCAATCGACCTCTACAGGAAACACAGAGTTAATCCAGAAGTTGTAAAAGAAATCTTCGAAGAAACATATAGAAAAGCGATGGAGTAGAAGCATGGCTTTTTCAGCCCAGAGTCTCAGCAGAAAAACTAAGAACATCGTCACGATCTCGGTTTTTGCAGCACTGCATACTATACTGGATATAATTCACGGTCCCTGGAGACAGTGGAGCGTCTACCTCGAACCGCTTGAAGGCATGACGTTAGGACCTAAGATCGGAATCGCCGCCGCTCTTATCGGAAGCGTAGTCAGAGCTGCACTCACAGGCAACCCCCTCGCAATCTTCGGAATTGCCGCTGAGCCCACAGGAGTCGCAGTTGCCGGCTTCCTTATAGGTGGTTACTGGTGGCCAGTAGTCTTGTTATATGCCATAATGCTCGGTGCCTATTTCATCCATCCATATGGCAGAATCCTACCCCTCTGGACCATACTCGACATACTCGTCGCCTTGGTCTTAATCTATCCAACCGCAAAACTCGGCAAAAAACTCCTAGCAGACCGAAAAAACATCAAGAACCTCACATTATTCGTGCTGCTCGCATCATTCGTAAGCACTGTCACCGACTCGCTAGTCAGAGTATTCCTGCTCGTCCCAGTTGGGCTTTACACGCTGTTTTTCCCCACTTTCGAAGTTCTCTACAATGTGTTTGTGCTGGGAGCCGCAGGATCCTACATTGAAGATGTCATGGTAACTGTGGTTTCTCTGATGATTAGTGTGCCAACTCTTCTAACCTTGGAGAAAAGCAAAGTCGTCCGCTGGCCCTTAAGCTGACCTCTTAAGGCTCCTCAACCGCCCTCGTAACTGCCTCATAGGACGTCTGAGCTACCAACGGCTCAGCTTTACCTAAATCGATCAGCCGCCAAGTATCAATGAACCTAAAATTCTAAGTCAGCTCAGTTAAACGTTTACGATTTTAGACCCATGTACAAAAGACCCAGTAGGTAGAGCTATTTTAGATGGTTTAGGAAAAGGCGAATCGCTTCAAGACTATGTGGTTAGTGTTTATGTGGGAGGTCGCAAATGGCAAATTGAAGCCCACCCTAAACCGCAACTTCGCCACTAAATCAGCTCCAATAAAATTAAAGCAACAATAACATATACTCACTCTCATATGGGTCGAAGGATGTCGGAAACAAAGGCCAGAGCTATCATCGTAGTTCCAGTGGTCGTTGTCATAGTCATGGTGGCGTTCCTTACGTTAGGCTACCTAATGACGATTGCTTTTCAGATGCCTTCGAAGCTTAACTTTCCGCTTCCAATCCGTTTGATTGGTCTCCTGACACTTCTGTCAGGTCTCCTTTTCCTTAGCTGGATCTTCAGATATAGAAGGCCTGCAGATACCCTCGTCTCCACATATGTGACGTTCTTGAAGGTGAGGCGGAGAGTCCGTTTAGAGGAGCGATCATTTAGGATCGAGCCCCTTGTGGTGAAGGGCCCATACAGGTATGTTAGGCATCCAATGTACTCTGATGTTGTGCTATTACTATTCGGCTGGTGGCTGTTGCTTGACTACACCTTTCTACTCGTCTCGACAATACTTCTTCTACTATGGTTCAACTATGTGTTAGCCCCCTTCGAGGAGAAGGAGCTCAGAGCCATCTTTGGCGAGGACTACGAGCGGTACGCAAAGAGGGTCCCTAAGATCATCCCCTTCACCACCCGCGCGAAAGAATGATCCAAACGACGGTGGAACTTTTGAGCCATCGTATTAAATAAAATAAAGAACAAGTCCCATGTTTTCCGTTTAGGGTAGAAGTTTTCACAATCGGTTAAGCTCTTCTTCGAACAATAACTATGGGTCTATGCTCAACGCTTTCAAGCATTTCCCAGGTAACCTCAGTCAAGCCCACTTCGAACCTTTCAGCTATATCCCACGCAGTCCTACCTGCACCATATTTGCGAGCGTGGTGAGCAAGCTCAGCTACATCCAAAGCCTCTTCAACACTAAGATCGCAACCCACAACCGCCAAAGGAGTAGCCCTACGCTTCAGCCCAAACATCCTCCCAAAAATGTATGCTAAAACCCTCCAACCCGAATGAATCCCCCTCACCTGGCTTCGACGCGTAGCCAAATGCAACTCACCCAACGAAAAAGTCTCATCAGTATCCACAATCATAAGCCCTACTCTCTTCTTCGTCACAACCCTCACCTTCCTCAAAATCTCTAAAGCAATTCTCTCCGGATCCCCCAAAGGCAAACACGCAAAACAAAACGGCAAATTACTCACATCAATCCCGCCCTCCGAAAACGGCTTCAATGCATGCAGCAAGCCAACATGCTCTAAAGCCACCTGCTTATGCGCCGCACCCTCCCTAGGATAGGCTCTAAACTGCCGAATCATCTCACCCCTGAGATGACAAGCCGAACCCAGCAAATACCCCCAAAGATATCGAACCCAACAATAAGCAAGAAACTTGGCAAAAAAACCAGGCTTAACTCTGCTCTCATCTACCAAGTTTCCCATAGCGACTGACAAAGCCTTCTCAGAAACAACAATCACATCGCCATCTTTTAAACGGCCTTTCACAGCATCCACAATAATCCGCGCATAATCATCCCCAGGACGCCAGTACCTTGTCTTAACCGACTCTACAATGAAGCCTATTAGAAATCACCTCTTCAACACACGATAACAATAATTAGAATAAGTGAATTTTCATCCTCATCCATCCTCGCTAAATAAAGGCAAACGCGGCGCTTATGAGGTAGTACGGTGTATTGAGGCTACGCTATGGCTAAGGAAGAAGTCAAAGTGACACGGAAATACCAGATCACCATCCCAAAAAGCATTCGGTCGGAATTTGGAATAAAAATAGGAGACAAACTCGTTATAAAAACAGATAAAGAACACATCATAGTCGAAACACCGGAGAGAATATCCGACCCAGCAGAATATCTCTGGAATCTGTCAGAGAAACCAATAAACGTAGATGCCGTCAAACTGGTCGAAAAATCCCTACCTAAGGTCCCCTTCCTTCTAAAAAAGCCAAAGCGATGAAAGCTCATATGAAATGGAAGCCTATCTTGACACGAACATCTTCGTATACGTCGCGTTAAAGCACCCTACACATGGCGAAAGTTGTAAGGAAATATTAGCTGACAATGCTTCACGTTCCAGCTCAGGAAATACTCATTTGATCCGACGGCAACTGCTTTGGCATATACTTATTATAGAAAATACTGATCAACACCCCAAAAATCAGCGAACTCACCAAACCCACCACCAAACTAACCACATAAAATACAAAACCATAAGAGAGATTAGCAAACCCAAGCACCACATCTAAAACAATCCAAATGACAACGCCGAAAACAAGCCCTTTGAATAGCGAGGTCCCTCCAGGAATCCTCTCATAACCCCACCCATAAATCCCACCAACAATCAAACCCATGGCAACCCCTACCAAGAAGACAAAGAAAGAACCCGAAATCAAAACAAGAGCAAAAGCCTCCTCCACACCAATCTCATAGCCCGCCGGAATAGCAGCAACAATCAAAGGCAAAATCAGCTCCCTTAACCACAACAACTTGAAATAGTTAGCCACAGCCCCAATCACACCATAAACCACACCCGCAACTACTCCAGCCTTGATCCCAACAGTAACCCTACCCAACCAGACCACAACCACCTTCGTATATTCCCTAAGATTATAAAACAGCTACTTTAGTCCACATACAACAAATCGCAAATGAATGGGGACGGCATGAAAGACGGGCAGAGGGCGAAAAACCGTAAAAACTTAAATTTTGACATACATGGTGAATGCTTCCTTCTATGTTAGTGTGATTTTTTCTAGGATTTTTTGGGTGGCGGTGAGGGCTGGGGTGTTGTCTGGTAGTTCGAGTAGGGGGCTGCCTGTTAGGTTTGAGTTGGCTATGTTGGTGTCGGCGGGGATTGTTCCTGCCAATTTTATGCCAATGTTTTCAGCCTGTTTTTGGATTGTTTCTTCTAGGTTTGGGGGTATCATGTTGCCGACTAGGTAGATTTTGTGGAATTTGATGTGTACTTCTTTTGCTAGTTCTTTGATTCTTCTGGCGGTTTCGATGCCCATTTTGGAGGGATCTGTGACCACGATTAGTATGTCTACGTCTCGGTCTGTTCTTCGGCTGAGGTGTTCGAGTCCGGCTTCCATGTCCATTAGGGTTAGCTCATAGTTTTTGGATAGGGTGTCGATGATGTGGGTGAGGAGGTTGTTGACGAGGCAGTAGCAGCCTTCTCCTTCGGTTCGGCCCATTGCGAGTAGGTCGAATTGGGGGGTTTCAACGAGGGTTTGTAGGATGAGGCCTTCAAGCAGGCTTTTTTTGTCTATGTCTGGGGGGATTTGGTCTGCTTCTCCGATTTTCTTTTTAAGTTCGGTTGCGACCATTCCCACGGTCTTGTCTATTTTGATGCCTAGCACATCTGGCAGGTTTGTGGCGGGGTCGGCGTCTACGATTAGGAGGTTTTTTCTGCCTTGCTTGAGTAGGAGTTTTAGGGCTAGGGCTGTTAGCACTGTCTTTCCAGTTCCGCCTTTTCCAGTGAATGCGACTACAAGCCTTTTTTCAGACATATGCGATGCCTCACTAATTCCTCTATTAAAAGAGCAGTGTTTTAGCTTCATCGAAGGATTGCCTGATCCATTTGGAGGCGTTTTCTAGGATTATCTTGTCGTGACCTGGAAGTAGGATGTTTACGTCGAGTTCAGCCAGGCGTTCTAGGGATTCGACCATTTTTCTGCTGTCGCCGGTTTCTAGGTCTGTTCTTCCAAAGCCGCCTTCTGCGAATACGGTGTCGCCTGAAAAGAGCAGCTTTCTATCCGGGTTGTAGAGGCAGATGCTCCCGTGGCTGTGTCCAGGTGTGCTGATGACTTTGAGCTGGCAGTTCTCGGCGTTGACTATGTCCGCGTCTTTGAGTTTCGTCACTTTTTGTTTGACTTCTTCCTCTATGGGGTTTGAATCTTCAATGTGAACCATGATCTTAGGCTTAGTAATGCTGAGCAATTCACGCAATCCTCCAATATGGTCGTAGTGAGAATGGGTGATGACTACCTGCGTTATGTTTGAGGGGTCGAGTTCTAGGGCTTCGAATTTTGGGGTGATTTTGTTTACAGCCTCGCCGTTTCCTGTGTCGATTAGGGTGATGGAGTTCCTGCCGATTGTATAGATGTTTGAGCTTAGACCCACACCCTCGATGAGGCAGATGTCTTTTAACATTGCATCGTATTTTCCTAGCTTCTTAAGCATGCTAATCGCTCTTTTTCCAGCGCTCCTCTAAGAACTTGGGAATCCCCGATGAATCAATGGGTCCTACGAGAACCGTCCATCCGGTTGACTCTTCAATGTCTCCCTTTAGGCGTGAGGCATGGCCTGGAACAATCAATTTTTTATGTTTAACTTTACCCTCAATTCCTGTCTTATTGATCAGTTCAGCTACCTTGTCTCCGGTTAGTTTTTTGCCGGCAACTGAGGTTTGCACGCTTAACCCTTCGGTGTCAGCGACGAGTAGATAGCAGTCTATATTAGCCGACTCTATGTCGTTTGCCACAGTATAGTAGGTGATGGCGAAGTTCGATGTGAGCAGGACCGGTGCATTTTCATTGGGCTTTCCAATTTCCCTTAGCCCTGGTTCAACAGCTACAGGCTTTCTGGGATCTGTGTAAATGTTCTGCCTTAGGGTTAGAACTGGAAGAAGCGCCCAGCTGTCAAGTGTTTCCATAATCAGAATGCTCGCATAGCGTACTAGCAATGCTGAGGCAATGTAGGCTTCTTTCATTTTGGTCAGTTCAGAGGAGACCTCGGGTTTTAGCCAGGCTGTGGCTGGTATGCCTATTATCGGAAAGCCTAGAAGCTTGTCCCTGTTTTCTATTGCAGCTCTTCGTATCATGGTGAAATTGTTTATAGTTTCATCTAGCCCTGCGTCGGGAAATGTTCCAGGGTCAAGCACTATGTCGCTGAGTCCCATTCCTGTGAGGCTGTTTGCTAGTGAGCGGAGTAGTGTAAGGTCGTTCGGAGCGGATATGACGACCGGACAGTTGTATTTTAACGCTAACTCTCCCATCTGCTTCCAGCTGTCTTTTGTTGCAGCGTAGATTAGGGGGCGGTGGGCTTTGGCTGCTGATAGTCCAGCTTCCAAAATCTTGGGATCGTAGGAGCATAGGATGAGGGGCAGCTTCGAGTGTTTGAGCACTTCGGAGACAGTGTTTGAAAATTTGGTTGGATCACTTGAGGTGCATCGTACTGCAATCATATCCAATTTTAGGTTTTGTCCTACTCGAACTATTTGGAATCCCTCAACAGCCTTAACTCGTTTTAGCAGTTCTTCACGGGGCATCATGTCGTCTACTGTTATTGCGATGGCTGTGGGGCGGTAGTAGGTGAGTTCGTGGCGGTACATCACTTCTTCTCCGCCAATTGTAATCGCTCTTTCTCCAGCGCCTATCATCACTGCGCTGATCGGGGGTGCGAGGAGTGCGATGAGTTTCTGTTTCTGCTCTCGGTATTTTGGATCCTCTAGTTCTACGCATTTGGCTAGTTCCTGCGACTTTTCAAGTAGTTTGATTGCGAATGCCATGCAACTTGTCTCCCCACATTTTCCACAGTTGGTTTTGGGGAGTAACCCGTAGATTTCCAAGGGGCGTGCTCGTGCAGCCATCGACATCACCTGAATTTAGCGGTCACCCATTTGCTGATGTCGTCGGGCTTTTCCTTTGCCTCTCCATTTAGAATGTCTACTGTCTTTTTGAGAGTTCGCACCGCATCGGGATGCATCATCATGAAAAAGTCGCAGCCAGCTAGAAGGAGGCTTATGGCTGTAACTGTCTCCCACAATGGGCCTCTGAGTTCTTTTGGTCCCCACTCTGGGCTGTCCATCCACGCCTCGCGAGCAGCCCAGGTGTTAGTTGTGCCGGAGGCTAGAGGCATCTGTAGATCCGCATCGCCCAGCAATCCGGCGAGCCTGATTCGTTCCATGACGCTGAAGGTATATTCCAGCCCGTATCCGAGTGCCGCGGTCGTAGGATCCATAACTATCCTGTATTTTGGTACGCCTGCATCTAACAGTTCACGGTTAAGCATACGCTGGTTATTCACGTCGAGTTCAGTGAACGACAGCACTACGTGTCCATGTGTGGTTGCTGCTTTAGCCACCCGCTCATAGTCCATGTCCCTGCGGGCAGAGTTTATCAGGATCCTTTCGCCCGAGGCGACCTCGGCCGCTTTCTCTAAGACTTCAGGGTCTTTCTCAGGATTTCCAGAGCCTCCTACCGCGATCGGAACATTAACTGCTTGGAGAACCGCTTCAACCGTCTTAGCCGCCTCAGAGGCAGGAGTATTTTTGAGCAGGGGATCCGTGCTAACGAGGTGAATTGTAATCATTTCAGCGCCAAATTTTTCTACACAGCGCTTAGCCCATTCAGCCGGGTCCTCAAGCACATCTTCAAAGTGCGCCTTAACCGAGCGTGGGAGAGGGATTTTCATGTCGAAAACATCGAAGGCTATAACTGGCTTATGGGGCATCGGCGCCTCGAACCTGTAGAATGGTGGGGCTCTCTCTCCGCCGATTACGAGTGTTTTATCCCGTGTGCCGCTCTCTGCCTTTACTGCGCCGAGCCGTACTTCGGCTATCTGTCCAGGATATTTCGTGGCTGGTGGGATGAAGCCTGCTTCTAGAAGCTCGGCTTTAGGAGATGGGGGTGCGGCTGGGGCTAGGGGTCTGATGTTAAGCTCCAACTCCTCTGCCTCGAGGTCCACTTTCTCTAATTCAATGGATTTGGTTGTTTTGAGGAGTTTCAGAAGTTTCTCTAGATTCGCAAATAGGTTCTTGTTTTCGGCTTCCCCCAAGATTGAGTCCTCTGTCCTATTTCTCTTCAGCTTTCTTGATAATCAGTTTGTCGACGTGTATTTTAACGCCTTTCAGTAGTATTCTGAGCCCTTCAGCGGGGATTGCGGCTGAAGGAATTAGTCCCGGAATTCCTATGCCTACTCCGCCTTTATTTGCTCCTCCCACAGTTGTAGTTGGGTTTGCAAGGATCGCAGGAGCGATTGGAACGGCGGGGGCCTTCCAGCAGACGACCACTGGATGGTTATGTTCTTCTAAAAACTGCTTCAACTCGTCAATGGTTTTAACTTCATTTTCAGTTGGAATTTTGTTCTCAAGCTCTTTTGGAATTGCGGCTTTAATTCGTTCTTTAACAGTAGCAGGAAGCCAGACCACCCGGTTCCATCCACCGTCTGCTTGGAAGAATTTAGGAGATCTCAGGTATTCTATGGCGATGCCCACCAGTCCTTCGACTTGTTTTCCTCCCCCTGCCTCTGAGGCTATTGTTGAAAATGAAAGTCCGTTTACGGTTTGGCCGCTGTGGCCTCTGTGGACTATGCCTATCCCATCCACTTCCGGAATGTAGAAGGCAACTGCTTCAAAACAGCCGCAGGCTGTATGCGGGTGATCGGTAAATGAGTGAAGAGTTATCCGATCGACTTCGCCTAGCGATTCCTCTTTAACTTTTTCGTTTATGCCTGAGTATTCTCCTTTAACTGGGTCTAGGCATTTTCCTTTCTCAACCTTAAAGTTGAAACCTTTTGGATTGATTCTGACCGCGGCTCGTGCGTCGAACCAGCTTATGGCACCGCATAGCGAGATTCTGCTCGGGGTGATTATGCATACGTGAGTGGGTGCGAATGATTGGCACATGACGCAGCCGTAGAATTCGCTTACATCCTCGTCTTGGAGTCCGCGTGCTCTGGCATCTCTTTCCTCATAGATCTTCATCGCCTTGTCATAGAGTTCTTTGATCCTTTTTTCGTCAGTTAAGAATGTGACCTGAATTTTTTCAATTATGGGGAATTGGACTTTGAAGAGTCTGCATAGTACTAGCCCCAATTGTTTGAATGAGTTCAGCCCTTTCTTGTATGAGTTCCTACTTAGTCTGACCCAGATGTCGTATCTTGAGCCAATGTGCATTACTCCTTCGATGTAGTTAAGGAATGTGTGGATGTTGCGTTCGATAACGCCTTCCAAGTCTTTCTCAAGTTTCTCTCCAGCTACTTCAAGGTAGATTCCGAGTGGATGGCTTCCATTTTCTTTGAGGGCGCTGATATCTGGTCCTACTATCTCGATTTTTCCGTCTGTAATTTTCTCTGGAGGTTTTACTTCGGCTAATTCGAATTTGATTGGGACGTTTATGCCTCCGAATTCTATGTACGCATCGAGGCCTCGAATTCGCTCTCCCTCAAATACGACTCCAACTTCTACTGGAAGGTCTCTAAACATCGACATCAGGCTTTACCCCCAAGATTTTTGGCAATCAATGTGATGTGCCTGCGCCATTCGTCCTCTTTGATATTCGGGAATGACCAATCTGCATTTGGCTGATAGAACCTTTCCAGAGAGATGGTTTTTAATTGCGGAGCGAAGTGCTTCAACGTCGACAACATTTGCGACTCCAGATAATATGGAACCCCCAGAAATAGCACTACGTCATATTTTCCTTTTCCATCCGCTCCCATCCATTCAGGATCAGCAAGCCTATCCGTTATCTCAACTATTCCCATCCAGCTCACATTTTCAGGTCCTGAAATCGCGAACTCTTTTATGGTGTGGGCTGTGGCTATAATCGACGCTCCTTTTTTTGCAGCCTCTATTATCATCGTAGTCAACGTAGTGCCGTCAATTTTAACTCCGATTATTTGATGCCCAATTAGGAGCAGGGGGCGTCGAGCCCTTTCGACCATTGCGATGACAACAGCTGGATCCGTAATAGCGTTCGCCTGTTTTGGTCCAGGAACATTGCCTATCTGCCATGGTTCAAGCATGAGTCTTTACTCCTTCCTTTTCCTTATCAATCTTGAAAGCAGCGTAGGGTCAGGCGTGGTAGTCGGCTTCCACCCCTTCTTCTTGAGGATTTTCATCACCTCATGTTTGACAGTGATGGGGATGTCGTGCTCTGAGCGTACTAGTAGGTGTAAGTCATCGGGCATTGTTCCATAGAAGCTTTTATGCAAGTCGATGTAGTGGGTCAGTTTTATCGCTCTTCCCTTGGGCGTGTCGTTAGGTCGGATGGTCAGTTTAGCTGCAACTACAATTGCCTCTTCTTTTGTTTCAGCCACATAGAATAGGTGTTCTGGGGCAGGACCTATGTAGACCTCGTTACCAGTTCGTGCGTCATATACCATCCAGTCCTTTTCTCTATCTTTCCTGCCCAGGAACATCCGCCTGTACTTTGCGCCATGCGGGCCTAAAATTACCGGAATCCCTAACCGATTCGCCCCGCTTGCGATCGAGTAGGCCTTCTGAGACATCGCTCCCCATGCAATTGCCGCCGCACCAACCCTATTCAAAACGTAGTCCGCAATCTCCTCGTAGTTTGCTCGTAAAGGTCTTCGAGCAAAAATGCTCGCAATTTTTATAGCTGCACCTATGATATGCGCATTCGAAACACAGGATCCGGTATTGGCAAGGCCCCCCTCATCAAAATTCCCTGGATACCTCTCGTAGAGAGATCTTCCCTCCTCATCTTTGTACATGGCTAGTCCCATTGCGCTACATCCAGAAGCCACTACAATGTACCGTCGCTTCAAGAACTCTTCAGCCATCTCTACAACTTCGCGTGGTCCTTTTGGATAGTTGGCGCACCCTACAAATGCGATAACCCCTGGGATTTCTCCAAGTACGATTGGGGATCCTACATGTCTGATCTCAACATCTTGAATCGGTCCACGGCCAGCTCTTATCTTATATCGTTCTTCCTTGATACGGGCCTCAGCCGCCTTCTCCATCATGCTTAAAATTGGCAACTTGCGCGGACACGCTTGTTCGCATTTGATACAGCCGAGGCAGATTTCATAGAGCTCCTCTAACTTGTCCAGTGTGCCCTGAGCCGCAGCTAAAACTGCTTCATCAACATGGAAGTCATTGGGGCAAGCCCTCCTGCACACTCCGCAACCACTGCACTCTTTGGCAAGCCTTATCAGCTCTTCTTTATCTGGGGTCGCTTTAAATTTGCCACGTGTTGGCGCTACTTTGAGGGCAGTCTTGACCGCTACTTCACCGACCTTATTTGGATCACGTATTAATACCCCCGGCACACAGCCTGATGCGAGATCATCAACTATCCTGTCTACGCTGTCATTAGTTCGATCCTCAAGCCCCAGAGAGATTTTATCAGTAACAGCAATTATCGGGGCTTTCACTTTTTGTGCTTCTTGCAGCATGTCCGTCCTTATACATTGCTCATCGAGAATCAGCACATCGCCTACGCCTGATCTGACAAATTTCATCTGGCGGGATTGCGGTCCTACAATTTTTGCATGATGTGAATGACGTGTCAATTCATGGGCTGTGCAACAAAGCCCACATGCCTCAACCTCTTCTTCTAAGCCATTCTTCTTTAGATATTCTATGACTTCTACTCCCGAAGCCACATTATGCCCAACGCATAGGATGACTGGCTTTGTAACATCGATTACTCCGAAGCCAATGTCTACCAGAGGCGCATCTGGCTCACCTTTAGGAAAACCGAGGGCTGCTATCTGGGCTACATCCGCAGCCTCTAAGGCGAGGTTATCAATCATCCCAGCATGAAACGCCTTAGATTCAAAATCTAAATCGTTTCCTTCTTGACCAGTGTTGACTGAAGCCAATACGTTTGTTATTTCTTTCTCAATATAGTCCAGCGCAAGCTCTAAATCGCCAAGGACGCGTGGCTTAATTCCACATACTGTGCGGATTATGGGAGCTTCTAATTCAATCTCTGTTCCCATGTTGACTGGATGGGCACGTCCGTATTTCCTAATGAGGTATTCAACTATGTGGCGGGCGTGGGCTGCATGTGCTGCTGCTCCTAGGCAACAAGTTAGTGCCGATATTCGACCTTGCTGTGTCTTTATGTCGATGCCGCATGCTCCGCGTTTGCCATCAGTCAAGTCACATTTTCCGTAGGTACAGAGGTCGCATACATCGCAGAGCGGCGAATAAAACGGCCCATAGCGTTTCAGGAGTTTGAGATCCCAGTTTCTCAGATCGCTGAGCGATGGGAACGGGGTTGGCCCCTCAGATTCTGCTAGCGTTTCCTCGGCAATTTTTCCGATTATTAGCTCTAGATCTTCTATTAAGCCGAGCGATGTCTTCAGTTGTTTCACTTTGAGGTGGGTTGGTCTGTCAAGCATAAAAAGACCTCTTTATTATGAGAAATCGTCCCGATCCCACAATTCTGGCCATTATGCCATGCCCCTATTGAACCGAGTTTTTTCTATGAGGCTGCTTATAAAAGTTCCACGATTGTCGAGTTGTAATTCGACAAGAAACGAAACACGAGACCCCTCATAGGCTCATCCCTCTTTTTATCATGATAAATCATGACTAAATACATCTACATTATACGCAGCCATTTTTAAATCTTTTACAGCTCAATTCCGGGCCAGCTGTTGGAAATATTTTATAATTATGAAATATTATTCACTTATGAAAGAGGGATGCACTATAGGCGAAATCCATGTGGCTATAGTGGGGGTTGGGAACTGTGCCTCAGCCCTAGTGCAAGGCGTCCGTTTCTATAGAAGCGTACGCGAAGATGAAGCTGTGCCAGGGCTGCTTCACACAAAATTCGGCGACTACCACGTTCGAGACATAAAATTTGTAGCAGCCTTCGACATAGACCAAAGAAAAGTTGGAAAAGATCTGAGTGAGGCTATATACAGCAAGCCAAATAATACCAGGGTTTTCTGCAAAGTCCCCAAGCTCGGAGTTCCTGTTTCGAATGGAGAGGTTCTCGACAGCCTAGGCAAGTACCTTAAACCTGTTATAAAAGTGGCTAAGAGTAGCACACCAGTCGATGTGGCTTCTGTGCTGAGGGAGGCGAAGGCTGAGATCGTATTAAACTATCTGCCAGTAGGAAGTGAGCAGGCAACTCGTTGGTATGCCCAGCAAGCCCTTGAGGCTGGCTGCGCTTTTATCAATTGCATGCCTGTGTTTATTGCCTCAAGTGAAGAATGGCAGGCAAAATTTCAGCAAGCAGGGCTACCGGTTGTCGGCGATGATGTGATGGGTCAGATAGGCGCAACGGTTCTTCACAAATCACTCGTTAAAATGCTGGTCGACCGCGGCATAAAGATTGATGAGAGCTATCAACTGAACATCGGTGGCGACACGGATTTTCTAAATATGCTTGAACGCGAACGCCTTACATCAAAGAGGATTAGTAAAACCAGTGCGGTTGAGGCTATGGCTCCTTATCCAATACCACTTCACATTGGGCCTAGTGATTTCATCGGCTTTCTGGAAAACAAGAAAATCTGCTATGTGTGGATTCGCGGCAAATACTTCGGCGACACGCCTTTTACGATTGATGTGAAGTTGGATGTTTGGGATTCCCCTAATAGCGGAGGGGTGGTCATCGACGCTATTCGTGCTACAAAGATAGCGTTAGATCGCGGCATCTCAGGACCACTCACAAGCATCTCAGCCTACGCGTTCAAACATCCCCCTGTGCAGGCTCCTTATGAAGTTGCGACACAGTGGGTTGAGGAGTTCATAGAGAATAAGCGGGAGCGATAGGTTTAGAGTTCTGCTTTGCTGGTGCCAGTATAAGACCTGTTTCTCAGGCTATGCGGTTCTCCACAATTCTCGTTTTAGCATGTCTCTGACAGCTGCTCTTACTGCTGCGCTTCGACTTGGATACATACCTGATCTCACCAGCTCATCTAGTCCCTCGATCAATGCTTCTGGAAGTTTGACCGTAATTAGCTTCATCATCTTTTACCCGCCTAAATGAGGTATTACGATTGAAATACGGTTCTTTTCTTAAACTACTTAAATCTTAGCGAGTCCTTCCACAGGTATTCGAAATAATCTCGCGCAAACTTGGCAAGTCCAATGTGATCCGACCAGATGGCGAGAACTGGTTTTTCTTCTTCTCCTAAAATTAGAAGCACTTCTCTCTTGTCAGAAATGATTCCGCCCCCAAACATGTCGTCTCTGATTCTGACATCCGCTACTTCGCTTAATTTACGTAGTAGTTCTTTTTCTGCAGCCTTGGTTGTCATTATCATGGTCTTGATGCCGGCGTTCTTCAAGTTAAGTAAGATCGGAGTGAATATGGCTACTAGTGTACTTGAGATTGTTGGTACAGCTACCATCAGCTCATTTTTGGTCTTGCCTACTGTCTCTTGGAGCTTAGCTAAAACATTGATTTCTCCGCGGATAATCCAGATGTCTGGTCTTTCTCGAACTTCCTTCCTCTCGTATAGGGGCTGAAGCTCACTCGAAATCTGTTTTTCGCTGTCTCTCATTTTGCTCTCAATTCCGAGCTTCACTGTCTCTAGGGCTTCTGACGGTGGCTTTGGATAGTATCGGTTAGGTCGGCTACTTTCAGTTTCTATCCATCCCTTTCTTTCCAGAGAACTGAGTACGTCGTAGATCTTTGAGTAGGGCACTGTAGCAGTCTTGCTTATCTGACTGGCTGTGAGCACCCCATAGGTGACCAGCGTGACATATGCCCTTGTCTCATAGTCCGTTAAGCCAAGCTCTGCTAAGGCTCTTCGTGTTTTGTCGCTGACCGCCATTCCCACTTTTCACCCGATTACGGGTTTGAAAATCTT
Organism: uncultured Candidatus Bathyarchaeia archaeon; assembly: GCA_964410135.1. Taxonomy (GTDB): domain Archaea; phylum Thermoproteota; class Bathyarchaeia; order RBG-16-48-13; family CAYPFQ01; genus CAYPFQ01. Next base: position 15,634 of record CAYPFQ010000005.1, read on the forward strand.
CTTATACGGCTGTTTTTACACTCTAACCTAAAAAGTATTTACTACTCTTAGTGGTTAATTATGCAGATTATCAGGGAAACAAGAAGCCTCTGCCCCGAATGCCTTAAAACCCTAGACGCCACCGTCTACGAGAAAGATAACGCAGTCTACATCAAGAAAACATGCCCCGTTCACGGAGAGTTCAACGACCTATACTGGTCAGACTACGAACTCTACAAATGGGCTGAAAAATACTACCATAAAGGCACCCCGATAGCCAATCCTCAAACCAAGCATCTGAAAGACTGTTTCTTCAACTGCGGCTTATGCGACAACCACAAATCCCAAACAGTTCTCGCAATAATCGATGTCACCTCAAGGTGCAACATGGTGTGTCCAGGCTGCTTTGCCTCCTCAGGAGGCGCCACCTCTGTCTATGAGCCTACAAAAGAGCAAGTAAGCCGGATGCTGGAAACCCTCAGAGCAAACAAGCCCTCACCTCCGAGGGCAATACAGTTCAGCGGCGGAGAACCAACTCTTCGAGATGACCTGCCAGAGCTCGTAAAAACGGCTAAAGCCATTGGATTCGAACATGCCGAGGTTAACACTAACGGGCTGCGGATTGCTGAGGACCTAGACTACTTCAAACGCCTATTTGACGCTGGGGTTTCAACCTTCTACTTGCAATTCGACTCGCTACGGCCTGAAGTTACCATAAGAATGAGGGGAGCCAACTTTCTCCCTCAAAAACTCAAAGTAATAGAAAACGCGCGAAAGATCGGGCTTGACAGCATAGTGCTTGTAGTCACATTGGCTAAGGGAATTAACGACAAGGATTTAGGTAGTCTCATCGAGTTTGCAGTTAAAAACAGCGATGTAATTCGATGCGTTAACGTCCAGCCCATTTCGTTTGCAGGGCGTGGTAAAGATCTGGATCCTAAATCACACCGGATTACTGTGTCCGACTTCATGAAGTTGGTTGAAGAACAGACGGAGGAACGGGTTTCTACCACTGACTTTAGGCCTGTGCCATGGCCAATCCCGATAGCCAGAATCATGGGTGCTATGAAGGGGAAGGCTTATCCCGAATTCTCCGCAGCCCCTTGGTGTGGAGTAGCCACATTCCTAGTTGTAGACAAAAAAGGATCATATACGCCGATCACACATTTCGTAGACGTTGACAAATTCTGCGAGGCGTTTCAAAAAGCCGGAGAAGCAGCAGAAAAAGGACATAAGACAAAAGCTAAATTGCTTATGCTAGGAAGCCTCAGACACGCCAAGCTCGGCATAATCAAAGACCTACTCGGAGGAGTCATAAAAACCGGAAGCTACCATTCCCTTGGCAAATTCATGCGGCGGGTTGTCATGTTGGGCGCAATGCATTTTCAGGATTATGGGAACTTAGACCTCTACCGAATGGAAAGATGTGTCATTCACTATGCAACTCCTGATCCGGAGCATCCGATCATACCCTTCTGCAGCTACAACAGCTACTGGCGTCCTATAATCGAACAAAAATACAGCACGCCATATCAGGTAGCTAGAAGATCCGCCTAACTCATACTAACCTGAGAATTGCCTCTTTGTACTCATCGTCTTTTCCAATTAGGGCTTGAATAAAATCTCCTTGTTTTATTTTATAATCTGTTAGGCGTTTTCCTATACTGATTTTTTCGGAGTCATCTTCAGATATTTTAAAGAGTTCTAGTTTCTCGCCAGCTTTTAGGATTGATCTGGCCTTTCTCTCTAACGCAGTTGAGGAATTTTTCAGTTGGCTTAATGGGATTTTAAAGCGTGGAACCGTATCCTTCGCCAGCCCCTCTTTGCCGCAGACCATGCAGTTCGGGTTTCTACGCATCTCTATAACTGAATATTTGTTGAAGTGTAGATCGGCGAACCAGATTCCTTTTAGCGGCTCGCCAGTGCTGCTCGGCCATTTGCCCTTTTTCATGAACTGCGAGTATCCGATGAGAATTTTGATAGTTTCCTGTGTCTGGATTGAGGAGACTAAAGAGATTGTGGTGGGTAGTGAGGGTGTTTTTGCATCTTCCACTGGCGCATCGCATGGGTTTCTCAAGCCTACTAGCTGCGCATATTGACTGCGTGGGAGTGCACATGCCGGGCAGGGTGCATCTGGGGGAACGTATACCTGAACTCTTGCTTGATAGCCTAGGATCCCTCCGTCTATCATTGGGATTTGGTATTTTCGCGAAATAGAGGTTAGAAACATTCTTGAGACTACATTATCCAGGCCACAGACAATCGCGTCGATATCTAGAAACACGTTGAGAGGAAGGTTTTCGAGAGCATCATTATAGGCAAGTGCCTCAACATACGGGTATTTTTTCATCAACGCCTCAGCTAGAACCTCAGCCTTCGGCTTTCCGACACTGTTCTTGTCGAAGAATACCATACGGCTAACATTTGATAGTTCTACGATATCGTAGTCCACGATCTTCAAGCGCTTAACTCCAAGCATGGTGAGATTCTTTCCCACCTCGTTTCCAAGGGCGCCTGCGCCTGCGATTAGAACAGTGGAATTTCTAAGCTTTGACTGGCCTTGGTTGCCCCACAAAATCAAGTGGCGCGCCCAGAAATAGTCAATTGTAATCTTCTTTGAGGCGAGGTCAAGCTTACTGAGCCTTGTTTTATCGTCTAGAATTTTGCCGTCAAGCAACAGCTTAGTTAGCTCAGGCTCTATGCCAAGTTTATCGCAGATCGCTTGCTTAAGGGCTGCAACATTCGAAGTTCTTGGAACAGTAACCTCTACTTCTTTAACAGAGGGGATCCTAGCTTTAACTCTCATTTACGTCCCTTTTGCTTACGATCTAAAATCTTGAACTTGGTAACGTCTTTTGCCCGACTCACTCTAGGTACCGGGATGATATTGAACCGCACAATATCGCTTGGAGCAGCGGGCTTTACTTCACCCCCACGCTTCGGAAAGCCGTAGTTCCTACAGATTTCAGCCGCCCTCAAACACTTTGGGTGATTCCACACATCATTCGGGTTAGGGTCGACCAGTAAATAGTACATGGAATTGACCACCGACACCAATTTCAAATCAGGTTTCCATTCCTTACCTAAAATTGACACGCAGACAACGCCAGGCAACAGTGGGACGATATTTGGATGCGATATGTCTGAGAGCCAAGTTGCAATCGGAGGTTTTAACGGATACTCTTTATGCAGCTCCAATCTAAACCGCTGCCAATTCACATATTCTGTGAAAGGCCAGATACCTTTATCCGCCAGCTCCTTAACTGGACCTTTTTCGCATCTGACCATTCCCTCATAGACTGTTGGAGGGGTGTTCACTGGGGTGACCATTGGGAACTGATGTTGCAAGAATGCCTTTTCTTTGTATAAGCGATCTTTGTAGACGCCACTCATAGCGTACCGCCGATGATGCTGTACGGCATAAGAGCAAGTTGAGCATTTTCAGGGATTCCGGCAGAAGCTACAGTGCTATTGTCATCTAGGATTATGCCTCCATACATCAATGCGACGGTCCCGGGATCCACACCAAACTCGTTGCATACATTTTGCTTAATCTCCCAAACAGTATGCTCAGGGAGAACATCTATCTCAGCTAGCCCCGTTTGAGGTCCGATTGGCGCTTGAACGAAGATCTTCATCTAGCCTCACACAGCCTCTTACTTTACATAAAGTGTCTGAATAAAAGCTTTCGTTTATCCGATAATTAATAAATACTTACTCATGACTATGCCCACGACAATTCCTAGAATTATCGACACAGTAACGAGGAGCGCTATAATTCTTCGATTGCGCGGCCTACTGGAGACAGCTTCACCGCTGAGGACGCCCGCGCTGATCGGGTACTCAGGCGGCAGTGGTGGAGGGATTGGAGGCTCTCCCGCACCGAAAATATAGATAAACTCCTCTCCTATTGGCATCACACATTCCGTCTCGGGATCAATCGTGAAGAACCCTGCTTCCCCAGTAGAGGGATCCACGATTAACGCCACAACGTATGGAGAGAACTGTTGCAGACTGGTTTGCGTTGATATGTCCAAGTCAGACATGAACAGGCCATAGCCCGGATGCGAGTGATACCATCCAACAATATTTCCCCGGATTTTCCGTTTTAGAATGTCGTCGGCTATCAGCGCAATTGTCTGGCCTGGCATTGTTACGTGGGTAGGGCCAGTCTCGATCTCGCCGCTCACCGCATCCTCAATTATTAGAGTGTCATCTTTTACTCTTCCGATTAAGATGCCTAGAACTTCCTTGTCGGGGCTTTTGTTAGCATGGTCAACTGCTTTTCGTAGCGCGTCTTTAGAGACACTTACGTAGAACATTCCTACCACGGTCTTTTTGTTATGGTCGGAAAAAAAGGGGAAATGCCTACTTCTTAAAGATTGCCAATATTCCGCCGACTATTCCCAGGATTAACCCCACTACAAAGCCGCCGCCGACAATTGTGCTTAGGACCGAAGCCACTATGACTAGAACGCCTCCGAGCAGTTCACGGGCTGGCCAATAGGTCAGCATGCCCCCTATGATTGCGGTACCGCCAAATATCAAGCCAAGAAACGCCAAGTAAGTGGTTGGTAGAGGTAGTGCGAGAGGGATCCAAGACCATGCTCCTGAGGCCATAAGCAGCGTATTTAGCACTATCAGAAATCCAGCTATCATGGATAAGGCGAATCCTGCCATTGCCCTAACACCTCCTGTTGGAGGAGCAAATGGTGCAGAGGGCGTCTCGTAGGGTGCTGGAGGTGCGCCAAAAGTTGGGGAGAGATCCCTATAGCAGGTTGGGCAGAGGATAAGGTCTAGGTAGGGCTTTGCACAGTCTGTACAAATTTGCCGCCCGTCTCGGCTGCACACATATTTTGCCCTTAGAGTTGGGTGGTAGTAACACATTCCAGGTGAAGGGATCCTAGTTACGCCAGCTAAGGGGGTGACCACCTTCACTCCTGGCACTGGTTTTATGGCAGGGGTTCCAAGTGCTGGTGGCGTTACCATTAAAAGGGCTCCGCAATTCGAACAGTACTTTGTCTTGTCTTTATTCTCTGTTCCACACTGTTGGCATTTTATAACCAATTTATCATCTCCATGCTTCAATTATTGTTATGAGCATTAGTTTGAGCATTGGTTTAAGCTTATCGTGTGCTGGTAGTTGGCAAAGCAAGTAAATACTAATACGATGTGATCTTTTGGTTTAATCAAAAGTTAGGACCTTATTAGGGATGTTTATTTCTTTTTTCCCACAATCACATACAAGCTAGCAAATTTTTTATCCACAGTGTCAAAAATTTGTTGTCCTCTTATGCCTAAGAAATAGTCATCTTTTGTAATCTCGTAAAATTTTGAGATATAATTTTTGATTTCTCTCAAGTTGGTATGCTTTATTTTATTAAAATATGATCCCTTTCCTTGCAACTGTTTCTGAAAATATTCTGATTCCGGATTCAGCATCATTACTAAGAGTTTTCCATTTGGCTTTGTCACTCTCCATGCTTCTTGAATTGCTTTTCGGTAGTCACTTACGAATTCTAATGTTGTCACATAGAAAACGGCATCAAATGTAGAATTGCCAAAATCCAAATTTTCTGCATTTCCAAGAACAAATCTTTTATTGATTTTTCTAGCTTCGTCCAGCATTTCCGCAGAGTTATCCAAGCCCGTGATGTTTAAATCCTTTAGCTTCCGCTCAAAAGCGCCTATGCCGCAACCGACATCTAGAATGTTTTTGTAGTGTTTGAGTTCACTGTAGATATATTCCGCCTCTTTCTCTAAAATCTTGTTTCCAAAATCAGTTTGGTAAAACCTTACAAATTTTTCTACCTCTGCTGTCATTTAGAGAACCGTGAAACCGTCGTCGGTTTCATTTAAATCTCTTTCGGTTAATTAGTAGGGTTGCTGCAAAATTAGGTAAATACAAAAAATTTGTCAACTACTACGCATAAAAAAGTTAAAATCTAGGACAAACTACAAACCGTCATAAATTTTAAACTATCCCCACGAACACTGATAATGTGTCGGATTTCATATGCGGAGGGCTACGGTTGTTTCAAGAACGCTGATCCTTCTCCTGATAGCCTTATCTGTTTTATGCGTCCGTTCCACATCCGTATATGCACAGGAGTACAGTGCCACTATAACCCATGTTGACGCGCCTGATTCAGCGCTTCCAGGCCAATCGATAAAGGTCACAGTCTACATAGACTACTCATTCGCCAACTATGTAGGCGTTTGGATCCACATACGGGATCGATTTGGTTTCTCGGAATACGCATCATTTTATGAAACTCTTGGCCAACATGGTTCGAAAACATACTCCTTTACCTTAACAGCCCCCTCAAATGAGATACTTTGGCAGTTGCGTGCAGAAGTTTACTACTATAAAGACATGGCATGGACCCATGATGCTTCGAACTGGTACAGGGATTTGGACATAATAATCTCTAGGGAACTCTTCCTCACAGTTCGTACACCTTACAGCGGTATCCAAGTAAAGATTGATAATAAGCCCTACAAGACAGAATTCAGTGGGCATGTTGTCCTGCCCACTTTGTCAGGGACTCATACCGTTGAGGTGCAGTCAATTGTCCAAATTGGCGAAAGTGTACGCGCATTATTCCTCAAATGGGAGGATGGAGAAACAGCGAACCCGAGAAGAATTACAATTATTTCGAGTACGATGATCACCGCCGTATATAGAACACAGTACTATCTGACAATCAGCTCAGATCCGCCAGGCATAACCGGTTTTGGTGGAGAAGGCTGGTATGATGCTGACACCTATGCTACTACAGGGTCTATCCCCTCGCCAGTAGCTGGTGATTCTGGAAAACGCTACGTGTTCATGGCTTGGGTGGTTGATGGAGCTGTTCAACCAGGTAATCCGGTATCTGTTATTATGAATGCTCCCCGTATAATAACTGCCAAATATAAAACTCAATTTTACTTAAACGTTAAATCGCAATATGGTAACCCCGTCGGATCAGGCTGGTATGACGTAGGTTCATCCGCCACATTCTCGATAACTTCTCCAGATACTGCGGAGGGAATCATGGGCTTTTTGGGCGGTAAATATATTTTCAACGGCTGGAGCGGAGGCTTAAATGCTACTACTGCCTCGGCAACGATTGTTATGACTGCTCCTAAAACAGTAACCGCGGTCTGGGTGGCGGATTTCATAATACCGACAATAATCCTAACCCTCGTCGCTGTTGTGGCAGTCTTGCCTGGAGTACTCTACTACATGAAGAGAACAGGCATCCTCAGAGCCGGCGCTCTCAGAACAGGTATTATCACATTAAAGAATGTGGCGCAACTACTAGAAGCGGCTAAAAAAATCTCATGGGGGCTGTTCAGAAAAGCTGGGAAAACTGTTGAGCGCCCTCCAGCCGAAACTCTCCCGATGGTGAGGAAACCTGTCCCTGTGGCTGAAAAAGCAGAAGCACCGCCCTCTAAAGGGGTTTCAATCAGAAGAGTTGCTACTTTTGAGGAAGGTGAGGCTGCTGAAAAACCTAGACCGCGGGCTAAGCGAAAACTGGACGATCGGGTGTACGATTACATTGTTGATCATGGTGGAACGATTTCGTGGAGCCAAGCAGCGAAAGACTTAGGCATGACTGTGGCGCAGTTAAAGGCGTCGACTAGACGGTTGAAAGCAGCTGGAAAACTAGGATAATTTCAAGACAAGCAATACTGCCTAGACAATGCGATGAGGGTTAAACGTATCTTCTGCAGGTTCCACAGTAATATCGTCTGTATTGTGGAACGTATATTAGCGATCGGCCGCAGGTTGGGCATATGGCTGCCATAGGAGTAGGCGGCATACGTGCTGGAGGGCGATGAACTACTTTTTTCGATGTCAACAAAGCCATCACTGTACTGACAACAGCAATCATCGCAACTCCTGTAACTATATAGAGCTGGGTGTAGTCGGCTCTCCATATGGCGGTCACGGTTTTCGGCTCAGTCATAGAGATGGTTGCAGTGGGTGCGGTAGTGTTCAAGTCCCCACTCCATCCGCCAAAGATATACTGAGCCAACAGTCCACCGCTCATAGTGGTAGTTTTTACGAAAAATGTGGCCGTGGATCCAGCGTCGTACCAACTCTCTCCACTGACATTTCCATACTGGGTTTTGACTGTTAGGTAATACTGGGTCTTATAGTCGAAGGTGAGAGAGCTCTCAGAAGAAACAGTCCAAGAGTTTGCTTGACAATAATACCTGGTTCCAGTAGGGCCACTCACATATGCATCAGCGGCAATCGTATGGGTTGATCCTAATGTGAGATTAAACTGTTTACTTCCTCCGCCACTAATTGTGCCTTTAGGAGTGTTGTCGATGTTAATATTAACATAATAAGACGGCGGCAAGCCTGACACAAAAACAGTGGCTGGGAAAGTGATCGGGGGAATATTTATCCAGAAATATTCGGTGAACCTAATGATAGGGGCTCCCACCACTCCGATGTCAACCTCCACGCGCCAATATCCAGTTTTTGTCACTGCGGGCGTATCCTTAATTTCGAGTGGGCTGTAGGCGTCTCGCACCCCGGGGCCCATCAATGAGACGGTGTCATTGTAATAAGACAGCCCTGAGGGGTCGTACCATCTCCACGTAACCTTAACAGCGTACCCGTACCCCGTAATTGAGACATTAAGCCAGCAGTACGCTTTCTCGTCGGTAACGTAGAATTTAGTAGTGGGGTTAATCGGCTTTCCAGTAGCTTTATCCACATCCCTGTACATGCTGTGCCATAGTACAGTGAACTCCGGCTCTGCCGCTTGAGATACTTGGAAGAGGCAACTCGTACTCACTAATGTGAATAGAAATATGCAAAACAGCAGCTGCTTTGAGGGGTTTGCCATAGCTTCCGCGTCCTGTATTGTTAGTAAGTTATTTGCAGTGTGGTTTAAGCATTTTTGTCAGATCAAAAGTAGTGAACACACTTAACGATAAGTATCTATTCATTGAAAAATATGGAAGAGGAATAGGGTTGAGAACTAAATCGTTATTGATCCTATCGTTGCTGTCAATTATGTTCCTTCCCATTCTAATACACGTGCACGGGCAACTTGCAAATACACCTTGGCCTATGTTCGGCCACGACTTATCACACACGGGTCGTAGTCCGTATCGAGGGCCTCAGGTAGGCAAGCTAAGATGGGCGGATCCCACTAATGGTTGGGTCACTTCCTCCCCAGTCATTGGCTCTGACGGCACCATCTACTTTGGCTCATATGATTACAAACTCTACGCTACAAAACCGGATAGAACAACTAAATGGGAGTATACTACTAGTGGTGCGATTGACTCTTCTCCTGCTATTGGAGTAGATGGCACCGTCTACGTCGGCTCACATGATGGTAATCTTTATGCCATTAAACCCGGCGGCACATTGAAATGGAAATACACTACTGGCGGAGTACATCGATCCTCTCCCGCTGTCAGCCCGGATGGCACCATCTATTTCGGCTCAATTGATGACCATCTTTATGCCATTTCCTCAAATGGTGTGTTGAAATGGAGATATACTACTGGTGGCCCGATCCAGTTTTCTCCAGCTATTGGTTTAGACGGAACAATCTATATCGGTTCGAGTGATTACAATCTTTATGCCATTAAACCCGACGGCACCCTCAGATGGAGATATTTCACTTATCCTTACAATCCTTCTTCTTCTGTCGCTATTGGTTCAGATGGCACCATCTACCTCGGTCTGGGCGACAAGTACCTCTACGCCATAAATGATGGTGTCACCAAATGGAGATTCGGCACTGGTGATGTTGTCGAAGCGGCTCCTGCTATTGGTTCAGATGGCACCATCTACGCCAACTCTTGTGATGGCAATTTTTATGCTATTACACCTGAGGGAACATTAAAATGGAGATATGTTGCTGCTGAGAGTGGTCTAGTTCGATCTTCTCCCGCTATTGATCTAGATGGGACAGTTTATTTCGGCTCATCTGATACTAGACTCTATGCTGTAAAATCCGACGGCACACTGAAATGGAGCGTTGACCTTGGTTATAAGATTCATTCTTCTCCTGCTATTGGAATGGACGGCGTAGTATACGTGGGCTCGTATAACCAAGCACTCAATGCTATTGGTGCTCCGCTACTGCAAGTCGCCGTCTCATTTACCAAGTCTACCTATGATCGGGGTCAGATAGTAGAAATTGGAGGTTGGGTTACCAACTCCACTGGTTCAGTTGTCTCAGATGTCTCAGTTTACGTTCTGGTCAGTAACCCCGCTGGCAAAACGGTCTATACTGCCACCGTCCGCTCAGACTTTAATGGCAAATACTTCAGCCAGTTCACTTTCCCAGACGACGCAACCCTAGGGACATATACAGTTTATGTGATCGCGAGCAAGACAGGCTATGACAACGGCGAAGCTCAAGCCACGTTTACTGGGATCCCAGAATTCCAAGACGCCGCATTAGCATTCATGATATTCCTATTACTGGCCGTATCAGCCCTAAACATCAAAAAGATGCAACACACCCCTCTTCCGATTCCAGTCACGAGTAAACCCTCTATTTTCTAACTCCCTCTTTTCTTTTCAAATGGGATTGCTTTAATAGAAGTCGTCTAATCTTCTTAATGGAAGATTTATTGGTGGGATACAAATGGGTGGTGCGAAGAAGAAGAGCCTAGCTCAAATGGAAAAGCAGCAGGTTATGAAAGAGGAAACGCCGAAGAAAAAGGAGGACAAGAAACTCAAATCTGCTGCCGAAAAGAAGGCGGGCAGCATTACTATGCCCAACTTGTCAAGCAATGAATTTCTCAGCGAACTATCCAAGATGAAAGCAGTCACTCCCTACGAGCTGGCTTCCAAGTATGGGGTAAAATTCAGCATAGCAAAAAATGCTCTGGAAGAACTAGAAAAACGCGGAGTCATAGAACTCGTAGCAGGATCAAGTAGGCTTCAGATATACAAAGCGACAGCCGCCAAAGACTAACCGAGCTTTTCTATTGTAATCTTGGTTCCGCTTTTCACTGATCTGAATAATTCTAGATTCTTTGTAACATGTCCAACCACATTTACTGGGCTGTATGGCTGAGTTTTCCCGTAGAATATGCATAGGGCATTCCCCATCGGCCAATAGGCAAGAGTGCCAGTTTCCACGGTTGGTTTTGGTTTTTCAGCTCCAGTTTTCACTGGAATCTCGAAGTAAACTTCCTCTTTCCAAGTAGCTGCGCGTCCTTCAATTGGTATTTTTTTGAGAATAGCCTCAACTGTCCTAGGGGCGCTAAACCTTACTAATTCGCCTTCGGCTTCCCCTACGCCCTCAGCTATGATTTTAATTGGGAACCTGGATAGACTAGCCAAATTCTAATCACTTTATTTTGTGTAGGTTGACCCGTCTCGTTTGAAGAGCTTCACCGCTTCTACATGGAATTTCTACATCAAAAACTAATATATATTAAACAATGATTACTGACTTGATTAAAATAGTTAGATGCACAAATTGTTTGATAATTTGGGTTGATGGGGATACTGGTGAATTTAATCGAGCTCCTCGATGACAAGCTCAGGCTGATTGAAGAGGAATTGAAAAAGTCTATGCCTCTTGGATCAAAGCCCCACGAACTTTATGACGCAGCTAGGCATCTCATCAAGGCTGGCGGCAAGAAGTTCAGGCCAGTTCTCACCCTGTTAGCATGCGAGGCGGTTGGCGGAAACTTTAGAGATGCCCTGCCTACCGCGGCAACCATAGAGTTGCTCCACACCGCCTCACTAATTCATGACGACCTCATTGATGGAGACGTGCTTAGAAGACAGGTAAGAACCGTTCACTCTATCTGGGGTGAGGAAGTCGCTATAACTGCTGGCGATCTACTCATAGGAAAAGCCGTGGAGATTATGGCGTTGGCTACTCCTCCGAAGGTTATCAATCTAATTGCACGGGCTTGCGTGAAGATGTGTGAGGGAGAGATCTTAGACATAAGATTCCACAAAGACATGGGAAAGGTGACTGAGGATCAGTATATCGAAATGGTTGAGAAAAAATCCGCTTCCCTGCTCAGTGTAGCTACCGAATCGGGCGCGATTATTGGCGAAGGCTCTAAGGAGGCGGTGAGCGCTCTGTCCAAATATGGCAAGATGGTCGGCATGGCGTTCCAGCTTCGTGACGATGTGTTGAACATCACCTCAACTGAGAAAGAGTTAGGAAAGCCTGTGAAGACGGACATGATTACTAATAGGCCGAATCTGGTTGTAATTTATGGCGCAAGAGCCCACATAGGCAATCCCACCCTTAACGAATTCATCAACCTAGGGCGTACAAACATAGAGAAATTTGTCAGGATACTGAACGATACGGGCGCCATCGAGCGTGTTCAAAGCTTATCTGAGAAATTCTCTGAGAAGGCTAAAATTGAAATTGGTAAGATTAAGCTTGACCGCGATATGGGGAAAATATTGCGCCTGGCTGCTGACTTCGCTTCTCAGAGAGTTTTTTAGCACATGTTCAAAGGCATGGCTGAGTAAGATTACTCTGCGATCCTGCTAAAATAAAATAATGGAGATCCTACAAGAAGTCGAATAACACGTAAAATAAACTAGGCAGCCTTCTCGCTAACGCTGCTTGGCTTTTTTGGCTCTCTCTTCTCTTCATAGCGTTTAGCTATCTGAACGGCTATTTCTATTGTGATAAATAGTGGAATACATGTTATTGCGGCTGTGATCGGAGTAGGGTCAGGTGTTAGAATCATCGCCAGGATGAATAATCCACCGTAAACTATCTTTCTCTGCTTTACAAGAGAATCGGATTTCATGAGTCCCTGCCTTACCAATATTACAAAAAAAATTGGAATAGTGAATACGAAACCTGTGATGATAATTATCCAAAATACTGTTGTTAGAAACTCTTTGATCGAAATTAGCGGGATGGTTACTCCGCCAGTAAATACCTGTAGCCATAAAACCCAGAAGGTGATTGGGACAACTACTTTATAGGCGATAACAACTCCCAAGATAAAAAGCGTTGTAAAAGATACGATAAACGAGGCAAGAAACTTCCGCTCTCCCACATACAATGCTGGATTAATGAATTTATACAGCTCATAGGCTATAACTGGCGAGCTGATCATCATGCCTAGAAGAAACGAAACTGCCATGTAAGCCCAGACCGGGTCAAGGGGATCATGTGCTATCAGTTCGGCGCCCCTCGGAAGCAGGTCTATCTTCACTTGCTTCAAAAATGCAGTCACCAACGTCGATGATGCCGATAGGTTAGAAAAATCGATTTGCACGGGAAAAGCCGCAACCAAAACCGTGGATATCAAAACTGAGAATAACATTACCCTCGCACGTTTACTTAGCTCTACGAAATGCTCCCAAAAAGTAAGCTCGCGAGTCGCATTCTGCACTTTAGTCATAGGGATCTTCCAGCAAAATAGATTAAATATAAGCCAGTGACTTGCTGATTAGCTCACTTTGGCTATTTCTTAAATTTCTCAGCTATTTCTTCTGCTAACTGCTTTGCAGTTTTGCCTTCAGTTTCTATTCCAAGCTTCTTAGCTGCGTCTACTATGAGCTGTTCGCCTTGCTCTTCACTCTTTTTAGCCTCCTCGCTAGCCTCCGAAGACGTCTTCCTAAGCTCCCTCACCGTTTCGCCCACAGATTTTGCCAACGCCGGCAGCTTTGATGGTCCGAAAAGCAGCAGAAGTATCAAAATAATTAAGGTTAACTCAGGCCAACCGATGAACACTTCTATTCCCCCTTTCTGATTCTCTTTCCAATAAACCCCATCTTTTAAGGTTTCTATTCGAGGTCAGGCTGAGAACGGCGCATAGCGCTTATCTTGCTGAATATGCTTTTAACCGTTCTTAGATCCTTAGGCGTGTTTACGTTAAGAAATGTCAGCAGCTCGGGGTCGATCACTTTGATCTCTTCAGTAGACACATAATTGACCTTGTCTAGCCGTTTGATCGCATTTACAGGAGAAAGTTCACCAGCTTTTAACGCCTCTCTGGTAGCCCGAACCATCGTCTTAACCCTATAAACTGACTGAAGGGGCTCGATGCGCCCGTTTGGCCAGCGTGGGATAGCTGCGTCTGCATTGCTTGCCCTGCAGAATAGGAACTCCAATACCTCTTTTTTGACAAGAGGGGTATCGCATGGAAGTATCACTGTATAACTTGATTTTAGAGCCTCCAGTCCAGTTGACATGCCGATTATCGGGCTTTGCCCCTCCCCCGCGTCTCGCAGCACTTTGGCTGAGGGTGGAAGTACTTTAGCAAACCTATCTAGCTCGTCAGTTCTTCCAATTGCCACTATAATCTCGTCAGCTACCTTAGCCGCTTTATCCGCAACATGTCTCAGCAATGGCTTGCCTTCGACTTCTATGAGTGCCTTGTTCTTACCCATTCGAGCGCTCATGCCGCCGGCCAGTATAATTGCGCCCTTTTTACTCAATGCCCTTCACCTTAATTAAAAAACAATTTTCTTATACTTGCTTGTGAGAGTGTTGTATATCAATTAAAGGCTTAATGCTGCTCAATAATCAACTTCCCTAAATTTGATGGAAGAAGGGTAGTCTTGATCTACGACCAGTTTAACAGGCCTATTGTTAGCTTGCGGATAGCTGTAACACAGATGTGCGACTATACCTGCCAATATTGTCACAGAGAAGGAGAGTTTACAAATCCAATGGTCGAGATGACCCAAGAAGAAATAGGCAGGATTGTCACGGTTGCAAGCGGGTTGGGGGTGTCTAAAGTAAAAATAACCGGGGGAGAACCCCTCTTACGGCAGGACACGCCTCAAATTATACATCAAATATCGCGTACACCTGGAATAATTGAGGTTTCAATGACAACAAACGCCGCCCATCTTGCAGAGAAAGCTGACGAGTTACATGAGGCTGGCCTAAAACGGGTTAATGTAACTGTGCCAGCGCTAAATCCCGAGCTATACCATAATATCACCAGCGGGAACATTGAGAATGCCATTAAGGGAGTCAGATCAGCTATTCATGCTGGAATCAGTCCCGTTAAGATAAACACGATACTCCTTAGAGGTGTGAACGAGAGTGAAGTGGATCCCCTAATAGAGTTTTGCCGAGAAACTGGAGCCACGCTTCAACTAATTGAACTAGAGCCACTCAACGTCCCTGCAGATTATTATGAGAAATACTATGTGCCCTTAGCCGGGGTTGAGGATAAGCTCAAAGATAGGGCTTCAAAAGTTGAAGTTCGACGGTACATGCAAAACAGGAAGATTTACCACCTTCCTAATGTGAAGGTTGAGTTCGTGCGTCCAATCGAGAACGCAGAGTCGTGTCTTAACTGTACTAGGATCCGCCTAACTAGTGATGGAAAACTAAAGCCCTGCCTTATGCGAAATGATAATCTGGTTGACATACTTAATCCGCTGAGGAACGGGGCTGACGACAAAGCTCTGTCCGATTTCTTTCTTGAAGCCATTAAAAGACGAGAGCCATATTACAAGATTAAATAATATCGGATCGGTTATAACTACCCTAATTTAAGAATGGTATTAAGAATGAGATATGGCAAACTCATATTTGTAATCTTATTAACTGCTATGGTAGCAGTTACAGCGATTCCTTGGTTTTCGGGTTCACATTCTGAACGTTTAATTTTAGCAACTACAACAAGCACCTACGACTCAGGGCTTTTAGACTATCTTATTCCTTTTTTTGAACAGAAATATCGAGTGAGGGTAGATGTGCTTCCCAAGGGCACAGGAGAGGCTATAGAGATTACGAAGAGAGGCGATGCAGACCTAGTGCTTGTCCATTCAAGGACTCTGGAGGAACAGTTTGTTAATAGCGAATATGGAATACATCGAGTCGGCGTCATGTACAACGACTTTATCATAGTAGGCCCCTCAAATGATCCGGCTGGCATCAGAGGAACAAATGCCACCTCGGCCTTCATTAGGATAGCAGAGGCAGGGGGGAAGGGAAATGTCAAATTCATCTCACGGGCAGACAAATCTGGAACTAACATATTAGAGTTGAAGATGTGGGATTCAATTGGGATTGAGCCTTCTCACACGAAATATAGCTGGTATTGGGAAGCTCAAACAGGAATGGGATTCACCTTGCGGATGTGCAACGAAAATAATGCCTACACGCTAACCGACAGGGCAACTTGGCTTACATTCAAGAATCAACTAACAAACTTGGATAGCCTAGTTGAGAAAGATGAAATCCTGTTAAACCCCTATGCATTAATACTCCTCAATCCTGACAAGTATCCTCAAAGGAATTACAAGATGGCCCTAGCTTTCGTGAAATTCTGCATCTCATCAGAGGGTCAGAACCTTATCTCAAGCTTCAAGAAGGAAGATACGACTCTGTTTATGCCAATGGCACGTGATTTTGAGAAGGCAACTAGGCTTGGCTTCCCTAACCAAGCACAGGAAGTTTCTTGGTATGACTCACAACAATAGTATATCGTGGTTTTCCGTATGAATGAAATGTTAGAAGGTTTCCTCAGGGCGCTACAGCTCATATTTTCTCTGAACCCTGAGATACTAAACATATCCGCTCTATCGTTAAGGGTCTCAGGATTAGCAGTTATTTTAGGATCTTTGGTAGGGATACCCACTGGAACCGCCTTGGGTCTGATGCAGTTTATTGGTAAACGTTCTTTGATTCGAATTTCAAATGTTTTGATGAGAACCACTATTAACGCATTTATGGGGTTGCCGCCAGTATTCGTGGGGCTTGTCATTTACTTGTTGCTTTCCACTTCAGGTCCCTTTGGGCCTCTCCATCTGCTTTATACTCCTACCGCGATGCTAATAGTGCAACTCATCCTAACAATCCCTGTTGTAACTGGCATAACAATATCTGCTGTAGACGGGGTTGGCGAGGAAGTTCGGGATAGAGCCCTTTCACTCGGCGCGACCAGTTGGCAATTGGCATCAACTATAGTTAGAGAGGCACGCGGAGGCATACTCACGGCGATCGTAGCCTCATTTGGTGCCGCCATCTCAGAAGTGGGAGGGATAATGATTGTTGGCGGAAACATAAGGTGGTTTACTAGAGCCTTAACCACAGCGATTATGTATGAAACTGCACTTGGGGAATTTGAGATGGCTCTTGCGCTAGGGATTATTTTGTTGATGCTAGCATTCATAGTGAATTTGTCTTTGGCATTTCTGCAATTGAGAGGTGTTAGGCGATGACGCCGCTTCTAGAAGTTAGGAATCTGTATAAGACATATGATGGGGTGGAGGCGTTAAGGGATCTCGGCTTCACTGTGGATAAGGGAGAGTTTTTTGTTATCGTAGGTCCGAATGGCGCTGGAAAAACTACCATCTTGCGTATTTTAGATCTACTTGACTATCCTGATAGAGGAGAAGTCTTCTTCAATGGAATTTCTTCGATGCAATACGCTAGGGCGAAATATGTTTTACGGAGGATGATGGCAGTTGTTTTCCAGCGAACCAGATTGTTTGACATGAGCGTTTTTGATAACATAGCTTATGGCTTAAGAATTAGGGGAGTACGTGAGGCCGATGTGCATAGGATGGTGGAACGTACTTTGAGTCTCGTGAAGCTTAGGGGTTTCGAGAAAAGGAACGCATTGACTTTATCTGGTGGAGAGGCGCAGAGGGTAGCCCTTGCCCAAGCGCTCGCTATCGAAACAGAACTGTTGCTCTTGGATGAGCCGACAGCCAATCTCGACCCAGCTAGCGCCTCCTTAATTGAGAAAGTTGTTGCAAGTATTAATCGCGAGAAGGGCGTAACTGTAATTCTGACTACGCATAACTTATTCCAAGCTAGACGTCTTGCAAATAGGGTCGCCTTTCTTCTTAACGGAGAAATAGTCGAGGTTGGGGCGACGAAAGATTTCTTCGCTAAGCCGCAGGACGCTCGTACAAAGGCTTTCTTAGAGGGTAAAATGGTTTTTTAGTAGCGTGGTAACCATGTCGGGGTTGACGGCCAATTTTAAGGTTGAAAAAATCGACATCCGCACTGGCGTCAGGGAGAAGGTGGATGACGCTGTAGCGGTTGAGTCGCCTGTCAACCTCTATGTCAATGACGAGCATGTAGTGACGCTGATGGCCAGCCCTACGCAAAAGAAGGAATTGGCAGTGGGTTGGCTACTCGACGAGGGCATAATCCCCACACTTGATGAAATCAAAGACGTATGGGTCAAAAACAATGATGTAAAAATCAAAACCAGATCCGACATCAAAGTGCGGATAAAAACCGCCCAAGTAGCTAAACTCGTTACAACTGCCTGCGGGTCAACCGACGACTTTCTGAAACTTTTAGACCGAATGGAGAAGCCACTCGTAAAATCTGACTACAGCCTCAGGGCAGAAGAAGTTTTGGCTATGGTGCAAGAGCTGAACCGCAAGTCAAAAATACTTTGGACGATCGCTGGCACCCACTCTGCATCATTGTTCTCTAACGGCAACATGGTCGCCTTCGCAGAGGATGTGGGGCGGCATAATGCGATGGACAAAGTGATTGGGGTAGCCGCCCTCTCAAATATAGACTTCTCAAAAAGCGTTCTCATAAGCTCCGGTAGACAGCCCGCTGACATGGTGCTCAAAGCCGCCAGAGTAGGAATCCCCATAGTCGTCTCAGTTAGGGGGCCAATAGAATCGGGCATAATCGCCGCAGAGAAAACAGGTATCACCCTAATCTGCTTCGCGAGAGGGCAGAGGATGAATGTCTACACTTTTCCGAATAGAATAATTTATTCTCCTAAGAAAAGTTGAGAAACAATTAGGCTTATTTAGGGCTCGTCCCATCAGCAGAAGGCATTTCCTTCCCTTCCGCCTCTTTTTCCACAGACTTTGCTTCAGCTTCCTTGCTTGCTTCGCTAGCTTTCTTCAGGATCTCTTGAGATATTTGCTCCGCCGTTTTTCCTTCTGTGGGTATTCCAAGTTTTTTCGCTGTTTCTATTAGCAGTTGTTCTTCAGTTGGTTTAGGCGTAGTTAACGACTCGAAGATTTGGCTACTTGCTTTTCTGTACTCTCGCACAGCCTTGCCCAGAGCCCTTGCCATTTCGGGCAGCTTCTCGGGGCCGAAGATTATCAGCAGAATTAGTATAACCAGGGCTAGTTCAGGCCAACCAAGAAAAGGCATTCCTATCACTGTTTAAATTCTTATTGATTTTGAGATTTTGCTACCTATATTCCTTTCCTATATTACTGCCTCTTTTTTACTTCAGAGCTTCCGCCAAAGTGGTAGCAATGAAATCAAGGTCGCCTTCTGTAATTTTTGGATGAACTGGCAATGAGAACACCTGTCGTGTAGCAGTCATAGTTTCTTTCAATACTTTTTTACTATACGCGTACCGTTCCTTGTAGTAAGGCATCATGTGAATCGGCACCGGATAGTAGACCGCTACGCCAATCCGCTTACTGCGCAATTTTGCTACGAGCTTATTTCTCTTACCAACATTACTCTTCTTCAGACGAACCGTATAGACATACCAACTGTGCTTACGGTCATACGGCTCAACTGGTAGTCCTAATTTTTCTAGACCGCTGAGTCTCTCCCCCAAAATCTCAGCATTTTTCCGTCTTGCCTCAAGGAACCTTGGTAGATTAGAGAGCTGGGAAAGCCCAATTGCAGCTGCGACTTCAGGCATTCGGTAGTTATGCCCCAGCCTTACCGAACTGTACTCCTTTTGTTCTCCGTGGTTTCTAATCTCTTGCAAAATCTCAGCGTACTCCGCATTATTAGTCGTGACCATTCCCCCCTCGCCCGTGGTTATGTTCTTGGTGGCGTAGAAACTGAAGCAAGCTATGTCTCCGATAGAACCAGCTCGCTTGCCCTTGTACTCGGCGCCAAGCGCCTGAGCCGCATCCTCTATGACTACGAAGTCGTGCTCTCGAGCCAGCTTGAGGATGGGATTCATATCAGCTGACAAACCATAGAGATGAACTGGAATGATCGCCTTAGTCTTTGATGAGATTTGGTCTTCTACACTCTCTGGGTTTACACAGTAAGTGTCAGGGTCTATATCGGCAAAGATAGGGATGCCTCCGGCAAATATGGCCGCCTCAGCCGCAGCTACAAAGGTAAAGCTTGGCATAACTACTTCATCTCCCGCCCTCAACCCAACAGCCATTAATGAAGCGTGAAGCGCAGCAGTTCCGCTACTCATAGCCACAGCATACTTAGAACCTACATATTTTGCGAAAGCATCTTCAAACTGGGAAACATAATACCCGCAACCGCTCTTCTCTGTGAGCAATCCGCTCTTCAAAACTTTTTTGACGAGTTCAATTTCTTCTTCACCAATTATAGGCTGGTTAATTGGGATCATCTTGCGCAAGCCCTGCACCTCAACTCGTCAATTTAAAACAACCTATAGTGAGGTTAAACCAGTTTAGACTTTATAAAAGAATTTATTCACCGTTCCATCGAAAGCAGCTGCCCTTCTCTCAATGGGCTTATAAGTTTCGGCTCTAATTTCGTAAATACAAATCTTGGAGCAAGTCTCAATGGAGCCACCGCAGGTCCTTCTAATACCAGTCGCCTCTTGGATACATCGTGAAAAAGCAATTGAACCATCAAAACGGGCTCGTGAGCTATTAGAGCAAGCTGGACTGAAACTCTTCGGTCCTGATAAACCAGTAACCAAGCTTGAAGACGCACCTAAGACCACTGAGAAGTATGATGCTACAGTTGTTTTCGTTGCGAGCGGAGGATCCGCGGAGCTAGCCGCCTCTCTAGTGAGAAATCGTAAAGCTCTGTTATGGGCCTACCATGAACATAACAGTCTGCCCTCGGCGTTGAGTGCTAGAGAGCGGTTGGTTGCTGAAGGGGTTTGGCAAGGCAAGATTCTCTATAATGACCTGAACAGAGCTCCACGGGAAATAGTAACAGATGCTCAAGCTACGCGATTGTTACGGAATCTGAAAGAAGCAAAAATCGGTTTAGTTGGAGATGAGGATGACATTAAGGCATTAAGCCTTGACATTGAAATGCTCAAGGCTGTTTTCAGCATCGAAGTCGCGATCATCCCAATGGAGCGTCTGAAACAGGAATGGACTAACGTTTCAGAAGATGAGGCTGATAAGGTGGTTAACGCCCGCCTTACGAAGTGCGAAGTAATTGAGCCTAGTAAACGGGATCTGATAAAAGCCGCCCGCCTTTACCTTGCCCTCAAGAAAATTGTTAAAGAAGACAAGTTGAGCGTCATCACGTTTGAATGTTTCAAATTTCTGAAAAGAACAGGGGCTTTACCCTGTGTCGCATTTTCTCTTCTAAATGATGAGGAGGTAACTGCTGCCTGCGAGGCTGATTTACGGGCTGCCACTCTTATGTTGGTGTTCCGACTTATGAGCGGGCAGTCACCTTGGATGGGGAACCTGGTCCAAATTGATTTAAAGCTGGATGTGGTCACGTTAGCTCACTGTACTGCCGCCACATCCCTTGCTGAGCCTGGGCGTAATATAATAGTGAGAAGCCACTTTGAGTCAGGTCAAAGCGCATCACTGGACGTACCATTAAAACGAGATTTTGTGACGCTTGCAAATTTGCAAACTAAACCCACAAAATTAACGATCGCCACTGGAGAGGTCCTCGATTCCCAGATTGGGCACCTTGCGATCTGTCGGACTCAAGCTAAAGTGAAGCCGACTGGCAACATTGAGTCGCTGCTCGCGCAGACTGGAAACCACCAAGTGCTCGCATATGGCGACTGGTCAGACACGCTCCTAAAAGTAGCTGAAAAACTGGCAATTAACGCTATCAAAATCTAATCGTTCTTAGAATGCCTGAGCAAGATTAACCATAAAATATATAAATAAACGCTTTTATGTTTGGTTTCAGAATTTTAAA
>CAYPFQ010000005.1:37494-43852 GCA_964410135.1 uncultured Candidatus Bathyarchaeia archaeon
ATTAACCATAAAATATATAAATAAACGCTTTTATGTTTGGTTTCAGAATTTTAAAAGCTTCTTTGTGAGGGAAATATTATGGCTATTGAAGGTTCGCAAGCTGAACTGGCTGGTCAACCTATACTGATTCTAAAGGAAGGAACTGGGCGCACCAGAGGAAGAGAAGCTCAACACACGAACATTATGGCTGCCAAAATTGTTGCTGAGGCAGTAAAAAGTTCACTCGGACCTAAGGGCATGGATAAGATGCTTGTGGACAGTTTTGGGGATGTCACGATTACTAACGATGGCGCCACTATTCTAGACGAGATGGATGTTCAACATCCAGCCGCAAAGATGATGGTGGAAGTCGCGAAGACTCAGGATAAAGAAGTTGGAGACGGGACCACTACGGCGGTGGTGCTCTCCGGCGAGCTCCTGTCGAAGGCCGAGGAACTAATCGAAAAAGAAGTTCATCCCACAGTTGTAATAGATGGCTACAGAAAGGCGATGGAAAAAAGTCTAGAAGTTTTAGATGCGATGGCAATCCCAGTAAAACCAAACGAGCGTCAAATGCTAAGAAAGATCGCTATGACTTCTATGGCTAGCAAACTAGTTGCTGAGAACAGGGATTATCTCGCCGACCTCGCAGTTGATGCTGTACTACAAGTTGCGCAAGAGGAAGCAGGGAAATTCAAAGTTGACATTGATGACATTAAAGTAGAGAAAAAGTCTGGAGAATCATTAATGAGCACTAAGCTGATTCAGGGCATCGCCCTAGATAAAGAGGTGGTTCATTCAGGCATGCCTAAACAAATTGAGAACGCCAAAATAGCTCTTCTAGACTCTGCACTTGAACTCGAGAAAACCGAGTTCGACGCGAAAATAAACATCGAAAACCCAGAGCAGATGAAAGCCTTCCTCGAGGAGGAGGAACATATGCTCATGAACATGGTAGAGAATATCGCTAAAACTGGTGCAAAAGTAGTCATATGTCAAAAGGGAATTGATGATGTCGCTCAGCACCAACTTGCCAGGAAGGGCATCATGGCGATCCGCCGGGTTAAAGCCTCGGATATGGAGAAGTTAGCAAAGGCAACTGGAGCAAAGCTGATCACAAATATCGACGACATATCAGCAAGTGATCTTGGTCAAGCAAAACTTGTCGAAGAACGAAAGCTTGGCGATGACAAGTGGACTTTCATTGAGGGATGTAAGAATCCAAGAGCTGTGACAATCCTCGTTAGAGGTGGCATTGACAGAATTGTGGATGAAGCTGAACGCTCGATACATGACGCCCTCATGGTTGTTAAGGATGTGGTAGAGGAGCCGAAAATTGTAGCTGGAGGCGGAGCTCCTGAGGCTGAGACTGCCAATGAGCTAAGAAAGTACGCTGGAAAGCTTTCAGGTAGAGAGCAGCTTGCAGTTATCGGGTTTGCAGAAGCGTTAGAAGCAATTCCTACAGCCCTAGCTGAAAACGCAGGACTGGACCCAATTGATACCCTTGTAGACTTGAGATCTCGGCATGACAAAGGCGAGAAATGGGCTGGTGTCGATGTATTCTCAGGAAAAATCCATGACATGGGTAAACTTGATGTCTATGAGCCCCTCAGCGTGAAAAACCAAATCATTAAATCAGCCAGCGAAGCCGCAGTAATGATACTTAAAATCGATGACGTGATTGCTGCATCAAAATTAAAAGAGGAGAGGGGACCGCCAAAAGGTGCCGAGGAAACTGGCGCGGGCGAAGAAATCTAAAGCTGAAAAGCAGCCTATAGGCCAGGTCACCATAGGTCCTCCAAAACTTACTCGTTTTGAAAGGGCTCGGGTAGTAGGAGCAAGGGCCTTGCAAATATCGATGGGAGCCCCTATTCTAGTGGCGTCTCCCGAGGGGGTAACTAGTCCGATTGATGTAGCCCTGTTGGAACTGGAAAACAAAGTTTTACCGATAACTATTAGGCGCACTCTACCAGATGGAACTTACTTGGATATCCCAATTAACTGGCTAACCTAAGAAGCTTTAAATTCTCACAGTATCAACCGAGATATGCCAAGAACACCATTTGGAGGTGGCAAACACGGCCAACGAAGTGAAATCTGAGGAAACGCCAGTTCCAGAAGCAGCTAAGCCTAAAGCTCCGCTACAGAATGTCATTTTGATCGGGAAGAAGCCAGCGATGAACTATGCACTAGCCACGATAATCCAATTCAACCAAGGTGCTAAAGAGGTTATAATAAAAGCGCGCGGCGTTGCTATCTCGAAGGCAGTAGACGTTGTTGAAATATCTAGACGCCGATTCGACGAGTCCATTAAAGTCAAGGAAATTAAAATTGGCACAGAGACTCTCGGTGAAGGCGAAAACGTAAGAAACGTTTCCACAATGGAGATCACGATATTCAAATCCTAAACATACCCTCCCCTAGTCGCAGAAGCCCTCTACTTGAATTGAGCGATATACCACGCTGGAGTCCCACCTTGAAAAAAGAAGAAATTGAAAGTTGGCGATTTTCTGCGGTCATCCTAGTTTTGGTTGCCCTAGTTCTATTTGTCTACAACCAGTTTATTCACAAAATATTTGTCGACATAGTTTTCCCGCTATGTCTAATTTACATACCTGCTATAGTCTCGGTGATCATCTATCTTAAGGTTAGGAAAGCAGGTGGACGTTCCCGAGTCTGACGTGTTGAAGCCCTGCTTTTTCAGCCGACTCGAGACACTCATAAGCTATTTTCCTACTGGTCGTAGGAAGGTCGTTCATAACGTACTGAGGGTAAAACGCCAACAGAGTATACGGAATCCTAGAATCTATACTCGCGATAAAACTGGCTAGGTGCCGTACTTCCTCCGCATCCACATACCCAGGCACCAAAAGCGTAGATGCCGTTAAGACTGGGGGCTCCAACCTATCTCGAAAATACTTGTCAGCAATCTTCCTAAACATTTTTAAAGTAGGCTTGTTAGAAACCCCGCACAAAGCCCTATTCAGATTGTCATCCCACGTCTTCAGGTCAAATTTGACGGTCCCGCCAGTTTCAAACGAAAGCTTCGAAGCTAGGTCCGCATAAGTCCACGTCATATAGCCATTTGATTCCCAACAGATTCGGAGAATTCGCTTTTCCACTCTTGCCTGTTCTAATGCTAATTCACTAGTCTTAAGGGCATGGGGCATTTGTGGAGAAGGATCCCCACCAAAATAGCAGATGCATGAAACTTTTTCATTTGCTTTAGATGCGAGGCTTTCTGCACTTACAACTGGTTTCAGCTGTGCTGAGAGTCCACGATAATGCCAATTCTGACAGAACAAGCAATCATAGCTGCATGCTCCATAAAACACAGCGAGGTTTGAATATCCCATCTCAGGACCTTGCCCATAGGCATATTTCGGAAAGCCTCTTCCAGTACAACCAGCACAAAACCACCAAGCAACGCAATTAGTTGGAAGAGGATCATAGTACCATTCAAGTATACCCTTTTCAATTGTTCCACCAAATCTGACTAGGCGCCCTTCCACATTGAACACCAGCCCACAGAACCCACGTTCAGCGACTCCGATTCTGCAGTTATTCATACACATTCCGCAAGTTACGCCACCTGAGTCTCTTTTTAGTGATGGAAGCCCAAATCGGCTTCGACTTTCAGTGTGAACTTTTTCGGTTATTGCAAGGGCTTCCTCTGGTCGTTTCCGTATACAACCGAGACAAACGCCTAATCTACTGGAAATTAGATTCGAGCTGTCCTCGCAGACCAGACATTTACCACACAAGAGGCTAAGGCACCTATGAAAAGCATCTTGAGGCTGTAGAGTTTATTCGTGTCCTCAGCAAAAACAGCTTCTACCTCTCCAATATGAATGCCTTCTCATGTACTGGGACTTCTTTCACTTCGTCGATTAACATTTCCATTCGATCTCCAACCTTAATAATGACCTCTTCTTCGAGTAGCTCTTGAGCCCTTTGCAATTTGGCAGCGTTCTCTGCATACACAGTTAACAACTTTTCACCTTTCCCAACTCTGTACGTAGGCTTCTTATGCAGGATGATTCCGGCTCCCTTATCTTTAGGCGCGCCGGCGGCCCTAGCAAGTTCAACTAAGCCTGTGTTATCAATCCAAAGCACGTAACCTGGTTTTTCTGAGCGGACATTTAGATCGTGCTTGCCTATCTCGATATCTTCAGGCTTGATTTTGGGATTTCCGCCTTGCTCAGAAATAATTTCCCTTAACTTCTGTTCAGCCTTACCCGATTTCAAGCTCTCTAATGCTAGTTTTTGACCATTTTTATGCCCCATCATTTCCAATAAGATGCCCGCGATATGAGTCGCTTTATCTACCAAATCTGTAGAGGTTTTTCTCGTTAAGTTCTCTAGGGCTTCTCTGGCTTCTAACGCAGGTCCAATAGCATAGCCTATTGGTTGTTCACCATATGTAATAGCGCAGCTGGTAGTGATACTGAGTTTTTTTCCTAGTTCGATGAAATCTTTAGCTAAGAGGTTAGCATCACCTATCGTTTTTACCTTCGTTCCCCGTCCAGTCGGGATGTCAATTACGAGGTGCGTTGCGCCAACCGCCTTTTTCTTACTCATGATGGAGGGCATTAACAAGGGGTCGATGGCCAATGGATACTCAACTTGAACAAAGATGTCATCAGCAGGCGCTAAGTGTAGCGACCCACCCCAAACCATGCAACCATTCGTTTTCTCGACAACTCTCACCATCTCTTCTAAATCCAAATTGACTGGCATTAGAACTTCAGCTCTATCAGCGCTACCAGCAGCTGAAGTAATTGCCCTAGAGGACGTTTTCGGAATAGTCAGGTCAAATGAAGCGATAATCGGTACAACCAGTAATGTAGTTTTGTCGCCAGGAACTCCTCCAATTGAATGCTTATCAACTATGACCTTCCTATCAAGCTTCAAAGTCTCTCCAGTTTTAACCATCGCCATAGAGAGGCTAGTAGCCTCGTCTAGATCCAAACCAAAATTATGCAATGCTGTGACAAATGAGGTGAGTTCAACTTCGCTTAGATTTCCTTCCACAGCGTCTTTAACTATCTCTTCAATTTCTTTAAATGCCAGTTTCCTCCCCCTCAGTTTATTCTTTATAAACTCTAAGGAAATGGGGGGCAGCGCTGTCTCAACAGTTATTACATCATTGTCCTTAAGGTCCATCAGTGCCCTTAGACACTCATACACTCCTATAACCCCTTTTTTAATGACCGTATGAGTCGTGTTAACGATCGCTGTTGACTCTTTCCCGTCATGCCTGAGTTTAACCCTTCCCAGGCTTCTTACTCCAAGATCTTCAGCGTCACTAGTGTTTAAAATTACGATCGGCTTACATCCAGCCTCTAGCCCTAAAAATTTAACTCGCAAGTCCACCTAGACAAACGACTCCTATAATAGAAAGTGAATTAACCTTAAAAAAACTATACGAAGTTTCAATCCGCTATGGGGCTAAAAGGGGTAAAAAAATAAGCCTCGCGATATAAATCCAATCTTAGACTGAGGCTTTTACATGGCGCATGGTATTCCACGTGAAGTAGTAAAAATTGGGCAGGACATAAAGTCCATGAAAATCCGCGGGGCTGGAAGAATCGCTAGGGCAGCTGTTAGGGCACTGCTAATAACCTCACGAGCTTCGAAGGCAACGACTACTAGAGGATTTTTCAACGAACTGAACGAGGTTTCTACGTTCCTACTAAGAACAAGACCTACAGCCGTAAGCCTACCCAACGGACTTAGATATGTTCTAAAACGCGTCTCAGAGGCGGAGGAAAAAGGGCTGGAGTTAGCTCGGCTTAAGTCAATAACCATTAAGACAGCTCTTGAATTCATCAAGAATTCTAAGGAAGCGATTCGCAGAATTGGAGAGATAGGCGCTCACAGGATCAATGACGGCGATGTGATACTTACCCACTGCAATTCTGACGCTGCATTAACTATTCTGACAACAGCATGGGATTCTGGAAAGAAATTTAAGGTTTACGTAACCGAAACCAGACCTAGACTTCAAGGTCTAATCTCAATGAAAATCTTAGGGAAAAAGGGAATTCCAGTAACCCTGATAATAGACAGCGCTGCGAGGTATTTCATGAACGATATCGATAAGGTAATAGTCGGCGCCGATGCTGTTGCCGCTAACGGGGCGGTCATAAATAAAATTGGAACCAGCCTTATAGCCTTGGCGGCTAAAGAAGCTCGAACCTCGTTCTTCGTCGCCGCTGAGACCTACAAATTCAGTCCTGAAACTGTGATTGGGGCTTTGGTAAAAATTGAAGAGAGGGATTCGTCTGAAGTTATTCGTCCTAGCCGGATAGGCAGTCTTAAGAGCGTCTCTGTCAAAAATCCATCATTTGATGTAACCCCTGCCGAATATGTCGAC
>CAYPFQ010000006.1:0-16906 GCA_964410135.1 uncultured Candidatus Bathyarchaeia archaeon
GTTTGTAGCGATGGTCTCCTTGTCCCCTAGAGCTGAGAAGGCTTACTTGTTATTTGGATTGTCCTTTGTGATAGCTGTTAGGCTATTTCTCTTCGCTCAGGATCCATATCCATCAGGAGATGATCCTGCGATGCATGCAGGCTTTGTCTACATGCTCCTGAACTCCGCGCAGTTGCCGAAGATTAACCTCTATCACATGCCAGGCACCCCATTCACGTATCCTCCTGGTTTCCATCTGCTAAGTGGGGCGTTTACAATGTTGACAGGGCTGCCAATTGTGACAGCACTGTTTGCACTTGGGCTGATATTAAGTATCTGCCTAGCCATACCCCTCTATGCCTTCGCGAAAAACGCGACAGAGAGAGTGCCGATAGGACTGCTCGCGGTATTTCTCTATGCGGTAAGCATACCTGATTTGTACATGATTTGTTGGGGAGGATTTGTGAACGTATTAGCACTGTTTCTAGTCTACTCACTTCTTTGGCTTGCAATTAAGAAGGCTGATTCAGATTGGAAGTACATCGCTGCTATGAGCGTATTAGCAGGTACATTGTTCTTGGTGCATCCTTTGAGCTCAGTTGTATATTTAGGAGTGCTCTTTTTTGGTTATGCTACCATAGCCTTCTACTACTTGTTCAAGAAATTTGAACGTGGAGAACTTCTGCCGTTCTTAAAAAGGACCTCTGCTTCAGGGATTTTAGGAGGGCTTATTGCCTCCCCTTTTGTATACGAATCGGCAAAATATTATCTCCAAGCCACATTTGAAACCTCAATTCTTAAAGAAACACTTCTTCGTACAAGAATGGTTACACCCGAAGTGCTAGCACTAAGTTTTAGGCCAGCGTTACTATGGGTTTTCTTAACACTTGGCATATTTGTAATTCATGGGTTACAGTTTAAAACAAAATTGCGAAACGTAGTCATATTCTCATCAGCCCTAGTGCCTCTCCTACTAACCCAAGCATATGTAATTGGATTCGTTGTGGATTTTCAGCGGTTCCTCCTCTTCTCGATTCACCCCATAATCATATTAACAGCAGCTGGAATCTGGGCGATCTTACAGTTAAGTCATACAAAGCTGGATATGCGTTATGTGAGTAAATTCCCCACGAGCATTATGTTAACCTTGGTCTTCAAGAAGATTAGAAAGGCCCCATCTGCGCGCATCTGGCATAGAATTTGGCTTAGGACGATGGCGCTGGGGCTACTGGTTTTAGTGGTAACTGGTATGTCCATTTTTCCTGAGCTTGTCTCCTTGAATGGGCAGTATGAGGGATATCATATAGCGCAACAGCCGCTAATCAGCTCCATAGATTGGATCGGTAGGGAGACCACGCCCAACTCGGTTATCGTAGCTGACCACTCATTTGGATGGTGGATTGCGGGCGTTGCCCATCGCCCCACACTAAGCGCGACTCCATTGCAGTTCCTCTCTTATCAAAGGGAGGTGCCTCTTGCCCAGGCAGCAGAGCTGATTACTGATACAAGCTATCAAATTGAGAATGGAATACTGCGGGTACGTGAGGCCGGCCCGTATTGCGGAACTCATACTCCGATCTTTACTGTGATTAGAGAAAAAGTGCTCCCAGACGCGGTTTTTTATTTCAATGATAATTGTACGATCGTGGTGTACCGTCAGTCTGGAAAGACTGTGGGATTATCTCTTTCAGAGTTTCGTGAAAAAAGCGCATATTGGGTTTCGCGCACTCCTGATGAGGGAAGTTTAATCCTAAGTTTTAGAGATTCAGGCATCTTGGTTACAAAGGCGATCAGCGTCCGTAAACTGCTGCATTACGTGTCAGTGACCTACTCGTTGACCGCTGATGATTCATGCGAGCTGATCTCCTTCGGATTGGGTATGAAAGTTCGAATGGATAGAAATGACCTCGTCAATAGGGCTGAAAACTGGGTGGGATTCTATTTACCGGCTATTAAAACAGCTGCTGTGGTGTCTTTCCAAGAGCCAATCCTATGGTCGAAAAGCAAATTTGACCCCTATAATGATAGACCGTATTTCGAAATTTTGGCTTCTAATAAAACAAGGTTTTCGATTCATGTGGATGTTGGAATGAATTATACCGGGGGAAAGCAGTTGAACTGGGAGGATCAGATGCAGGCTATTCATTCTCTGGCAAAAAACCGTGGGCAGGATCTCAAATTTAGCGGCTATGCGGTGGATACGCTGGACTATCGGGACATGATCTTTAAGAATAGGGTATTGTACATCGCGGTTTATTATGACATTGTAACAAGCAGAGAACCTGAATTCGCAAAAATGTATTTACTTAATCCCAACTTCGAACTGGTTTACCAAAATGGAGAGGCGCGGGGCACGCCCCCACGCCCTACATGGATCTATGTTTTCAAGGTTTCGGCTGCGACGTACTAAACAACGGGGCTCATCTTAGAGTGTTTGACAACACGAATTTTGCAAAATTTATGATTTCTCTCTTACCCAACTTTGATTTTCCCATAGTCCTGTCCACGAAAATTATCGGAACCTCTCCAATCTTGAAGGATTTCTTTTGAGCACTGTGGATCATATCTACTTGGAATGCGTATCCATCTGACTTTATTTTTGACAGATTTATTTTGGCAAGCACATTTCTGCGGTAGGCCCTATAACCGCCTGTTGCATCAGTGGCATGTAATCGCAAAAGTTTGATTGCGAGGAAGTTAGCACCCTTGCTGACAAGCCGCCTTATAAAAGACCAGTTTCGTATTCCACCCCTTGGAGCGTACCTTGAGCCAAGAGCAATGTCATAGCCTTCTTCCAGTTTCGAGAGCAAATCCGGGATGTAGCGGGGGTTATGCGACAGGTC
The DNA here is from genome assembly GCA_964410135.1 of uncultured Candidatus Bathyarchaeia archaeon. GTDB lineage: Archaea > Thermoproteota > Bathyarchaeia > RBG-16-48-13 > CAYPFQ01 > CAYPFQ01. The sequence continues at coordinate 2,823 of CAYPFQ010000006.1, forward strand.
AGCATCCATCTCTATGATAATATCGCTTCCAAGCCTGATGGCGTGTTTAAAGCCTTCTTTGTAGGCGCTTCCTATCCCCATTTTGCTGGAGCGGGATATCACTTGAATATTTCTATAGACTTTAGCCAGTAATTCGGCTGCAAGCTTGGTGCCGTCTGGGCTGTTGTCGTCAACCACAAAAATTTGGCCGGGAATATGATTAGTCTTGAAGACAGCTTCAATCTTTGGAATAAGTCTTCTAATGTTTTCCTTCTCATTGTAGGTTGGGATTATGACCGCCACTTTCATATAAGCCCACAAGCTGTCTAAGTGTAAACTATGCCTATTATCTTATAGAAATTTTATAGAAGATCAAAGAATAAAGTTCGCAGGATGTCTCTTCCAGCCTTAAACCGCTTTAACTTTGGCTTACCTACCCTATGCTTGTATGTGGACGGTAATTCGATTATGCGAAGTTTTTCTTTAGCTGCCTTGGTAAGAATTTCGGTGGAAATAGCCATGTCCTCTTCGACCAGCTTAATTGCAGCTAAGGCTTTCCGGGTAAGCGCCCTGAACCCAGTTTGAGTATCAGAAATTTCCTGTTTATACAGTTTGTTGTAGAGCCAAGTGAAAATGCAGTTTCCAACATAGTTAAACCGAGGCATTGCCCCTGGCAGGATTTTGCCGCCGATCCTTGCAGCAAGCGAAACATCAGCCTTATCTTTCAGCAACGGTTCAACCAGTTTGGGCATATCGCTCACCTCATAGGTGCCATCAGCATCGACTATAACGATTACCTCTCCATTCACATTTTCAAGCCCTGTTCGAATAGCCCTGCCATAGCCTCGCCGTGGTTCTATGATTAGTTTAGCGCCATTTTCCAGTACGAAGTTCTGCGTGCCATCCTCGGATCCGCCGTCAACCACTATTATTTCGGTCGAATCTGGATAGGGCGTGTATTGCACAACTTCTCTAATCACTTGGCTGATGGTTTCCGCTTCGTTAAGTGCTGGGATGACAACTGAGATGAGCGGTTTATCAGAACTCAAGAACCAATAACTCCTGTAGTGCGTTAGAGGGTTGTTTTAGAATGTTTTAAAGTATTTTGCTTACTTTGTCGAACTATATTTCGTTTTATGTCGAACAGCCCATACGCCAATGCTTAACTACATTCAATTAACTATTTTCTGATAACATAAACCAAGGCGCACTAGCATGTCGGATCTTATCATAGCATGTATTGTCTTTTTAACTAGTCTGGGAGCCACATGGGTTTGCACTCCATACGCGATGAAGAAGATGCGTGAAGCGAGAATTACTGGTGTAGATGTCCACAAACCATCAAAGCCAGTTCTTCCGGAGATGGGGGGCATCAGCATTCTCATAGGGCTCTCGATCACGGTTGTCCTGACATATTTTCTTCTCCCAGGATTTCAGGTGGAAAGCCTAGTCTTTCTGGCAGTAGTGCTTATAGCAGGGCTAATAGGCGCGGTTGACGACTTACGAGTGCTACATCCTATAGCCAAACCAATTTTAACCGCCTTTGCCTGTCTGCCAATTCTCATTTTCCAGACATATTGGCCGCATCCTCTCATACCGCTTGTAGGGCATCATGGGGTCCGATTGACCTTGGTCTATCCGCTCCTGATACCGCTTGCAATTGCTATTCCAGCTAACGCCGTTAACATGATGGATCCGCTAAATGGGGTTATGGCGGGCACCTGTTCAATTGTTGTTGTGGTTTTATTCATCTGTGCTATATTATTTGGGCACTATGAAACTGCGATTTTATGCGCTGGTTTTCTTGGCTGTCTAGTGGCATTTTACTGGTATAACAAGTATCCAGCCAGAGTTTTCGCAGGGGATGTAGGCAGTCTGGCTGTAGGTGCAGGAATCGGTGCTTTAGCGGTTATAGGTAGGCTGGAAGTTGTTGGCATCATCGCCCTAATGCCTCAGATCATGAACTCGTTTTATGGTTTAGTTAGCATGAAGGGGCTTTACGAGCGCCGAGAGATAGTGGCGAGACCCATTGTTGTGCTCAAGAGTGGAAGACTGGCCGCTAGTAAGGATCCAAAGGCACCGATCACATTGACACGTATGTTGTTGGCTGAATGCCCACTAACTGAGCCTGCGATGATTCGGCTCTTTTTCATCTTATCAGCATTCTGCGGCGGCTTAGCCATCCTAACAGCAGTTATCATGTTGGTGATTCCATGAAACAAGTTGTTGCGTTGAGTTTAATTCTATTATTTGTTTGGGCAACCATACTGGTTGGGGGCTGGTTGATCTGGACGCTTATCGTTCCGATAGAACTGCCTAATCGAGTTCTAACAGGCATTATCAAAACGGGATTGGGCACAGGTTTAGCTGTTTTTTGGTTGTGGATGTGGCGAAAATTCGCCTACGAGTATTTCTGGCGTACAATTAAAAGACTAAAGCCAGAATAGTTAAGCTCCAATTAAAGGTTGTTAGACATTGGAAGTATCAAGGGCACCTCGAGGCACCTTTTACATATCAGTTCAATACGCCCTGAATTTCGTGTTTGGCATGATTTTCTATATAATTGCCGCGAGGTTGCTTCCCAAAGAAGACATAGGCGCGATATCAGTGTTGACTTTTCTGTACATCACTATTCCAGTTGTGTCACAGTTAGCCTTGCCAGCGGCTGCAACGAAGTACATATCAGAATTTCTCGGCTGTGGAAGGGCGAAGGGGGCTGCAGTTGTAGCTTCGATGGTGAAAAAAACTGTGTTCGGATTATCTCTCATAACACTTGCTATAATGCTCGCATTATCAAATTGGTTTTCAACTCTTTTATGGGGAGGCACCCTGAATGCCGCCATTTTCATTTCCATCAGTTTTGTGATATTTATTTCGACAATACGACTTACGTTTTGGAGTTTTTTGCAGGGCTTACAGTGGTTCGGTAAATTTGCAGTAGCAGGTTTTGTTGCCTTTGGTTTAACCCGCATATTAAGCGCGCTCTTTATAGTTTTGGGATTGCAGTTGATGGGGGTTGCTATAGGATGGCTGCTCGGAGAGGCGGTTGGGTTGGCCCTAGTAATACTATTTCTCCGTGGAGCCTTTACGAAGCCGAAGGACAAAATAGGTTTGAAGATGCTGTTTAAGTTCAGCCTTCCACTTTTTGCTACGCTTTTGGTTATAACAGCTTCGGATTGGATTGATCGAATGTTATTTTTGGGGCTATCGCACGATCTAGCCTCGCTGGGCATCTATGACCTAGCTGTGAGAGGCGCCACCACTCTCTCCATAGTTTGGTCCTCATTTAGTATGACCGTATTTCCAATGCTCTCAGAGTTATATGGCAGGAAAGGCAAAGAGGGGGTTACGCCTGCGTTGAAAACCAGTCTCAGATACCTAACCTATTTAATTCTACCAGCGTGCCTTGGTCTGGCAGCTATCTCAAAGACGGCTATGGCAACGCTATTCGGGAGGGTTTACACTATTGGTAGTTTGCCCTTAGCTATTCTCGGATTGGCATCGGTGTTAATAGCTTTCGGCATGGTGTTCGGCTCAGCTATACAAGCATTGGGTGAAACTAAGGTCTTTATCGGAATAGGGGCCGCGTCAATTCTGGCGGATGCGATTGTGATCTTCTTAGCTGTTCCTGTTTTCGGGGTTTTAGGCGCCACTATGGCTAGAGTGGCGTTGTGGGCGGTCTACGCGACTATGACGCTTCTTGCGTTAAAAAGGCATGTTAAGGTCGAGTTTGACGCGGAAGCATTGTGGAAGGGTTTTGTAGCCTCAGTTGTCATGGTCTTACCCCTATTGTTTCTTGAGATAGCCTATGCCGACCGCTTTCCAGAGAGTCTTACGCTTCTTTTTGCTTGCATCGAAATTTTTGTGGGAATAGGAGTCTATGGGGTTGGTCTAATCATTTTACGGGCTTTGCATTCACGGGACTTCGAACTGTTAAAGCAAATAGCTCCAGCTTCCTTCCACAGGTTTCTAGAGCCTTTTAAGAGATTTTTCGTTCACTGAATATATTGAACCAGAGTGTTGATGATTACTTCGATAGGATCTTCCATCTTGGCGGTTAGGGTTCTGGCTTTTTCTCGCTGTATTTTGCGGTTAACATCGATTAGTCTTAAAATTTGAATGGCTTTCTCTACGATTTGTTTGGGATCAGTTATCCGATTCACTAAACCATGTTTAATGAGGTGTTGCTCAACAAGGGTGGGTTCACCTGGATAACATGAAATGGTTGGCACTCCGAGTAGAGCCGCCTCCGTGGTCATCGTTCCACCTGCGCCTATGAAAAGAGATGTGTAAGATAGAAGACTGGGCCCATCCACAGCCGCCTTGGGCGTGATTAAATGCCTAGATAGGGCGGTTGGGACGGCTGGCACTTTTCTATCATAGCGGGTAAGAGCTACAAATTGGGCGGCGCCCTCTAGTCTACGCACTAAATCCATGATTACCGGAATAAGGACTGGCACTTTATCATTTAGCGTGCCTAGGAGATATGAGGCGAAATACTCTTCGTGGCGAAAGACAATAATGGGCTTTGTTCGATCAAGATTCAAGTCTTCTAGAACCTTTGGATCTGGACTAAGGGCCTTGATCCACACAACTGGGTCGAGGGCATCATATTGCACAATCATCTGAGGACCAGCTCCGAATTTACGCCAAACATTTTTCGGGATTATTTTAGGAGTAATTAGTCTCTTAGAAAGAGGGATGGTTAGGCGACAGACAGCTTCAGCGTGAGGAGAATCGCTAACACAAATATGAGGAATACCCAGCCCAAAGGCGGTTCTAGCTGCTTCAGGCGAGGAATACGAAATAGCGACATCTGGTTCGCGTTCAGCCACTATCTTAGTCAGCTCGAAGATTCGTTTGGTGCTGGCTTCAAGTTTTCCTTCAAGCGTCCGACCTCCATGTTCCCCAATGACAATGGCTTCAAGCCTCTTCAATTCAAGTAGCTCATTCACTTCTCGATAACGCCTGGTAGTTCGGATAACCTCGTGCCCAGCTGCCTCAAGCCGGCGTATGAGCTCCGCGAAGAAATACACCTGTTTCGGAGTTAAGATGTCGACCCAAATTCTAGCCAAGCCACATCATCCTGAACAGCCCAGTGGGAATAATTTTCCATATGAAGACTTAATGAGGTTACGGTACGTATGAAGTATAAATCAATGTAAACTGCTTAATTATTGTGAGGACGAATGGACTTTGAGCGGGGCTGAGAAGACGCATGGGATCAGGGAGGCTATTAGAGACTTTATCTTCGGGGCCACCGTCTACGACATGGTTCAAAGCGTGAAAGAGAGGATTATATATGATGAGTACGCGCTCATGCTGGTCACTATTGGCGATATGCTTGGATATCCAGTTGCAACCTATTATCGGCTTAGACTACTACCTTACTGGACGCCTCGTATTCAAGCTTGGAAACGCGAGCTACTGAGAGAGAAGGACATCACGGAAAAGTTTAAGTGATATTGCCATTAAATCGTCAGTCTGCTTCTCATAAAAGGAAGTATGGAAGCCAAGAAACACATTCATTACAATGGTCGGGAATTCGATGATTAACTTGTTTAAGAAGAAAAAGAAAGAGGAAGGTGAGCTCAAGAAGGCTGCCAAGGGGCTCGTGTATGGCATGGCTATGCACGGCATGGTCACATACGCCCTGAAGACGAGAATGCACCTTGAGAATCTGTTCATGCTCATCACAATGGGAGATATGCTCGGAGTGCCAGTGCTTCCACCCTATTACAGTCTAAGACTACTACCCTACGCCGTACCTCATGTTAAGACATGGAAGCGGACCCTTCTTCGAGAGCGTGATTTGACCGACCTCATTTTCTAGCGGAGGCACATGATTGTCAAAGCCGATGGGAATCGACGATTATCTAGCATCAAACCCAAATATAAAGTACATCTTATTCGGCGGAAAAGGTGGACTTGGAAAAACTACCCTTTCATCCGGAACCGCTTACTGGCTAGCAAAAAAGGGCAAGAAGGTCATTATTTTCTCGACTGACCCGCAAGCCAGCCTCACCGATATTTTTGAGAAAAACATTTTCGGTAAGGGAGAAGTCAAGATCGCGCCAAACTTGTATGCACTAGAAATAGATGCTGACAAGAGGATTGCAGAGTACCAAGAAGAAATTAAAGCCAAGATCAAGAAAATGTACGGCGTAAAAGAACTGCCAGAAGAGGTAGAGGACTACATCAAAGCGGCAGCAGCTGAACCAGCTATGGCAGAGTCGGCTACATTCGATGGGATGGTTGAATTGATGACCCATGGAAAGTATGATTTTTTTATTTTTGATATGATGCCCCATGGACACGCAATACGGTTTCTGGGAATGGCTGAGATTCTCGACGCATGGGTTGATAAAATTTCTGAAACCCGGAAAAAAGCCTCCGAATATGGGGATGTAGCCTCAGTTCTCAGCGGCAAAGGCGACCTTGCCCAAGAGGATCAAATCCTGAAGGAACTTGAGTTTATCCGTTCTAGACTGAGCTTTGTCAGTAATATGATGCGGGACAAAGAGCACACGGCCTTCTTCTATGTGCTCATCCCAGAGCTTATGGCCATCTTAGACACGAGGAAAGCGCTTGAAATGTTTGCAGAGTTTAATATACCACTAAGCGGAGTGCTTGTCAATCAGGTTTATCCAGAAGAGTTATTGAAACAGACGAATGTTCCTACGTACCTCAAGAACAGAATTAAGATGCAGCAAAAGTATGTGGACAAGATAAATAAAGAGTTTGGGCCTCTAATCCGGGGCACTGTGTCTATGTTCGACAGAGAGCCAAAAGGTCTCACTATGTTGTCGAAGGTTGCCGACGCACTTTTCAAGTAGAGTGATAAATGATGAGCCTAAGTCATAGAGAATTTTGCGACCTAGTAAAACTGAGAAAATACATGTTTTTCGGCGGGAAAGGCGGAGTTGGAAAGACCACCATCGCAGCTGGCACAGCATACTATTTGGCAGAAATATGTGGCAAGAAGACGCTAATCTCATCCACTAACCCGGTTCACAGCCTTTCAAGCTCATTCGGCCAAGACATCTGGGGAAAAGGAATTCAGAAAATTAAGGGCACTAAGAATTTATATGCCATTGAAATTGACGTAACCGATACTGTTGCACGATATAAGAGAGAAATTAGAGAGAAAATACTTGGTTTCTTAAAATACGCCGATATCCCCCTGAATCCCGAGCCCTTTGTTGATGTTGCAACCACTAACCCGGCGTTTGAGGAATCGGCAATGTTTGATGATATGATAAACCTCATTTTGAAGGGCGAGTTTGATGCCTATATTTTTGATACAGCACCTGTAGCCCACACTTATAGGCTATTGGGAATGTCGAGGGTCTATGATCTTTGGCTTAAGAAGATGATTAAAAGCCGTGAGGAAGCCTTATCGACGCGTGTAAAACTCTCGTTCAGAAAGGATAGAGTGTTGCAAGAGATTAAGAAAGACCCGTTACTAAAGAGCATTTTAGAAACTAGAGACCGAACCGAATCGGGAAGAAAGCTTCTCACAAATATCGAAAAAACAGCATTCTTTTTTGTAACACTACCGCTTGCCCTTCCAATAGCAGTAATCGAAAGGTTCATCGGATGGGTTAAAGCCTTCAACATCCCCATCGGCGGCGTTATAGTCAACGAGGTCATTCCAAAAGAACAGTTCAACCTGTCTAAAGCATCTCCCTACCTTGTCAACAAGATTAAGGAGCAGGATGGTTACCTGAAACTTGTTCACAATAAGTTTCCGGGCTTAGTGAGAGCATATGTTCCGCTTTATGACACGGAGGTAACGGGATTAGAAATGATTGGTAAGGTTGCAGTTTCTCTAGAAAAAAAGGAAGGGTAGGGTTACTTTTTCTTCGCTTTTGCTCCGCATCTAGAAAATGCTTTGGCACCTTCGTAGCACATGAATGCTGCCAAGATTAGCAACAGCACGTTGATAGTGCCTGCTATTAGTTGCCCTATCATCGCAGGATTCGCCAGGTATATCGTAAATCCCGTGTACGATAGGTATGTCAGGGCGACCATCGTCGTTACTAGCATGAATATCATCGGAATTGCCGTGAATATGGCCGGACGTTTATTGTTCATTAGCCAGAGTGTCGCGATCATCAATGCGAGACCCGCCAGCAGCTGGTTAGCTCCACCGAATGTGCCCCAGATGTAGCCGAATGTTGCGCCGAACCGTGGACTTGTCACGAGGTAGACAACGAAGGAAACTACTATAGCGCTGACGTACACGTTCTTGAAGATTCCTCCTAGCGCAGGTCCAGCTAAGTCGGCCATGCTCAGCCGAGAGATTCTCAGCGCGATGTGCATGATTGTGATGGCGAGGATAATTATCATAACCGAGGCATAGGCGCTTCCCACAGCTAATGGTAAGCCTACGTACTGAAGAAGTTTAGCTCCGCCTGTGATGAATATTGCTGCTGGAGCTAGGCCTTTAACCATGTCTGGAGTCAAGATGGCAACGGTGATTAGAGAGACTATTGCGAGTATGCCTTCTCCTAGCATCGCACCAGCGCCTACGAACACCGCATCAGACTCGCAGTCGAGTTGCTTGGATGTAACCGAGGAGCCGATTAAACTGTGCCATCCAGAGATAGCCCCGCAGGCAATTGTTACAAACAACATCGGCCACAATGGACCTGATGCTGCAATCTTCAGATCGAAGAAGGTCGTGTATGCTACCCGGCTGAAGTCAGGTACTCCGACGAAAATGCCAGCGATCATCCCTATGATTCCAAAGTAGACAAGATAGAACGATAGGTAGTTGATTGGCTGTATGAAAACCCAGATGGGCAAAACGGCACCAAGGAAGCAGAAGAACAGTGTCCAGAATACCCAGAAGTCAAATGCAATATCTTTGGGAACGGTGAATGGAAACGCCATACCAAGCCATATTCCCGCGATCATTAGGAGCACGGCTATAGCTGTAGTATAGACAATATTGGTCTTGAACTTGTAGACGAGGTATCCAGATAAGATACCTGTGAGGGTCACTACGAGTACTGGAATAGGTGTGACTGGATAAGAGGCGAAGGTTCCAGCAACTACGTTGGCAAATGAGGAGAGGATTAGAATCAGGTAGAAGAGGATGTAGCTGACTAGTATGGTTCGTGCCCTAGGTGAGATCAACTCGTAGGTGATTGGGCCGAAAGAGGACCCTTCAGATCTCAACGAAGCCATTATGCTGTTGTAGTCGTGGATCCAGCCGATGAGTATGTTTCCGAATAAGATCCAAAGTAGAGCTGGAAGCCAGCCCCACTGAATGGCGACGATCGGCCCAACTACTGGTCCAAGAGCTGCAATGCTTTTCCATTGGAAGCCGAACAGGATGTAGCGGTTTGTGGGGAAGAATTCTACTCCATCCATGTATGTGTGGGCAGGGGTCGCCCTTTTTGGATTGGATTCAACGACGTTCTTGTCATACCATTTGACGTAACCCCAATACACTAAAGCGTAGATTACGAGTCCTATCAAAAGAACCAGAAGTGAGTCCATGCTTATTCCTTCCATTTTTTATGGATATACTTGTCTTTTAATAAGTATAAAACTTAAGGTATAATCTGTTCATGAATTGTTTAGGTTCAGGGATACTGCCATGATAAACGAGGTTCAAGCGATATCACTTATAGCTGCGGCTTTTATAATGGTTTATTTCCTCGGGAGCGTTAGAAACAAAAAACTGATGCAAAAATATTCTCGTGCTATAAAAGAGTATATGATGCCGCATAGCGATAAAGTCGGCTTTCGGGTGTTCAAGCCAAGTGGCTTTCGGGCTTTATGCCAGCCAAAGACGGGAAAAGCAAAGTTCAATAAAATCGAGATCGCCGTGTCGATGATGGACCGGGAGAATGTGCTTCATTACCCCCTTGCGATGATGACTAAGGACCATGATCGTTTTGTGTGTTGGAGTTTTCTCGAAAACGTGGTTCCCACAGAAATCGAAATTTTACCCAAGTCCGATAAGAAATTATTCATCAAACTTACCAGTCAGAAGCTGCTTGAAGAGCTTAAGATGGATGACAAGGAGTTCGATGACAGATTTGTACTGTTAGCTGCGGATGCAAAACTTGCCAGAAAAATTTTGTCAAACCCAAAAATTCAAAGAGGACTAATAAACTCAGGAGAATTTTTGAAGCGGTTATCTATTGATAGAAGGGAGTCTTGGGTTCATTTGACCGGTAGACTTACAGATGAGTCATTGAAGCCTCTTCTAGATCTTGTCATATGTTGCAACGAAGTGTTTGGCTCCCAAGGTGCCTGAGACGCCTAATCAGCCGGAAAGCGACCGAATATTTAATGAGATTCTCAATGAGATTTGTTTTTTAAAGGATGAATGTTATGTCAGCTGTAATGAGCCTTAAACCAGACGAAATCATTGAAAAGATGCGAAAAGGCGACCTCACTGTCTGCGTTATTGGACTGGGTTGGATGGGTATGCCGACGGCTTGCCTATTCGCGGAGGCTGGAGCTAAGGTAATTGGGGTGGATGCGAATCAGGGGGTTGTTGAGGCTGCGAATAGAGGTAAGAGTCCCATAGCTGAGTCTGGATTAGATGTCTTAGTTAAAAAATATGTAAGTAGAGGACAGCTTCAGGCTACAGATAACACAGCAGACGCTGTTTCAAAAAGTGATGTAATAATCATTATTTTGCCAACATTGATTGATAGGCTAAACCGATCAGATTATTCAGCTGTGGAAAAAGCATGTAAGGAAATTGGACGCAATCTAAGAAAAGGCAGCTTGGTGATTTTTGAGAGTACAGTAGGTCCCGGAGTGACTGAAGGCATAGTTAAGGATGGATTGGAGAAAGCTTCAGGGTTTAAGGCTGAGAATGATTTCGGCCTAGCGTACAGTCCAATAAGAGCCACAGCAGGACGGGTTCTAAAGGACATCGTCAACTATCCACGAATTGTTGGAGCTGTAGGCAAGGGAAGTTTGGAAGCGGCTAGTGCTGTTTTAAGTACGATAATTAAGGGTCAGATCATCAAAGTTCGGAATGTGAAAACAGCTGAAGCCACTAAGCTGTTCGAGAACGTGTATAGGGATGTCAACATTGCGTTGGCTAATGAATTAGCGGTTTTTTGTGAGGCAGCTGGCATTGATTATGACGAATGTGTAAAAGCCGCTAACACTCAGCCCTACGCCCATCTGCATACTCCAGGCATCGGTGTTGGGGGGCACTGTTTAGATGGAGGCGAATCATTGTTCGTACGAGAAGATGGAGTATTTAGGACTGTCGAGATTGGAGACCTATTCTCACAATTGTCTGGTAGTCTCCATGCCATGAAGCAGATCGTTATGGGCGATGAACGCGTTTATCCTGAAAATTTATATGCCTTATCTTTCGACAGCAGAAAGAAGATTCCGGAGTTTCGCAGAATTCTATGGCTTTCGCGGAGATTATTTTCTGGCAGAGTGCTTGAACTATCAACCTCTATGGGTCGTTCATTGAAAGTTACGGAGGACCATCCAATTGTTTACTATGAGGCGGGTAAAATGAAAATTAAGCTCGCCAAAGAGCTCAGAGTAGGCGATAGGTTGCCTATAATAACCACCCTGCCAACTTGGTTTGGAGAGCCACAGGCTTCTATTGATTTGATCGGTGAATTGACGAAGAGGGACGACATGAACGGGATTCGGGTGAGGGCTCTCTATAAGCTATTCTCCCGAACTGAATTAGCACCTATACTGCGTAAAATGGGATTAAAAGAATACCAAGTGAATGAGGTTTTCCGGCGGAGTTCTATGCGCCTTGGCACCTTTGTCGAAGCTGAAAAAAGTGCGGATCCTATAAGTCGTAACGAACTTTGGCTGTATACGGGTAGAGGCAATGTGACATATGTTCCAGCGATTATAGACCTTGACGGGGATTTCTGGCGTCTCATCGGATATTACCTTAGCGAAGGTTGCATAACAAGCGACGGAACACTAAGGATACGCTTCTCTTTCCGAAGAGATGAAAAAACCTACGCGGAGGACCTTTGCAGTATTCTTGAAAAAATAGGGATTAAATATTCACAATTCCTTCAAGCCAATACGCTTCATATAAAAGTATCATCTAAAATTCTCGGTTTTCTGATAAAGGATGTACTAAAGTGTGGAGTAGATTCTTATACGAAAAATCTTCCGAGAGAAGCATTCAACACCAGCGAGGATAACATTATCCAACTATTAACTGGCCTATTTAGGGGAGACGGTTCGGTAGAAATCGATAACAGAACAGGGGCTGTGAGCATTGGTTACTCTACAGTTTCTCCAACTTTACATCAAGAGGTTCTGCTCATTCTCCAGAAAATAGGCTTTATCCCGTCTTGTAGGCGAGTGTCTATGAAGAGAGCAAAGAAGTTGAGTAGGCAGATCAGAATCTTTGGTCCGCTTCAAGTTAGAATGGCATCTCGCTTCTTCGAGCAGGAGAAGCAACTTTGCGTTCTCAAGTATTTATCCTATCGTAGAGTGCTAAGACGCAGCAAGGGTTTCAGGTTGCGTAAAAACTTCGCCGCAGTTCATCTAAATGAAGTCAGAGAAAAACTGGTGTCGAGGCACCCTGTATACAACTTAGAATTAGACGGGGGCACCCATACATTTGTCACCACAGATGGAATAATAACTCACAACTGTATTCCGGTGAATCCCCACTTCCTTTTGGATGAAGCAGAGGATCTTGGAGTTAAGTTGCAGCTGGTTAGATTGGTAAGAAGGATTAACGATGCGATGCCTAAGCACACGATTAATCTGGTGATCGAAGCTTTGAGGGCTTGTGGAAAAGGGATAAGGCGGGCGAGGATAGCTGTTCTCGGAGTCTCCTATAGGGCTAATGTGAAGGAGGCGCGGTTCACCCCAACACGAGAAGTGGCTACCGCATTAGAGAAGAGGGGGGCTAGGCTGAATGTTTTCGATCCCTATTTTACGGCGGATGAACTCAGGAAGATGGAATATCAAGGGGTTGGTAGACTGGAAGTTGCTCTGGACAATGCGGATTGTGTTTTGGTAACTGTTGGGCATGATGAATTCAAAAAAATTAGGACAAAGACGTTAACAAGATTGTTGCATAGAAAGGCAGCCGTAGTTGATTGTGCAAATGTGTTCGTCCCAGCTGAGATAGAGGAAGCGGGAATTATATATCGGGGCATCGGTCGCGGAGTTTGGAGTAAATAATGATGGCCTCGGTCAAAGTTGCTATCATCGGAGTTGGCGGATGGGGCCGCCGTGTTGTTAATGGGCTCAGCAAGCTGGAGAATTGTGAGCTGACTGCTATTTGTGATATTGATAAGGGCAAGGCGGAAGAATACAGCAGAGCCTACGGGGCGCAGGGGTTTACTGATTATAATTCTATGTTTGAGAAGGCTGAGGAGCTTGAGGCTGTGGCGATAGTTACGCCTACTCCTAGCCATTATGATGTGGCGGCTAGTGCAATAAAGGCTGGAAAACATGTGTTTGTCGAGAAGCCTATTTGCGATTCGATAGTCAAAGCGAGAAAATTAGTTGAGGCGGCGCGGAAAAAAGAAGTCAAGTTAATGGTAGGACATGTCGAACGGTTTAATCCAGCGCTTCAAGAATTAAAAAAGGCAATTACGGCGGGAAAACTTGGGCGCCTAATCTTCCTCTCAGCTAGGCGGGTGGGTCGACCGGTTAAAGTTAGTGAAGTTGGAGTGATAAAGGATCTAGCGGTTCACGATATTGATGCTATGCGCTTCTTGGTAGGAGAGCCCAGGTCGATATTTGCAAGATGCGGAGCGGTTGAAAAACATCCATTCGAAGATCATGCCGAGATCCTAATGATCTTCGACGAAATTCAAGGTTTTATTGAGGTGAACTGGCTTACTTTGAAAAAGGAACGTTTGCTAACAGCTACCGGCAATCGGGCTTTCGCAACTGTTGACTACATAGAGAAATCGTTATCGATTAAATATCAGGATAAGGTTGAAACTCCCCAGTTCCCGGTCGACGAGCCGTTAAAGCTGGAGCTCTCAAACTTTGTTAACTCGATCATCAACAACGAAGAGCCTTTAGTGACGGGGATTGACGGCTTGAGGGCGTTGGAAGTGGCTGAGGCGGCTTTAAGATCAGCGAAAACTGGGAAACTCGTAAAA
>CAYPFQ010000006.1:17006-21058 GCA_964410135.1 uncultured Candidatus Bathyarchaeia archaeon
GTAGCCTCTTCAGGCCCATAGACATTGAATAGACGGAGTGAAACCGTGGGCAGACCATAGGTTTTGTAGTAGGTTTGGCAGTAGTTTTCGGCTACGAGCTTTGAGAGCCCATAAAAGGAGATGGGTTGTAGCGGATGGTCTTCCGGGGTTGGAATTTTTTTTGCGACCCCATATACAGTAGATGATGAGGTGAAGATGACTGGAGCATCAACTGCGCGGGCAACATCTAGGGCATTCACTGTGCCTAACACGTTAATTTGGCAGTCTTTTTGTGGGTTCTTATACGACTCTGGAACGCTTGACAGTGCAGCTAAATGAAATACTATGTCAGAACCCTTAGCAGATGAAAGGAGCTCATTTTTATGAAGGATATCGTCGATAACGCATAGTATCCTAGCTGCCTTAAGCTTTTCAGCTCGCTCCTCGCTTCTTGCCCCAGAGAGGTTATCGTAAACGGTTACAACAGCCTTCATTTCGGAAAGCTTACGTGCTAAATTGTAGCCAATGAAGCCCGCGCCGCCTGTGATCAGAACATGTTTGCCAGCTAAACTGCTCATAAATGATTTCCTCTGTTTGGGGAAATTACCACTTAGGAAACTATTAATTAGGTTTTATGTTTAAGTAAATATTCACCATTTGCTCTGAGTTGCATTAGAAAGGGTGCGATAAATGAAAGCAGTCATACTGGCTGGCGGATATGGGAAAAGGCTACTCCCCTTAACCTACACTAAACCAAAGCCTATGCTACCCATAGCCCACAAGCCGCTTCTTTTTTACATAGTGAGCTCCCTCGCCAAACAAGGTTTCGACGAGGTGATCGTAACAACTAGCTATCTGACGAAGCAGATTCAAGACCATTTTAAAGATGGGTCAGAATTCGGCACGCATATCATCTACTCACATGAAAGTAAGGCACTAGGCACTGCTGGCGGCGTTAAAAACGTTGAGAAATACCTCGATGAAAGCTTCGCAGTGATTCAAGGAGACAATGTCACTGACATAAGTTTCATTGAAGAGATGAAACATCATCGAAGGAAGAGCGGGGTAGCGACAATAGCTGTGAAAAGGGTTGAAAAGCCGTGGCGCTATGGTATAGTCGACCTCGACAAGGATGACCGGATTTTGCGGCTAGTTGAGAAACCTAAGCCTGAGGAATGTTTTACTAACCTTATTAGTACAGGGCTCTATGTGATCGAGCCGGAAGTCCTCGATTTAATTCCAATCACTAGGGAGTATGACTTTGCAAAGGATTTGTTTCCGAAATTGCTCATGAGAGGCCGCCCGATGTATGGGTATAGGACTTCAGCGTTTTGGGTTGATGCTGGAAGCTTAGAGGGATATATGGAAGCGACAGGATGGATCCTCAGCAATCTGCCCAGATATATTTCTGACACCGCCGAGGTTGCTGGAGCAAAGATAAAGGGAAACGTGTGGATCGATGATGAGGCGATCGTAAAACCAGGGGCTACAATTGAGGGCCCAGCATTGATTGAAAACGGCGCCGTAATAGGAACCGATACAAATATCGGACCTAGCTCGGTTGTCAAGCAGGATGTGGAAGTTGGACCTAAAAATTGTTTGAACGGCTCAATTCTCTACGAGGACACAAGCATAGAAGTCGGCGCGAGACTACGAAACTGCGTCGTAGGCGAGAACTGCGAATTAGGAAAGCAGGTAAAAATCGATGACCTCGCCATAGTGGGCCCAAACTGCAAGGTGGGCGACAAAGTGCACATCTGCAAAAGAAGCCGAATCTGGCCGAATATAAATATAAGACATGGAAGCATAATTGCTGGAATAATCAGACGAATAAAAGGCGTTAGGCGATGAAGCAGAAGCTTATGGAAATTTTAGCATGCCCAATCGACAAGCATCATCCACTAAAGCTGTACGTATTCAACAAAAAAGATGAAATAGTTGATGGCCTCATTGTCTGCCCAAAATGCTCAAGGATGTATCCAATCATCGACGAGATCCCTCACATGCTACCTGACGAGTTGCGTGAACGGAATGAGGATTTGGCGTTTTTAAGGAAATGGAAGGATAAAATCCCGAAAACCCTATTAAAAAAGGGAAAACCATTCAACTTAGCTAGAGAGCTTAAATAAGCTCAAATATGCAGAATAATTTCTTGGCTTGTTGGAAGGTTAAACCTCTTTTTATTAAAGTTTGCATCGCATTCCTATGCCAGAAAGTGCTTCACAGCGTTTCGAATTAATAATAGCCCGGGCCAGATATTCGGGTTGGAGACAGACTCCAAGCCGTTCGAACTGGCGTCGGCGGGTATCTTCTCCTAAAGACCCAAAGCCCGCTATGCTTGACCGCTACACCACCGGGCTACGTGAAACTACCTACGAATGTAAATTTATAAACTTTCACACATGGAAGCTCGAAACTACATGCTATCAATTTTGGAATTCATTTTTTCGGCTTTAGGATCAGCATATAGACGAGTATCCCTATCGCCAAGATTGTTATAATGTATGGCGCTACGCGGAGCCATATGATGATTTCCAAGCTTATGACATAACATCTTTGAACCGAAAAGCTTGCGATTGAGATTGGAACATCGCCTAGATTGCGAACTCTAACTGTGTTAAGTGATTTGTAATCGTAGAATCCGCTTGAGGATATGTCGAATCCTACATAGGACTCAGAATTTTTGGCTGGGGATAGCATTGTTATAAAGAGTTGATATTCGTTTAGTTCTACCCGTACTGGCACTTGGGATAGTTGGCTCTGCTCCAACACCATCACTTTCTCCAATAAAGCCCAGACCGATTCATTGCCCCTATAGTATGCGGGTCTCAGTTGAGGACTGCCCGTTGGATAGAAGAATGACCATGAAATGTTTTCACCTGGCTTGAGGACATGTGCCTTAGGATCCATGTAGAAGTCGTATCCTCGATAATGCGGGAGGGATACGTTTGCGCTGAGTATAGCTGCGATGCCGTAGATGCCGAACAGGAACATGAGGATGATTATGTAGATTGAATCCCGACGCCGTAGGAAGCTTCGGAGTTTCATTATTGCCCGCCTAGCTCAGTTCTTCGCGGAGACCGATTATGATCCCGTCGATCGTTGCCCTGGCTTTGTCCTGTCTCTTCTTAAATTCAGCGAGTATTGTTTCATAGGTTTCCCTGGATATCCTGTTCAGCCTGTACTGGAATTCAATTTGCTCCAAGTCATGTCTGATGGGTTCGAGTTCAGCCTCTGCAATTTCGATTTTGTTTACTGCTTCTGCATACTTGCCGCCAGCACTCTTCATTTTGTTCTTTAAGTCTTCCAAATCTCGGTTTAACACATCGAGTCGATGATGGATGTCCTTAGCACGCCATTTGTACTCATGCCGCTTAATCTTGCCAGCCTCTAATCGGCTTTCTAGTGATTCAAGCTCGGCTTGAAGTGAAGTTTTCTCGTCGTGAGCTTCAACAAAGCTCTTTAGTGTATCAATTGGCATAATGGGAGTTATTTCGGAGGGCGCTACCTCCCTACGCAGAATTAGAACCCCGCCGATCAATGCGATTATGATGCCGAACAATAGGATTGGACGAGAAGCTGCAAAAAACAGGTTGTATTGATATTTGACTTTGAAATCCATCTCCTGGGCGATAGGAGTGGCATCAACTAGCTCGTAAGTTAGAGTTTGCTGTGAACCAGTTTTAGTGACTGTTGCTTGTGGAAAAGCTGGAAGCTCGCACTCGGCGCCTTCGGGGAGACTTATAGAGATTGAAAGTTTGTTGATGGCGAAAGTAGCAGCTGAAAACATCTGATAGTCTATCATATACTGCGCTCCGTAAAGCTGTTTAACGCAAATTGACGCTGGACCCGCGTGGTCTACGGTGAATGTGTAAAACTCATTAGAGCGGATCGGCATGCGGAAATTAACAACCACGCCACCTCCGCCTCCCCCAGCCATTACAAGCTGTAAAATCGTCCCACCCGCATCGCTTGTCGTCGCGTTGCTAAAGCCCTTAGCTAATTGAAGGTCTACGCGGTTTATAGACCCCTTGCCAATATTCTTAATGTAATAAGTATCGGAAACATGAACC
>CAYPFQ010000006.1:21158-41537 GCA_964410135.1 uncultured Candidatus Bathyarchaeia archaeon
CCTCCTCCGGAAGAGAAGCAAATGCTGGAAAAACTACGGTCACATTGAATAAGCCAGTGTTCTGAGCGAGAGCGGGATATGTAGGCATGGTCAAATTGTATGTTCTTTCATCTTGTGGGACAATTAGCCTAGAGAATGCTGAGGTTAGGGTGAATTTGTATTCTTGGTTTAAGGAAATTGGTCGCGGGAATTTCACGTCTATGCCATAGAAGCCTGGCTTTTCCATTGAGACGTTGAGTTGGATGTTTAGTCTCTGATTGTCGAGGCCGATTGCTGCTGGCAGTATTAAAGAACCATTCTTCCAGCGAGAAATAATCAGGTTTGACAAGTAGTTCGCTGGAAAACCAATTATCAAGTTGGAGAGGGGTGAGGAACTGTTATTTAGGATAGTTACAGTGTCATTTACAACAACTAATCCGCCCACATATACTTGGGCTACACGCGTTATTGTAATGGATGAAGACGTACCAGAAACAACTGGTGCCCGGCAAACACTAGATGCTAATGTAAGTATTAAAAGGAAGCAGATGAGCCCCGCAGTCTTCTTCAAGCTTCCCACCGGATTCATGTTTAGTAGAGTTGCTTTCTTGTCTGAGGCTATTTATCTGTTATTTTTAGTCCTACTTCTCTAGGATGGTATGCCAGTCCGATGGAACTGCCTTTAACCGCTTAGCTGGAACTCCGACAACAATCACCTTTGATGGGACATCTTTAGTTACCACAGCTCCAGCCCCGACAACCGCTCCCTTCCCAACAGTTATACCAGGAAATAGGACAGCCTTAGCACCTATACCCGCGCCTTCGCGTACCGTTGGTCCTTGCAATTTGCACTTCTTCTGTCCAACATACTTGTCGTTGGTGAAAACACAATGCGGACCGATGAGTACAAAATCTTCAACTGTGGAGTATGTGCAGATATACACGCCTGTCTGTATGGAAACATTTCGCCCAATCCTGCATCTCCCGTCAATAACGACCCCGGTTCCAACCAATGTACCATCCCCAATTGTGACCTCCCCTCTAACCATAGCGTTATGACCGAAACGCACATCGTTCCCTATCATAACATCAGAGTATATGGTGCAGTTTGACCTTATCCAGACATTTTTCCCGATTTTTACTGGTTTGCCGCCGCGCGATATTATACCCACCTGCTTTGCATTCAAGATGGCTTCAAGCTCTTCTCCGCTGGGATGGCCGACAATAACGTTTGGACCCAAATAGGTTTTTTCGCCTATCTCAGCTGGACCATATACGATAACGTTTGGCGCAATCCAAACATTCTTCGCCAGCTTGACTTTGCCGTAGACCTTAGCGCCAGGTCGGATTACACATCCATCTGAAACTTCAGCCTCAGGGTCAACGAAGGCGGTAGCGTCTACTTCTGCCTTTGGACTAATCATCTGACCCCCTTCAACTATTATTGGTATTTAGGGTTCTTATTTTAAGAAAAGCTCAGTTAATTTCTTATCCCTTAACTCCACGTATGGAGCGATCCTGCGGGCTAGTCCACTTCCAACAATCTTCTCCAAGTCTCCTAGACGATCAAGCCTAGCCGTGTGCCGGGCTTCAAGAATCTTTTTGGCAGTTAGAGGCCCAACATTAGGGATTCTAAGAAGTTGACGACGATCAGCCATATTCAAGTCAACGGGAAACATGTCAGGATTAGCCGAAGCAAGAGCTCGCTTTGGGTCGGTGTTTGATAAGAAGCCGTCATCGCTCATAATTTGAGCTAATTCCTCAAGTCCAAACCCATAGTCCCGGATGAGGAAAGAGGCTTGATAAAGCCTGTATTCCCGGAATGGGGGGCATGAAACATTGTTCTCAAAAGGCGTTCTAGGAATAGGCTCAAAACCGCTGTAATAGACCCTTCGGAGTCCAAGTTTTTGGTATAACCAGCTCGTAGCCTCCAAGAATTGTTTGTCATTATCCTGAACAGCTCCTACAATCATCTGGGTATCTACCCCAGCCCTTGAAAATCCGCATTTTACTCTATACCCATCCAGCCTCCTAACCTCCTCAGCTAACCATTCGAGGCGCTTAACGATATCATTGAAAAACCCGCCCTTATCGGGGCAGAGGTCGCTGAACATCCCATTGGTTGGAGCTTCAAGATTGATTCCAACTCTGTCCACAAGCCTTACTGCTTCCTGCATCAGATATCGGCTAGTCCCTGGCATAAGGCGTAGGTGGATGTAACCAGCATATCCAATGGCTCGAAGAGCTCTAACTACTTCAAGCTCCTTCTCCACTGTATAATCAGGGTCTCTAAACACAGAGGAGCTTAGAAACAGTCCTTGAATCTTGCCAGTTTTATGGAGATGCATCGTCACTTTAGCCAATTTCTTGGGATCCCATATATCCCTCTGCTGCCTACGCCCACACCGTAACGCGCAGTATTTACACTCGTTTTTACAGTAGCTGGTTAACAGCGTCTTGAATAAAGGACATTTTTTCCCACCTGCCGCTGCCTCATAGATCGGCACAACCGCCCTATCCCACTGAGCCCCCAACCTGAGAAACTGCCACTTCTCAGCCCTACGACTATATGAAGGCATGGAAACCAATAGTAGACTACCTTAAAAGTAAAAAGGAGCACGCAAGCAAAGAGCTTTTCTGAATCATAAAGCTTTAGCGTAACCCTAAGCTTTCTATTGATACTAATAAAGAAGTTGAATGGCCATGACCGCCCTAGAAGGAAAAGTCTCTGAAAAAGTTAAGGCGTTAATCGACCCTGAAACCGGACTTAGCTTTGGAGACATGGAGTTGATCCAAAGTGTTAAGGAAACCGAGAGCGGCGTAGTCCAAATAGACTTTCTGCCAACCAGTCCATTCTGCCCGATTGCCTTCAAATTCGCTGAGGACATTAAAGCAACTGCCAAAGAAGTCGTGGGGGTAAAGAAGGTCTTAGTCTACGTCCACAACCACGCAATGGAAGACCAAATTAACAAAACTATAAACCGAGAATAGAAGAGATGGCCCGCCGGTGGAGGTCACAGTAAAATTCTTCACCACATTACGTGAGATTATTGGAAGAAAAGAAGAAACACTCGAGCTAACTGAAGACTCAACTTTAAATGACCTCCTCGAGAAGCTCTCACAAAAACACGGAAGCAAAGTTGCCGAATACCTCTACGACAAGAAAGCCAAACAAGTAGAATCTTCTCTACAGTTTCTAGTAGACGGAGTAAGCGTTAGCACCCTTCAAGGCGTAAAGACAAAATTGAAAAACGGAAACGTAATCGCCATAATCCCACCGGTTGGAGGCGGCTAACCAGAAAGCATCTCAGCTTCCAGATAAGTCGTAAATGCATTTTTTATCTGCACATCTAGCATCTTTCCCAGCAGATTTCCCCTATGTCTCACTACCACAGGCTTGTAAGCATAGTTTCTTCCGATCCATGACTCATTCTTACCCTTCTCGTCAACAAGGATTCTGCCCGACCAGCCCACCCATTTTTGATTGTTTTCAAAGGCAATTCTCCTAGCCAATTCACTCATGCGGGCACTTCTCTCCTTAATAGTGCTGACGGCAATTTGCTTCATCCTCCCAGCTACAGTTCTCGGCCTAACGAAAAACTTAGAGACATTAACTACATCGGGGCGGATGTCTTCGATGAGTTCGAGCGAACGTTCAAATGCTTGCTCACTTTCGCTTGAAAAACCGCAAAGGAAATCAGTAGCAATTGTCATCCGCGGAGTTTCTCTCCTAAACGCACTGACAATCTTCTTGAAATCTTTAACAGAATAAGCACGGTTCATAAGCCTTAGAATTTCGTCGTCACCGCTTTGGATCGGTAGGTGCAAGAACTTGAAAATTTTCTCGTCCTTATAAACATCAACTAGCTCAGGTAACATGTCTAGCGCATTATTAGGATTCATCATGCCAGCCCTAACCCAAAACTCGCCGTCCAAATCAACTATACGCTTCAATAAGGCTACCAAATTAGTTCCGATGTCCCTACCGTAACAAGCGGAATCCTGAGCGGTGAGCCAGACCTCTTTTACGCCTTCTTGGAGAGCCCGCTGTATCCGCTTTAAAATCTCTTGGACCCTATAACTCCTCAATTTACCTCTAGCAAAACGCACACAGCAGTAAGCACATTCTCCGAGACACCCATAAGAAATTGGCAAAATCTCTATCATCTGATTCCTACGCATTTTAGGAAGCGTACAGCTGGGCATCGAATCATCTCTTAAGTCTACGACTCGTTTACCTCTCTCTACCTTCCGAACCGCTTCAACAATACTCATTCCAGGAGCAGGCCCTAACGCGCCCTCAAACTTAACCTCAGCACGCAACCTAGGAAAATTGATCAGTGGCAGACAACCCGTAACGACAAGCTTCTTGCCGTTAGGAGAAGCTCTCAAAATCTCCATGATCTTGTTTTCTGTAGGAGTTTTCACAGCGCAAGTATTGTAGACAAGAATATCGGCCTCTATGATATCATTAGCAAGACGGTAGCCATGTTTAGCAAGACAACCTCTGATGATTTCGCCATCAGCAAAATTAGTCGAGCACCCGAAACTTCTCACATAGATCCGACTTTTTCCAGAAACCAATCCCCTTAGGGCAACTCCATTTTTGCATCAAACGCTATTGCTTTACCCGTATTTTCCTTGAATAAAGTTTTAAATTTGCTTTAAATTGTTAAGGTATCATGAAAATTTCTAAATCTAAGGTTAAAATTACTGATTTTGACATGGATTTTTTGTAAGGATTGGGAGCCTTTTAAATACTTATATATATAGATAATATGTTCGTATTTAAATCGTATTTAAATTGTATTACTCATGGATATAAGCTAGCCTTTTCTTATTCCTTACTTACTCGATAGGAGTGGAGATAGGTGAAACTAATCACTTTACATGTACCGGAAACATATCTAACCGATTTAGACTCCCTAGTTTCGGAACGTTTCTATGCTAACAGAGCTGACGCTATCCGAGTAGCAATTCGTGACATGTTGTCTAAAGAATTGTGGCAGCGAAAGAAGTAGGAGGGCCCTGCTCCTTGGGCGGTGGCTTAGTCGACAAAGCGCTCCAGTTTACTTGGCATGAGGCGGTAAAGGAGGGTTTAAGGGAGCCTGGCTTCGCCAAGATCCTTGTTTTTGGCGTGGGCGGAGCGGGCAACAATACGGTAAACCGCTTAATGGAAAGTGGAATCATAGGTGCCGAGTGCATCGCTATCAACACAGACAAACAGCATGTTGACGCTGTACATGCACATCAAAAACTTTTGATCGGGGAGAAGACGACCCGCGGATTAGGAGCTGGCGGAAATCCTGAGTTTGGACGCTTGGCAATTGATGAGTCGCAAGATAAGGTCAACGCCCTGATGAACAATGTGGATGTAGTTTTCGTTGCGGCTGGCATGGGCGGAGGCACTGGGACAGGCGCTGCGCCTAGGGTTGCAGAGATGGCGCATGAGAGAGGCGCGATTGTAGTGGGTGTTGTTACTATGCCCTTTAGACATGAGCGGGCTAGGCTTGGCATAGCGGTTGAGGGGTTGAACCGAATGAGGCATGTCTGCGACACAGTGGTTGTGATTGACAATAACAAGTTGATGGAACTAGTTCCACAGCTCCCGATCAATGAGGCGTTTGCTATTGCTGATGGTATTTTATCGAACATGGTGAAGGGGATAACTGAAACTATAGCCCTGCCAAGTTTGATCAATTTGGATTTTGCAGATTTCCGAACAATTATGAAACGGGGCGGAGTAGCCATCGTCGGCGTGGGCGAGTCGGAGGCCCCTAACAGGGCTGAAGAGTCTGTGCGAAATGCTTTGCAATGTCCGCTCATAGATGTGGATTATGAAGGGGCGCACGGTGCGCTTATCCATGTGAGTGGGGACGATACTATGACATTAGCTGAGGCTTCGAGAGTTGCAGAGATCGTGACCGAGGTGATGAACGAAGAGGCGATGGTTATTTGGGGCGCTAGAGTTGACCCCTCGTTGACTGGTTTGATGCGGGTTACATTACTTTTGACAGGTGTGCATTCACCACAATTGTTAGGAGGTTTTGGAATGAGACTATTAGATCTAATAGACATGGAGTCCGATGCTGGTCCTGATCAGACATTAAACATAGATTTGGACTTGTACCAGCTAGAGGACTTCTAGATCCCTATTTTTATTTTTGTCTTAAGCCAGATTTCGCGTAGTCTATTTTTTAGTGTGGTTTTTGTTCCTTCTGGAACGGTTTTTCCATTTTTTATTGCTCTTAGAATTTCGTTTAGCTTTGTTGAGTTTGTCTCAATTATTGTGTAGGCATCTCCTATAGTTTCAGGAATGTGGGAGTCGCTCCCTGCCACTTCGGCTACGTGTAGTTCTTCGGCTAGTTTTTGATTTCGGTTTTTGGCGCGAGAAAAAGTTAGTGAGGAGGAGTTTATGACCTCGATTGCATCAGGCTTTATAGATTTTACATCCTCGCGTCCCATTCCATGTGATAAGCGATCGTAGGGATGTGGCACGACAACTAGCCCCCCTTGTCTGCGTATTCGTTTTGCTGTCTCTAATGCGGTTAGGTTGGGTGGAATTGGGCTTTTTATCCCGAGGGCGATGAGGTGCCCTGCTTTTGTGCTGATTTCTATGCCTGGAATTAGAATGATGTTGGTTTTGGAGATGTTTCGGATTCTTTCAATCGCATCGTGATCGGTTATGGCTATGCCATTTAGACCTCGCTGTTTTGCGGCTTTGATTGCTGCTTCTAGACTTGTTAACCCGTCATACGAGTGGTTGGTGTGAACGTGCAGGTCTATCTTTAGGCGCATGAGGGCTCATCTAATTTTGCTTCCGGGCTTTACTTGCTTGTCGGGCTGGAGGATTGACACTGTTTTTCCATCTTCAGCTGCGAGAATCATGACCTGTGATTCAACGTCAAAGATTGTGGTGGACTTTATGTTGGTTAAAACTGCGATCTGTTTGCCTTTTAGTTCGTCGGGCTTGTACCATGGCCCGATGCCTGCAACTGCCTGTTTAGTTCCGAGGTCTCCGAGGTCGATTCTCATTTTGATGAGTTTGTCGGATTTTGAAACTGGTTCCACGCTTACGATTGTGCCAATTTTCATCTGCATTTTCGAGAATTCTTCGATGGATACGAGTGGTGCGGATGGTTTTGATGCGGATTCCAAAGTTCTTTGTAACGCCTCCTTTTGCTCTCTAATTATTTCGGGTTCGATTTTTGTGAATATCGGTTTGGGCTTGTTTATTTTATGTCCAGCGGGAATTGGGCGGATGGCTTCGTCCCAAGATTTTTTGTGGACTATTCCCTTTAGGTTGAGGTTGTTCCAAATTTTTTCTGCGGTATATGGGAGAAATGGTTCTGTTAGGATTGCGAGGGCTTTTACTAGTTGGTCAGCTGCGTAGAGGGTTGTTGCGGCTGATTTTTGATTTGTTTTGATGGTTTTCCATGGTTCTTTGTCATTTAGGTATCTGTTTCCTTCTGCGGCTAGTTCTAGGATCTGTTTCAGTGCCGCGTGAAAGTTGAATTGCTCTATTGAATTGGCTATCTCCTTGTGGGATTCTTTGACAGCGTTGAGGAGCGCTCTATCCTTTTTGTCTAGTGTACTGGGTTTTGGAATCTGCCCGTTGAAGTACCGGTAGGTGAAGACTAGAGTTCTGTGGACAAAGTTTCCTAATATGTCGTTTAGCTCGTCGTTGTGGCGTTTAGCGAACTCGTCCCAAGAGAAGTCTATGTCTTTTTCTAGTGGGGACACGACGGTGAGGTAGTATCGGAGTGGGTCGGGCTCGAAGGTTTTGAGATAGTCGGATAGCTCGACAACCCAGCCTCGACTTTTTGACAGCTTTTTACCTTCGAGGGTTAGGAACTCGCCTGCGATTACTTTGTATGGGAGATTGTACTCGCCGTGCGCTTTCAGCATAGCAGGCCAGAAGATTGAATGATGGTAGATTATGTCTTTTCCTATGAAGTGGACGATTTTGCTGCCTGGTTTCCTCCAGTAGTCAATCCAGAGGTTTGGTTTTTTCTTGTTTTTTGATAAGAGTTCAGTTGCGGATATATAGCCGATTGGCGCGTCGAACCAGACGTAAATAACTTTATTTTTTACGCCCTTAACTGGAACTGGTACTCCCCACTCCAAGTCTCGAGTGATGCACCAGTCTTTCAGTCCTTCTCTTAGCCACTGCGACGCGTAATGCTTTACATTATTCGGGAGAGGTTTGATCCATTTTTCGAGGAATGAGTTGAATGCACTTAATTTGAAGAACCAGTGACGGGTTTTCTTTATGGCTGGCGTCGAATTGCAGACTACGCAACATGGTCTTAGGAGTTCTGTAGGTTTAAGGTAACGTCCACATGTTTCGCAAGAATCTCCTCTAGCCCACTCGGATCCACAGTAGGGGCAGACGCCTTCCACGTATCTATCTGGAAGGAAGCGTTGGCATTTTGGGCAGAACAGCTGTTCAAGTTCAGCCTCGTATATGTAGCCTTTTTTCAAAAGTCGTGTAAAGAATTCCTGAGTTAGCTCATAGTGCACTAAATATGTAGTACGAGAGAATACGTCAAATGAGCAACCCATACTTAAAAGATCTTCGAGAATCAACTTGTGATATAGGTCCACATACTCTTTTGGAGTAGAGCCCTCTTTTTCGGCTACAACAGCAATCGGAGTGCCATGCTCGTCGGTGGCACACACGTAAATGGCTTGATGGCCCTGTAATCGCAGAAATCGAACATAAATATCGGCGGGAATGTAGGTTGAACGAAGATGCCCTACATGGAGTTTTGCGTTTGCATATGGTAAAGCTGCGGTTACGAGTATTTTTGTGAGAGAGGATCCCCCTCTATTTCCAACCATCTGGAAGATGAACACCCTAGCTTTGAAGTTTAAAGTTTGCGGTTAGGTTGTGCCAGCTTCCCAACCTTTGATGTATTTTATCTGTTCTTCTGTGAGCTCGTCTATTTGGATATTCATCGTGTCGAGGGCGAGTTTTGCTACAGTCTGGTCGATGTGCTCGGGAACCTTATAGACTATGGGCTTAAGTTCTTTCCAGTTCTTAGCTATGTGCTCGACGCAGAGGGCTTGGTTAGCAAATGACATCATCATCACCTCTGGCGGATGTCCCTCCGCTGCTGCCAGGTTGATGAGTCTTCCCTCTCCTAGCAGATAAAGTCGACGTCCATCTTTGAGGCGGTACTCCTCTACGTTGGGTCGGATGGCCCTTTTTGAAACGGCGATGCTTTCAAGGTCAGGTATTGAAATTTCTACATTGAAGTGCCCACTATTGGCAAGTATAGCACCATCCTTCATTTTTAGCATATGCTCTTTTCGGATGATGCTCGTGTTTCCGGTAACTGTGACGAAAATATCGCCCACCTTAGCAGCTTCCCCAATAGGCATTACAGTGAAACCGTCCATCACCGCTTCAAGAGCTCTTAAGGGGCTGACTTCGGTGACAATTACATTCGCACCCATTCCTCTTGCACGCATAGCTATTCCCCGTCCACACCAGCCATAGCCAGCGACGACGAAGGCTTTACCGGCAAGCAGAATGCTTGTGGCACGTAGGATCCCGTCGATCGTGCTCTGTCCAGTACCATACCGATTGTCAAACAGATATTTGCTGTAAGCATCGTTAACAGCAATGATCGGATATTTTAATACCTTAGCTTCCGCCATAGAGCGCAGCCTCATCACGCCTGTCGTGGTTTCTTCTGTTCCACCAACCACATTTTTCAGAAGCTCAGTTCGTTTTGTGTGAAGAGTTGTAACAAGATCAGCTCCGTCATCGATGGTTACGCTTGGTTTGTAGTTAAGAACGTTTGTTATGCATTTGTAATATTCATCCGTGTTTTGCCCTCGCCAAGCGTAGACATTTACTCCCTCTTCGGCAAGAGCGGCTGCCACATCATCCTGTGTTGAAAGCGGGTTTGAGCCACAGAGGGCAACCTTAGCCCCCCCAGCCCTAAGAGTCCGTATAAGCACAGCTGTCTCTTTTGTTACGTGAAGGCATGCTCCGATCTGGATTCCCTGCAGGGGTTTTCTCTTCTTAAATTGCTCTCTAACTTTGAGAAGCACGGGCATACGAGACTCAGCCCACTCTACAGTAAGCTTCCCCTTCTCCGCCAGCTGCATGTCTTTGACTTCATAGTCGCTTGTCAAAAGAGCGATCTCCTGAAATTATTATAATTTACTACTATTTCACATACAATACCTATGTTTTTTCGAATAAGGCGTTTTTGATTTGGTTTAGTTCTTTTTCTGAGTATTGGGAATTGAAATGCCGAGTGAAGCGCTCGTAGAAGGCTGGTTTGTCGAGCATTCCTTCCTGGACTCCTTCAACTTCCCAGATGGATGCGCATAATCCAAGCCCAGCCCTTACACAGGTTTCAAGGTCGAAGCCTCGTTGATGAAGTGACAGAAATCCTGCAGCAATACCATCACAGCACCCAACGCTGTTTCCAGTTTTACTAAGTGGAACAGGGCCCACTGAGGTCTTTTCACCGTCCCGTCGATGGATTTGAGCTGACCCGGTAAACTTGTCCTCGAGAACTATGGCTTCTGGAAAATTTGTATTCGTAGCGCTGAAGATGTCTTCGACGTTTTTTACTTGGAAGGCGTCTTGAACCTGTTTTATTTCGTTCGGATTGCCTAGAAGGATTTTGGTTAATGGAGTTACGGTTCTCAGGTACTCGGGAGTTACGCCATAGGATGCTACATCGATTATTACTTCTTTTTTCAGTTTAGAGGCGGTTATGACCATATCTTGCATAAATTGGGGTTCCGAGGATGTTATGAAAACTATGTCTGCCTTTTCTATGACGGCTCTTGGAGGAGGACGCGCTATTTCAATATAGCTTGCTCCTTTGATATCGTCGATGTAGAAGAAGTCTATTCCGTTGAGGTCTTTACAGCAGACAATGGTTGCAGTTTCTTTACCTACAACCTGAAGTGTGCTGGTCTGGTAGATAGCGGGGGCGTAATTTGTTTCCAGATAATTTCTCAGTTGGTTTGGGGTTTGCCATAGATTTTCTGGGACTTCAACCTTTGTCAACTGCATTTTCACTTTAGATCTTAAGAGGTGATTCCAGTAGCCTCCGTCGAAGAAGCCGGGATAGGGCTTGTCTAGGTCGTCTCCGAATACAGTTACTAGGCTTACATCGCCGCCCAGTTTGGCTACGCCGTATGCGATGTGGGGCGCCCGGCCGCCATAGCTGTATGAGACTGGTTGAACTGTGTGTTTATTCAGTTCTTCGAAGACTTTTTCCATGCTCCAGTCTGAGCCGTAAGCCATAGGAATTTTAGAATAGGCGATTGTCTTTCGGAGATACTTTTGGAACTGAGATGGGAGATTTTCTACCGAATCAATCTTGATTTGAACATCCTTACCTGGAGCTCCTGAAACAACAGCTGATTTCATCAGTAAACCTCATAATTTCATCAACCCAATGCTTTTCAACATATTTTAAGATATCCAAACACAGGGTTCATAAGCCAGCTAACCAAAGGAAGTTCAAATGGCAGGAGATTGCTACGTCAGATAGAGACTACGAGAAGTTGTTGGATAGAGCTAGGGGAGGGTTGCCGAAGGTAGCCGGTAAATCCGACCGATTCGAGCTCCCTAATCCAGTCACCATGGTAATGGGCAACCGAACAGTTCTGCAGAATTTCAAGGATATCTGCGATAAAATGAATAGGGATCCCCAGCATCTCATAAGGTTCTTGTCGAAGGAGATGGCTACAGCGGGATCTATCGAAGGGGGGCATGCAACCTTCCAGGGAAAATTTGGCTCAGAAGCAATTAGAAGCCTACTTGAAAGATATGTGAGAGAATTCATGAAATGCCCGGTTTGCGGTAGACCAGATACTAAGATAACGAAGGAGCATCGGTTTGTGTTTCTCATATGCGAGGCTTGTGGAGCTAAGTGGCCTATGAGGTTGGTTTAGAAGAGTGAAACACTTGCCGGATGCATATGTCAAAATAATTAGGCGGGAGAGAGAGATATTAGTAGCTGCATGTGATGCCGAGATTTTGGGAAAGACTCTGAGGAAAAACGAGCTGGTGTTTGAAGTCCGTGAAAGCTTCTACAAAGGTTCTAAAATGAGGATTAGAGAGGCTGTAGCACTAATAAGAAGTGCCACCACCGCCAATCTGGTGGGATTGAACATTGTTAAAACCGCTGTTAAGGAGGGGCTGGTTCATCCAGAGGCGGTTATAGTCATTTCCGGCGTTCCTCATGCCCAAATAGTGAAAATTTGAAGAGTTCTGCACTATAATTTTAAAAACAAGTTCACAGCTTTCTCTAAGAAGAAGCTCGTTAAAAGGGAAGAGTCAACGATTTGGGAAAAAAGAAAGTTCTGACGGAGGAAGAGTTAAAGGAGCTAGTGCTCCCGGGTGAGGGGCAATTTCTAGGCATAGTGGATCAGATGCTAGGTTATGATAGGTTGAAGGTTAAGTGCGCAGATGGCCATGAGAGACTTTGCCGAATTCGTGGAAAGATGAAGAGACGGGTTTGGATTAAGACTGGCGACGTGGTTCTAGTAGCTCCATGGGACTTTCAATATGATAGCCGAGGAGACATTTTGTGGCGTTACACTGAAAGTCAAGCGGAGTGGCTTAGAAGGAAGGGCTATCTCAACTTGTAGCCTTGGAGCGAGGCGATGTGTCCCAAGATAAGAAAGTCGAAGAAAAACTACTCCGAAGAGAAAAACGCTATGAAATCGAGCAGCGGATGATGGAGAAACGCTCTGAAGAATATGAAGTCTTAGAAGAGGTGTTTGATAAACCAACCTTAATGACTATTTACCACTTTATGGATACTGGTGCTGTGCGTAAAATATCAGGCATAGTCAACTCTGGAAAAGAGTCGCGCATATATCATGGGGTAGGCGTGAATAAACGGGAGTTAGCTTTGAAGATCTACTTGGTCGTCTCAGCTGAGTTCAAGAAAGGCATGCTAATGTATATTCAAGGCGATCCTCGCTTTAGGCGGGTTAAGCGAGATACGAAGTCTTTGATTTATGCTTGGGCTTTGAAGGAGTATAAGAATCTGCAAAAAGCCTACCGAAGTGGGGTGCGTGTCCCCAAGCCTATTGCGGTTCGAAATAATGTGTTGGTCATGGAGTTCATTGGAAAGGATGGTGTTTCAGCTCCACTGCTCAGAGAAGTTCAACTTGAGCACTCCAAAGAGGTCTACCAGGTTTTGTTGGAAATCGTAAAACGTCTCTATCAGAAAGCCCATCTGGTTCACGGTGATGTGAGCGAATACAACATCATGGTCTGGAAGGGTGAACTTGTCTTATTTGATATTTCTCAAGCGGTCCCAATTGAACATCCGATGGCGAACCAGTTCTTACGCAGAGACATACGTAATCTTAACAATTATTTTGAAAAGATAGGCGTTCAAGTAAACCCCTTAGAAGACGTATATCGGTGGGTTACTGAGAGTGACTGAGGTCCCAGCACGAATTAAAATTCCGCGAGATCGCATAGGAGTTTTGATAGGCCCAAACGGATATGTAAAACGAAAAATCGAGAATATGTGCGGTGTTAACCTAAAGATAGACAGCGCATCGGGAGACGTGGAAGTGACTTTAAAGCCTGAGACCGTTGACCCTACGAGCTTGTTCAAAGCGGAAAACATTGTCAATGCGATTGGGCGTGGATTTTCTCCTGAGAAGGCATTCAAACTAAATGATGACGATGTATTACTTGAGGTCATCGACCTTTACGATTACGTCGGAAAATCCGAGTCAAATCTCCAACGCATAAAAGGTAGGCTGATAGGCGAGAAGGGAAAAACCAGAAAGATAACAGAAGAAACTACTGGTGCGAATATCTCTATATTTGGACATACTGTTGCAATAATTGGAGAGCTTGATAAACTTGCGGCAGCGAAAAGAGCGATACAAATGCTAATTAGCGGAAGTCAGCATAGCACTGTTTATCGGTGGCTCCACCGCAAGCGAAGAGAATTGAAGAAGGCTGAATTAGAACTCTGGGAAACCAGAGGGGAGAGGGTGGCGGGATAGATGTCCGAGGAAAAAGAAGTTTTCGCAGAAATCAGCCCCGCCGACTTCTTCTATAGAAACCGCGATATAGCAGGCTTCAGCAATCCAACCCGCGCGTTATATGCGGCTGTTAGAGAGTTGGTGGAAAATTCTCTAGATGCGTGTGAGCTACATAAGATACCGCCAGAGATCTATATCCGAGTAATTCAAGAAGAAACTACACCTTCAGGCGCAGGCATTTACAAGCTCAGAGTTGAAGACAACGGTTCTGGTGTACCAGCTCGATTCATACCATCGGCATTTGGACAGGTCTTTTACGGCTCAAAATATAGACTCAGACAGACCAGGGGGACCTTCGGACTTGGAGGGACAATGGCATTACTGTATGGGCAGATTACAACCCATAAACCAGCTAGAATTATTTCAAGCACTGGCACCAGAAGGATCCACGAAATAGAGATGATGATAGACATTCAACAAAATAAACCAGAAATAATGAGGCATAAAACACATCCCAACCCTGAAAAATGGCATGGCACAATCGTCGAATTTAACCTAGAGGGAGACTTTCTCCGAGCTATGCCAAAAATCCTCGAGTACTTTAAAGAAACGGCAATAGTCAGCCCATACATGAGTCTTATTTTTGTTGACTCACGTGGACGATTATACCGTTTTGAGAGAGCTACGACTAAGATGCCCCTGCCTCCGACTGAAACAAAACCCCACCCATATGGGGTAGATGTAGAAACTATCCGAAGAATTATCTATCTCACAGATGCCCGTGACATGCAGTATTTCATGACCCGCCATTTCCACCGTGTCGGACGAACCACTGCAAAAAAATTTCTTGAATGTGCGGGCATATCACCAAAGACTAATCCTAAAAAATTGAAGCAAGCCGAAATCGTGAAACTTGTTCAAAAGATGAAAAGCTATGACGGCTTCTTACCACCTGACGCAAGTTGCCTGTCCACTTTAGGTGAAGAGCTAATTCGAGCAGGAATTCAAAAAGAGCTTAACCCTGAATTCATCTCGATTGAGGTGAGAAGGCCGGCGGCCTATTCTGGTTTTCCATTCATCGTTGAAACAGCTATAGCTTATGGCGGCAGAGTGCCGAAAACAGGGGACATACTCCTGTACAGGTTTGCTAATAGAATTCCATTACTTTACGACGAGGCTGGCGACGTTTCCTGGAAAGTTCTACACACCCTGATTAACTGGAAACACTACAAAATAGGATTCGACCTACCGCTCGCAGCCTTCGTTCATGTTTACTCAACGAAAATCCCATACAAATCAGTTGGAAAAGAGTACTTAGCTGACAGACCTGAAGTGGAAAGGGAGATCTTAAATGGCCTACGTGAAGCTGCACGCCAACTCTCGATCTACATCTCACGACGGGCAAACATCGAACGTGACAAGAGACGGTTAGATGCCTTCTCAAAATATCTGCCTAAAATTGCACATTTCTCAACTGATCTAGCAGGAAAGGAGGAGGAGCCTGATATAAAGCCACTATTAAAGAGTGTGATGAAATATGGAGCGGAGGAGGATGAAGAAGAAGCCTAGCGAAATCGGAGTGAAGGATAGAAAACGAAAGATCATTGATCAATTGCAGGGGTTAGGAGTTAATCTCTACAGCCAAATGGAGAGTGGCGAGTTTCCATCACTACGCATGCCCAGCCGCTCTACCCAAAACATCCGTTACGACCCGTATATGCGCCAGTTCGTTCTCGGAGACTCAACTGTCAGAAGAAGCGCTAGAAACATTCGCCACCTTCGCCCCTTCACCCAGCTTGTGTGGGTTGCAGATTTTGCAAAACACCTTACAGCACAAAAAAGGACGAGCACTCTGAGAGATGTTTTCTACAATGCTCAAGCCTATGAGATTTCATTTAAAGACCAGCCCGAATCCGACAACATTATCACAGATCTAGAAACCGTCCTCGGCTACGCACGTGAAGATTTTAACGTCTTCCCAGAAGAACGCAGCGCCATCTTCGGAAACCTGACTATCGAGTATACCGTCCCAGGCTATGAAGGAAGGAGGCTCAACTTAACATCGCACCCAGATGGCATGATGATAGGCCCCGCATTAACAAGCGCTGAATTCATTGAAACCGATGCTGAAATACTGATAGCGATCGAAAAAGGCGCAATGTTCACGAGGTTCATCGAAGAAAAGGCGCATCAGAAATTCAAGGCAATCCTAATCCACACCGCAGGCCAAGCCCCCCGCGCCACAAGACATCTAATTCAGAGATTAAACAAGGAAATGAGCTTGCCCGTTTACATCTTCACAGATGGCGACCCATGGGGAATGCACATCGCAATGGTCATCATCTCAGGATCAGCAAACGCGGCCCATATACGAGAACTAACCACCCCCGACGCCAAATGGTCTGGAGTATGGGCAACCGACATAGTGAACTACAAACTCCCATCCGACATGCTGAACAACATCGACATGAAACGCCTCCAAGAACTCCAAAAAGACCCGCGATACGAGGGAAAACTTTGGAAGAGGGAGATAGACACTTTCTTCAAGATCCAAAAGAAGGCTGAACAAGAAGCGTTCAGTAGATACGGACTATCCTATATCGTGGACGCATATTTACCCGCTAAGTTAGAAGAAATGAAGAGCTACTAATAGCGGAACATATTTGCACAACTTCGCTTCCCTCTATTCTCGGTGAAAGCTGATTGTCGGAGGCGTACCGGCTAGCATGGAAAGCGGATAGGCTACTTAGTGAAATTGACAGGTTCAGCGCCGAAATCGATGTAGACAGGTTGCGAAAGAACCGCAGATACTTGTTTGAAACATATAGAACCTTGACAGCTGATGTGAAACAGCTAGAAACCCTTAGAGACAGCATCGAGTTTCGAAGGGGCGTCTATGCACCGCCAAGCCTACCCCCTGCAACTCCGTATCAATTTAGAACTTCGAGATGGGAAGAGAAGCCTCCCTCAGAAATAAGCTCTCTAATGCACTATGCTAAGATTCGCAGCGGACGAATATCAGCTGTGAAAGCCGCTATCGACCGCCTTAGAGCTGCACTGGCTGCACATCGCATCGCAATTAATAATTTGATTGAATACTGCGCTTTAGTCTGCCAAGTATGTGGAAAAGTTGTAAGAGGAAAAGTAGCATGTAAGGTCATTGGCACAAATGAATGCCCGAACTGTGCGTCAGCTAACCTGTCGCCTGTAATAAATGAGGCGGGAGTTTTCCGTTTGGAATTGATACCTCAGCTTCCATTACCAGGAGACTATATGAAACGGCTTGTTCAGATGCCGAGTTATGGACGGGCTGCTTACATCCGGATTATTGGTTGTTTGAGGGAGGGAGCTGGAAGAAGCACAAAGTCCTTGCTTATCACAGTCCGTGTTCAAATTGGAGAAAGAACGGTGAGGCGGCGTATCAGTCTAAGCGGGGAAATAGAAGATGCTGAGGCAATGGTTAGAGAAAGATTTGGATCCAACGCCAGAATCGAGTCAATCCGATACCGCCGCACCCAGCCAGTTTTGATAAACGATCGTTATACGCGGATCAGCATCGCCCTTGGCTACGCGAACTTGGCCTATAAAACATGGGTTGACAGACGGGATATTGCCAAAAAACTTTCAGACAAGATAGACGTTGAAAAAACTTTGCTGAAGCTGCCCCTATACGTGCTTGGGTACGATCTTACGCGTTATCTCTTATTGAAATCTCCTCGGGCACGTAGAAAATTTGTGAGCATATTTCCATATTTTCAAAGCAATCCTCAATTCAGCCAAATAGAACCGATACTCTCAATTTTGAACGATCATGAAGCAGCATTAGCCTCTAGGACAATTGGGCTCACGGGCGGTCTTATTTCACTTAGAGCCATTCAGCTTAAGTTGATAGTTGAAAGTGGCTATGAAGCGAAAATACGGAAACTTGGGTTAGTGTCCAGCGGAGGACTGGCGGCAGCCATGCTATACCTGACCTCGAAATACACTTTAACCCAAGCCGCGGACTTCTTCGGTGCTGGGATATCCGATATAACAAAAGCGTTAGAAAAAATGGCTCAGGCAGATTTTGGCAAAGAATTGTCGAAGGAAGAGAAACAGAAACTAGCCGAAGTTGAGGTGCCGATGACCCAGCGGGCGTTGAAGTTTATACAAGCACTTGGAGAAACTACGTGATGCAGACATTAAGAGCGAATAATAGAAGCGAACTCCTCAAAAAAATCCGAAGAGACCTATCTCCGAACGCCCAAGAAGTCTATCTTAACACCCGCCCCAGCGTTCAAATAATCATAACCCTACTAAACAAGGCATCCGGTCTAAAGACAATTTATGTTCCACCAAGCTTATCC
This sequence comes from uncultured Candidatus Bathyarchaeia archaeon, assembly GCA_964410135.1. Classification (GTDB taxonomy): domain Archaea; phylum Thermoproteota; class Bathyarchaeia; order RBG-16-48-13; family CAYPFQ01; genus CAYPFQ01. Next base: position 39,482 of record CAYPFQ010000006.1, read on the forward strand.
AGAGAAACGCCGGAAAGGATTAAGAAGGCATTAAATAAGATTGGCGCAGAACTAATTCCATTAAACAAGACCAAGGGCAGACCAAGAACCTATAACGAAGGAGAGCTAAACACTGTGTTCAAATTGGCGAAGCAAGGAAAGACTGCGAAACAGATTGCAAAAAAAACTGGCATCCCCCTGAGGACAGTTTACTACTACTTAAGGAAGAGGAATTCAAAGTGAGCGAATTAAAGAAACCAACAAGAATAAACACGTTCATACGGGCTCTAGGGCTTAGCCTGGTCATAATCGGACTGCTCATGATTCAAACAACCTATTCTGCCATAGGCAACATGAGAGTATACTACTGGATGTTCGTCCTCACCGGCATCATAGTCGCTGCTACCGGATTCATGCTTCTCACGTTTAAGATGAAGTAGAAAAGATAAATAGCGCTGAACCTCTCCAAGTAAAACGGCGCCGACGTAGCTCAGAAGGTAGAGCAGCGGACTTATTGGAACAAAAAGCCATAAGGCTGAAGCTGTTAACCCGTTGGTCGACGGTTCGAGGGAAACTCCGAAAATCCGTCCGTCGGCGCCAATAAAAAAATTCTCAGAATAAATTTAAAAGAGGGAAAACTACTCTCCACGCCGGTATCGCTAGGTATCCTCACGGCCCTCAAGCTCAGAGTAGAAAAACCGCCATGACAAACGATCATGAACATCAGAAAGTTGGTGGGCCCAAAGGGATTCGAACCCTTGACCATTCCCCAGATAGAGGACTGCCCTCTACCTTACAGGTTATGAGCTTCAACGAGGCTCTGTCGCTCTAACCTTTTCAGGACCGTGACTTTAATTCAACGGTCAAGCTGAGCTATGGGCCCTTCAAGACTCAACGGTGCATGGCTCGTTTTTAAAATTTTTTGTTGTTTAATTGTCAGCATAAAAGAACTCAGAGGCAACCGACTCAATGACTACCACAAAGGATTTTAGTATTATCTTGTTTCAACTTCCATGACTCATAATGCTCCGGTGGTGTAGCCCGGTTAAGCTGAGTTACAACCAACAAGGCGCCGAAAGCATAGCGGCCTTTCGAGCCGTTGATCGCGGGTCCAAAAGCGGTGGAAAACCCCTGCTGGAACTCCCGCCCGGAGCACCAATATGCGGGGATTCCCAAGTCTGGTCTAAGGGGCGAGGCTTAGGTGAATACTCGAAGAAACCTCGTGGCGTAGGCCTTCGTGGGTTCGAATCCCACTCCCCGCACCAATTCTGAGGCTGGAAGAAATATAAGTATGCAATTCACCCTCGCTTAGAAGAGGAAAATAAGCTAACTAAATTTATTTTCTCTTCTACATCACCTATGCCATAACGTTGCACAACTGGCAGAGGTAATCTTACTTGACAGCTTCCATCTTTGTTATCATCGTCGCTTGCTTATCCCGTCTGTCATCGATCTTAAGCGTAGTGACTACCCTTTTTGCACCAGCGTTGATGACGGCTTCGTGAGCTGCCTTCACAGCGGCGAAGACCTCATCTAGGCTCGCGGCTTCAACTGAGGTGCACATTGGTCCTGAGAATGTTTTGAGTTTTGATTTTTTGAGTTCATTCACAACGAGCTTGACGAATCGGCTGACGCTTGTTCCTTCTCCAAGAGGCACCACACTAATCTCGGCAATTATCATCCACTTACACCCACTTGAACTATTGAGACATTCAATAATATTTTAAGCTGAGCTCTCCTTGGTTAACTTAACTTTATCTAAGTATCAAATCTAATTAGTTGAAGAGAGGTGAGTATGGATGTCTGAACATCCTTTGAAGATTTTTGAGAAACTCGATCCAGAGCTTCTCAAACTAGTCGAAAATACCAGAGAGCTTGCCCTCGCTGACGGCGCCCTGCCCAAGAAGTTTAAGCTCCTCATCGCAATGGCTTTGGACGCATCTCACGGAGCTGTTCAGGGTGTAAAGGCGTTGGCTCAGGCAGCGATGCAAGCTGGCGCTACGAAAGAGGAGATAGCAGAAGCGCTGAGAGTTACCCAATACATTTGTGGAGTAGGGAGCGTTTACACGGCTGCGCA
>CAYPFQ010000007.1:0-38644 GCA_964410135.1 uncultured Candidatus Bathyarchaeia archaeon
GCATGTGCATACTGGATGAATGGGGCGCTGTTTTTTTCAAAGTCTAGGACTCGGTCCCATGTGAACACTATGTTTTTCTCCGGTTCGACTGAGGTCATGGCATACTTGATTGCGCCTATTCCAACGAATTTGGCTATTTTCTGTTTTTCTTTCTCAGTGAGGAGGGGAGAGCGTTTTGAAACTTCTTCGTAGGCTCTTTTGATCGAGTCGTCAATTACCTGATCGAAAGTAATGTATCTTCCCCTGCGGCCTGACATTTTGTGGCCCGGCAGTTCAACCAGCCCAAATGCGAAGTGAGTTTGGTTCTCAGCAAGCTTGATCTGACCGAAAGCAGCGAGAGCGATTTTGAGTTGGAGTTGTGCGAGGGACTGTTCCACCCCTATTACGTTTATGACTCGGTCTGCCTGCTTGAATTTCCAGAGGCTGTATGCGATGTCGCGTGTGGTATAGAGGGTTGTGCCATCTGAACGAGTTAGGGTTAAGGAGGGAGTTGGGTAGTCTGCGGGTATGCCTAGACGCTGTTTTAGGTTGAGGGTTTGAGCTGCTTGTTCGGTGTTTAGTTCTAGAGCGCCTTCAGTTTCGAAAACATATTTTGTCTTTTTTAGCTGTTGCATGACTTTAGAGACGTTGCTGTTCCACACGAAGTCGCTTTCCCAATCCCATGAATCAAATGCGACATCTACGCGCTCCAATGTTTCTCTGAAGCCTTTTAGGCAGAGTTGACTCACCGTCCTGAAAAGCTTCTTGGCGTTTTTTTCGCCGGCTTCATAACGTTTCATGAGGTCGTTTATCTTGGCTTCAGGATTCTCGTCTTTGTTAATTTCTTTTAGAAGCTTGTTAAATATGGCAGGATCCTTTTTTTCGAGATCGGCGGCAGCAGTTGTCCAGTCGTCAAGTTCGCATTGAAGTTTCTTTAGCTGTTCTCCTTGTTGGAGTTCTTTGACCTGTTTCTTGAGGTTTTGAATTTCTGTAAGGCAGCATGTCATAGCATATATGTGACCTATGAACTGGTCTGGTTTAACTTCTGGTTTGAATTTAGGCATACCCAGTTTTTCGTAGCCATATGCTATAATTGCAACTTGGCGTCCAGTATCATCAATATAAAAATGCCGTGAGACCTTGTGGCCCTTGGCCTTTAGGATCCTAGCTAAAGCATCTCCAAGTAAAGGGTTCCTCGCGGTACCTATGTGGAGGGGGTGAATGGGGTTGGCGCTGGTATGCTCCACGATCACCCGCAGTGGCTTAGCGACTTTGATGTAGCCGTATGAAGGCTGCTTAATAGCGCACTCTACAGCCAACTTTGCGAGTTTTGCGTGATTTGCGTGGAAGTTGATGTATCCAGCTCCAGCTGGTTTAACCGTTTCGACTAGTTTGAATTTTGATTTGTCAATTGTCTGAGCTATCTTCTCGGCTAAGGCTATTGGCTTGATTTTCAGCTCCTTAGCCAGGTCAAAGCAGAGGGATGAGGCTAGTTCGCCGAATTCGGGGTTTGGCGGGATTTCAAATGAAATTTCCGGAACTTTTAATTTTGGATAGAGTTTGATCAGGGAGTTTTGTAGATACCTTCTACATTCTTCCCGAAACTCGGCGAATGAGTTACATGTCAATAACCGTTTTTCTCCTTGTTGCTGACTTCTGGAAGCCCTATGGGGGCCAGTCATACTTTTTTCATCGCGCGCTAATCTTTCTTACCCTTTTTAAGACTAACAGCACTATGGTAGCAGTAACACTCCAGAAGGCTATGTCATTAATTAGGTTAATCTCGTTGATATGCCAAGGGAACTGTGGATATACAATGCGAATAAACCATGGGAAAGGATATCCATAATGGAGCGCGCCCAACAATTCGGGGCTTGTATTTGGGATTAGACCTGTCAACAGGGTGATTATTACTCCGCCGATGATCGCATAAAGCAGAATTCTTAAGTTCATTGCAATCCACCTTCTTTGTTCAACATCGCCAGAACTGCGCCTCCTCATAGGGCTACTCGAAACCAACCGTTCACCTATCTACTTGACTTTTGATGCAGGAATTGTTGATTCAATCCTGTCACATGCAAGTAGTAGCATTCTCCCTATATCGGTGATGTTATAGACTATGAATCTACCCTCAGCTTGTGCAGATATGAGCCGCAGCTTCCTCCGTAAGTTCCTTTAGGTTTGTCGTATACTTTGAAACATCTTGAATTGGGGATAAACCAGACTCAACTAGTCGTTCTAACTGCTTACCTAAGGCAGAATTTCGCATGGTGAGAATACTACTCCTTCTACATCCTTAACGCTTTAGGCCGGTGAGATCTCCTGAAGGCTATGTTCTCTCATCCTCTTTTCGATCACTCGTTTCCCTCCGCATAAACCAGGCTCAGATAATAAATCGAAAAATTTAAATATATTGATATAAAACTTCACCCTTCATCTCAGGAGGCAACGATATGAGTGGAAAACCAAGGTTTGTGTTGTGCGTCTGTACAGGAGTATGCCCAGGTTTTGCGAAATTGAATATATGGGAACTAGTTAACCGTGTGAGGCTAGCACTTCCAGTGGAGTACGCGATTGTTCATCCCCAACTATGTGTGGAGGACGGGGACAGATTCTGGAATGACTACCTTAAAAATGATGGAAAATATGTCGTTGGTGGCTGCGCGCCAGCCATGCAAATGAAGTTGTTCAAAGAGGCTTTCGAGAAAAATGACGTAGATATGAAAAAACAGTTCTTCCCCCTAGATGTAAGGGGGATGACCACCGATGAAGCTTTCAAGAAAGTGGAGGAAACGATTAAGAAAGCGGCTGGATCATAGGTGATTCCTGTGTACTCTGGCGTTCCTAGAGAAAAAATACCTTGGTTTCCAACAATCAACAGAGACAAATGCCATGGGTGCCTGACGTGTGTTGCGTTTTGTAAAAATGATGTATTCATTGTGGAAGAGAATTCTAATCCCAATATGGCGTCTACGAATAGATGGGATAAGCTAAGGAAAAGACCGAAAGTTGTACATCCATTCAACTGTGTTGTCGGATGCTCCGCATGTGCCAAACTGTGCCCAATGAATGCCATCGAATTTCCGGAAACGGAAGAGGTTGTGAAAATTCTGCGGCAACTTATGCTAGAGTACAGAAGGTAGTGTCGGTGCCTATCAGAGTATTTGAATTAAGAAATTCTACCAAAAACCTGAGAGCTAAAAGAAAATGTTAGAGGTTGAAGAAGAACGCGCCATTACATACTTACCAAAGATTTTCAAATCTCTCGCTGACCCTATGCGAATCAAAATACTGCAAAACCTTGAAAAACGCGACTACTGCGTCTGCGAACTAATAAGCGTTCTGAAAATCTCCCAGCCCACCGTCTCGTATCACATCAGCCTACTCGCCAACGCTGGACTGATCACCACTCACAAAGAAGGCAGAAAAGTAATATGTAAACTCAAGAAAAAAGGGCTGACCCACAAACTCCTAAAAGTCGTTGAATAGCTTATACCCAGACAGTGCCTCAGCATACGCGTGGAATCGGTTCCGACATGCGTGTCCATTATTCTGGTTCCGCCGAGGTCGCACCAACCTTCACAACTCTTTTAAGAACCGAAATTGAAGTAGTGTGTAGGTGTTCAATTTGGCTAAGATGAAAGGAAAGAAATTTGAATGCACATCATGCGGAGCCGTCGCAGTATTCGACACGGACTGCAGCTGCGGTGCTGAATGCGATGTAGTATGCTGCGGGAAGCCAATGATTCCAAGGGGTTATGCGGAGGAGTTCCGCTAGGAACGTTCCGCCAGGAGTTCCGCTTTCTTACAGGCATCATTATTTTTTTAAGCTTCATTGAGTTCATCCTCCCGATGTCACAAGCGAACCAACTTAGGTTCTAGCTAGGGAGTAAAAATTCTGGCGGGCCCGCGGGGATTTGAACCCCGGACCTTCGGCTCCGGAGGCTTGCGCTCCCCTCATCGGGATCGACGCCCTATCCAACTAGGCTACGGGCCCCTTCAATAACAGAGTTGATAGACAGATTATATGTTTTTAAAGCTTCTAAGTTCCTAACGGAATAGTGGTTGTTGGTTTGGTCTGAGCGGGTATGTCGAAATTTGAGGTTGAACGGGAACGAGTAGTTAACAACTTGATTGCGAGTGGGATACTGAAGACCCCGAGTGTCATAAGGTCGATGAGGCTTGTTCCGAGGGAGGAGTTCGTCTCAGCTGGCATGAAAAGTCATGCCTATATTGACAGCCCACTTCCGATTGGATCGGGACAGACTATAAGTGCACCCCATATGTGTGCGATTATGAATGAGGCGTTGAGGCTTGAGGTGGGGCATAGGGTGCTTGAGATAGGTGCGGGTAGTGGGTATCATGCTGCTTTGGTTGCGGAAATTGTAGCGCCAAGTAATGTGAATTCTAAGAAGTGGGGGCATGTGTATACCGTAGAGATCATACCTACCCTTGCGTTTTCAGCAGAGAAAAATTTGGAGAAAACAGGGTACCGTGACAGGGTAACGATAATTAATTCCGATGGGTCTAAGGGGTACCCGGAAAAAGCGCCGTATGATAGAATTTTTGTAACAGCCGCAGCTCCTGATGTCCCCCAACCTTTGATCGAGCAGCTGAAGCCAGGCGGAATACTCACAATCCCAGTTGGAGGGCCATATATGTATCAGGAGTTGCTTTTGATCGAAAAGTCAGCGACAGGAAAAGTCACCACCAAAAGCATCTGTTCAGTGGCGTTTGTCTTATTGCGTGGGAAATATGGCTGGAAAGATGTTTAGGGTTGGAAAAAGCTTTCGAGCGAAACTTTAGCTTTTTCTTCTTTTATGCCTGCTATTGCTTTTTCTAGGGCGTTTCTGACCCTTTCTTCTGTGAAGTCTCGCTCTCCGCATAGGAATCGTACTATGCCATCTGCATCCGGGGTTTTCCATTCAAGCCGATAGCTGTTGGTTATGCTTGGTTTTAGGAATATTTCTTTGATCTTTGCTGGCTCAACTGGGAAGTCGGCTTCTTTTAGTTGGGGAATGACTTTGTCTAGGCTTTTGTATTCTTTGAGGAGTTTTAGCGCTGTTTTGGGTCCAATGCCTTTCACCCCATCGGGGTCATAGTCTGTTCCGATTAGAATTCCGAGTTCGACTAGTTGCTCTCGTGTTATGCCTAGTTCGGATAGTACTTGGTTTAATTCTACAACCTCAGGGACTACTTCGATGAAGACTGGTTTGCGAGGGAGCTTTCGTCTACCGGTTATGGTTACATTTCGGACTAGTCTGGGTGCTCCAAATAGTAATGCGTCGTAATCTTGGCTGGAGGCGGCCCATACTGACCCTTTTACAGCCATGTAGGCAGCTTGGGCTTCACCTTCAGATGGGGCTTGAACCCAGGGGATGCCGAGCAGAGTTAGAAGCCTCTTTGCATCTTCAACCATTGTGTCTTTGAGTTGGGCTGTGGCTTGGGCGTAGGTTCGGGCGGTTTCTAGTTCTCCTTTTTTTAGGGCTTCTTCATACTTGATTGAAGCTTCTTCTTTCACCTTTTTTCGGCGTTTGATCTCCATCTCTTTTATGGCTGGAGGTTCACCGTCGAAGACGTATACGGGTTTGATTCCTTTTTCTAGGAGGTTAGAATTCCTGTAGAGCAGTCCAGACAGGTGGCTTGTGATTCTGCCTTGGCGGTCCATTAGGAGGGTGCCGTCTGGCTGTCGGATGATGGCGAGAAACTGGTATAGGGCGTTGTAGGCGTCTATGGCGATTGTTTTGCCGCTTAGATTTTCTAATACGATTGGCTTTTTGGTGACGAGGTCTTTCAGGTCAACGCCCAATTCAGCTCGTTCCTTTCTCTTCTACGGGTTTCCGTAGGAGTTCAACACGTTTCTTTGTTTTGGTCAGACTTGAAACGTGAACCAAGCCTCCTATTTCGAGTTTCATGAGGGCTTTGTGGAACTCGCTTAGGCTGAGATCGCCGTACATGTCCTTTAATGCTTTGAAGAGCTCCGAATCGGTTGAGGCTCCCTGCTTCTTTTCTAAAAGCTCAATTATAGCTGTATAAACTGGGCGGGCTCCCCAAAGCTGAGACATAGTTAAGCACTCTCAAATTAGGCAATGGTGGGCGTGGGTGCTACTCTTTCGGTCTTTCTAAATTGTTGACTTATGCTTTGGTACCATGATTCCATTTCAGTGCTTATGGTCGGTCCAATTTTCTCCATAACCTTCTTGAAGTCCTCAGCAGTTACTTCTTTCGCTTCAACGCTTCTTCGCAAGGCATTCATGGCAGCCTCTCTGCAAAGGGACTCAATGTCGGCCCCCGAGTACCCCTTTGTGTTCTTAGCGAGATTGTTTAGGTCAACATCCTTGGCTAGTGGCATATTTTTTGTGTAGAGTTTGAATATTTGAAGGCGCGCCTCCTCGTCTGGGGCTGGCACATAAATCAGCCGGTCAAATCTGCCAGGCCGCAACACGGCAGGATCTAGTATGTCTGGCCGGTTTGAGGCGGCTATGACTACGATGTTGTCGAGTGATAGAATTCCATCCATCTCGGTGAGCAGTTGGCTAATGACCCGTTCAGTAACTCCTGAATCAGCATAGCCCATTCCTCTTCTCGGCGCAATTGAGTCAAACTCGTCGAAGAATATTATCGCTGGAGCCGCCATTCTTGCTTTTCGGAAAACTTCTCTAATGGCTTTCTCCGATTCTCCGACCCATTTGCTGAAGATTTCGGGTCCTTTAATTGTGATGAAGTTAGCTTCGCTTTCAGTTGCAACAGCCTTAGCCAACAGGGTCTTCCCACAGCCGGGCGGACCGAAAAGCATGATGCCCTTCGGAGCGCGAATTCCCATCCGCTTAAAGATCTCGGGCTTCTTTAATGGCCACTCCACGCTTTCCCGTAGACGGTGTTTAACATCTTCTAGCCCACCGATATCATCCCAGTATACGCTTGGGATTTCGATGTAAACTTCCCTCATAGCAGTGGGGGTGATCTCACGGTATGCCGCCTTAAAGTCGTCCATTGTGACCTCCATTTTCTCCAGAATCTGAGGTGGAATCCTTTCTTCCTCAAGATCGATTTGATCTCTATATCTGCGTAGGGCTTTCATCGCCGCTTCCCGGCAGAGCGATGCCAAGTCAGCGCCAGTATAACTAAGTGTTAGATCCGCGAGAGCGCTCAACTCAACATCATTCGCTAAGGGCATGCCGCGGGTGTGAATTTGCAGTATTTCATATCGCCCCTTTTTGTCTGGCACGCCGATTTCGACTTCTCGATCAAACCTGCCAGGTCTTCGAAGAGCTGGATCAAGTATGTTCGGCATGTTTGTGGCGCCTATTACGATGACGTTTCCTCTTGTTTCAAGCCCGTCCATAAGGGCTAGCAACTGCGCCACAACACGACGTTCCACCTCACCAGTGACTTCTTCGCGTTTGGGCGCAATCGCATCGATTTCATCGATAAATATGATGCCCGGTGAGCTTTCCTGAGCCTTCTGGAAAATTTCTCTAAGCCTTGCCTCGGACTCGCCGTAAAACTTGCTCATAATTTCAGGTCCGTTAATTGAGAAGAAGTTTGCATCTGATTCGTTAGCAACTGCCTTCGCTAGCAGTGTTTTTCCACAGCCAGGCGGACCCATTAAGAGCACCCCTTTCGGAGGCTCTATTCCTAGGCGTTGGAAGAGTTCTGGGTGGCGTAGGGGAAGCTCAACCATCTCTCTTATGCGTTGGATTTCTTCATGCAGCCCACCGATGTCCTCGTAGGTTACTCTGGGGATTCCTTTCTTCTCTGCAGCTGGTTCACTCATGACCTGTAGCGAGGTGGTGTCCACAATTTTTACTATGCCGTGAGGACGGGTTCTGACAACAGTCAGAGGGATAGCGCTTCCCAAAATTGTCAGGAATAGAGTGTCGCCCTCAACTATTGGCATTTCGGTCAGTCGGCTTTTAACGAAGTTCATGAAATCATCATCAACATTTAGGCGCATATCAAGCGGCGCTAACGTGACGCTTTGACCTGTCTTAACATCGGTTTTTCTAACAGCAACGTATTCGTTTAGGGCCGCACCAGCGTTTCTCCTTATCAAACCATCAATCCTAATGATCGCCTTATCCTGATCCTCAGGGTAGGCTGGCCATGCAACTGCGGCAGTAGCTCGTTTACCCTTAATTTCAACAATATCTCCTGCCGATATTCCTAGGGCTTGCATAGCTTCATTGCTAATTCTAGCCTTGCCCCTAGCAACATCGCGTTGCCTAGCTTCATCCACTTTTAATTGGAGCTCTTTGGATGACATGCAGATTTCACCGATATAAGCAGATGCGCGTTGAGAAATCAAACCCCAACTGCCGTATTTAAACTTTCTAAATCATGTTTTGGAAATGTAAAGTTTAACTTTGTCGGCGGGGAGTCCTCCTGCGAAGCGTGGGGTAGTTCACACTCTTCTCACCATAGCAACCTGAAGTTCACTTACGCTCGAAATAGCGCGAATGGCTTTTTCCACGATATCAACTATACCCGCTTTCTCTTCGGGCATAATTATATGGGCGACCACAGCTACCAGTCCAAATGCAATTGGTTCCTCATCGAATTTGTGAACCGAGACGTCGCTTGGCAAAGCCTCCTGGATTTGCTGTTTTAATTCCTCCAAATTTCCCCCAGCTTCTTTGGGGAAGATTTTAATTGTAACGAGAATTTTCGCCATTAAGGTCCGCTCCATCCACATTTTGGGCATTTGTATGGGCGTCCGAATCGGCGGCAGCGTTCACACCGCCAGAGTACGATCTCTCCGCATCCAGGACATGGGAATTTGACAGCCTTCTCTCCTGGGACAATCATCTTGCCACACCAGATGCATGATGGCATTTTAACTTCTTTCGTTTCACTCACGTGTCAAACGCCTCAAGTGAAAGACCTCTATTCACAGAACTCACTTATTTATCCATTGCGATTTTTAGGTCCTATCAAAGATGATGCCTAGACTTGCGGCATCTGAAGTATAAAGCGATTCGTAGACAGGATCTAAGCAGCGGACTTGGTTGGGCGTTTATTTTCTGGATGTTAGTATAAGGTTCAGAATACCCACAAGCACTCCGAGTACACCGATTGTCAAGAATATCGCTATCGGCTCACTGAATCCCACTATTGCAATATGGATTTCTTCCGTCTTGGCCTTAGCCATCAGGAGAGTCCCACCTGTAGTCCCTACTATTGCAAGTAACCAGCTCGCGACAACTCCAAGGTTAATCAAGACAAAGTGCGTAAGTGCCAGTTTCTCGCTATACAAGGGCTTCTTCGCTATTTGTGGTATGAGATGGTATGCAGCACCAAAGACGGCCATACTTAAGAATCCAATGCATAAGTATGCGAAATACGCCACAAAGTGGAAAGTTCCAGGCCAGCCAGCTGCCACTATTCTTGTGAGATTTAGCCCAGGTATGATCCAAAGTCCTGTCCATACGGCTGCGATTATACCGTGGATAAGCGAAGCTTGAAAGAACCTCAATCCCCATTTTGCGGACATAATCTCGACCTCCTCTCTATAATAAGTCACCTATTACGGCGAATAAAACTTTGATTACAGCCGGATTGCATACCAGCGCACGAAGAACCTCACTTTGAAAGTCAATGTCGCCTTTCTCTTCGATTAGGCGTTGTAACTCATTTTCGATGATTGCTCTGAAGATTTTGTCCATAGTCCTATCGGATAGGAGATTTAGGGTTCTACGTGCAAAAAGCATGGTTAAAAATTCTTTACCTAGCTCCTTTTTCCAGCCGTCTTGATATGCTTTCAAGCATCCAGCGGAGAAGTCGCTCCTTGCCACGGCATTAGCTGCGACCTCTCCGGCAATTCCAGCACATATACCACCAGTAATGACCCCGCCTCCTGTTGTTGGTTTTGTTTGTCCAGCAGCATCGCCTACTACGAGGAATCTTTCAGCATAGGTTCTTGGAATCGGACCACTAATCGGAATAGCTCCGCCTTTGATAGCTTTAACCTTGCATTTTTTTAACTCACGCTTGATAAATATTTCAAGCAGTCTTCGAGGATTGGAGTAGTGGCAGGCTAGTCCAACTCTAGCCGAACCAGATCCAGTTGGCACAATCCATGCGAAAAAGTCTGGGGCAATCTTCCGGCCGACGAATATGTCTACAAACTCGGGAGTCGTATTCTGCCATTCAACTTCAAATTGCATTGCTGGCAAGATTTTTTTAGGAGATTTTAATCCAACCTCCCTCACAAACTTTGAGACACCTCCCTCTCCATCGATAACAATCTTTGAATTTAGACTGGTGCCATTGACTTTTACGCCAGATACGTGTTTGTTTCGGAATATTAGCCCTGAAACTTTTGATCCTAACCTTATATCTGCGCCAGCATTGGTGGTATGACTACCTAAAACTTTATCGAGAATTATGCGGTCAACCACGAAGGCTTTGACTTGACGGCTTTCAACTGTAAACTCTGATCCGCTTGGAGAATGGAAATGGGCGCCTCTGATTTCACTTTGGATAAAACTTTTTTCAGGTGTTATGCCAATTCGTTTTAGTCCTTCAACATTGAGCAGCCCAGCGCAATGGCTTGGAACTCCTATCTCTTCATGTTCTTCTAGAACTATCACCTCAGCGCCTTTTCTGGCTGCTTCTCTAGCCGCAATCAGCCCAGCAGGCCCAGCGCCAATCACCGCGATGTCAACTGCTTCCTTGTTTGGCAAGACTTAACAACCTTCATGTCTAGAGAATGAATGTTGATTGATGCGCATTAATTAGATTACGGGATTTACGTTGCTGGTTTTTAAGTATAAGCAAGTGATTGTCGTCCGCACTGACTTGAGGATGAGCGAAGGCAAAATCGCAGCACAGGCGGCGCATGCAGCTGTAACCGCAGGCGAAGAGGCTAGAAAGAAGCATAGAGAATGGTGGGAGAGTTGGATAAGAGAGGGACAGTGTAAGATAACGGTCCAAGCTGAATCAGAAGAAGAATTACTTGAGCTTGAAAAGAAAGCCAAATCGCTTGATCTACCCACCGCGCTAATTGAGGATCGTGGTTTAACTGAGCTCCCGCCTGGAACGACCACATGCCTAGGGATCGGCCCAGCACCAGCAGAGTTAGTGGATAAAGTGACTGGCAAGCTGCCACTGCTGTAGTTTTCTAAGATCTTATTGTAAGATAGTGCTCTATTCCTTGGATTATGAAGCCTACGGCAATAGCGGCAAGGAGCATAGCCATTATCCTGGCGATTACCACTGAACCGGTTTCTCCTAGGAACTTGTAGATTGGTTCGATGAAGCTCAGTACGATCCATGTGAAAATGAAGATAACCAGTACTGCTAGCAGTGTGACTAATATGCCTGCGGTTTGCAGAATTACGATGGTGGTGGTGATAGCGCCTGGTCCGACTAGGAGCGGGCATGCGATCGGGACTGCGCCTACGCTTTTAGGTGATAGGGCTCTTTCATGCCATCCTGAGATCAGGATTTTTATTGCTAACACTAGTAGAAGGATTCCTCCGGCGATCAGGAAACTGTGCAGCGAGATTCCGAAGAAGTTCAATACCTGTTGTCCGGTGACAGCGAAGGCTACGAGGAGGGCGAATGCCACCCATATGGCGGTGTGGAATGCGCTTTTCCTCTCGTTTTTGTTCATTTTTTCGGTAAGAGCGATGAATATCGGAACATTGCCCAGTGGATCGACTATGATGAAGAGCGCGATTACTGCTCTTACTAGCTCATAAAGGAAGTCGGCGGGCATAGAGGCAGCTCCTCTAGGGGGTTAGCCTCCAGCGGTCGCGTGGAAATAGGACAACTTCGCGGATATTTTCTTTTCCAGTAATAACCATAAGGAGGCGGTCCAGCCCTAGCCCCCAGCCAGCATGTGGAGGCATTCCATAATCAAAGACTTTAAGATGATATTCGAATGAGCGGGGTTCGAGTTTCTGGGCTTTTAGTCGACTGATCAACAGATCTTTTGAGTGGACACGAGTCCCTCCAGAGGCGATCTCGATCCAACCTTTCATGAAGTCAAATGCTTCACATAGTTTCGGATTGTCATCGCGGGGCTTAATGTAGAAGGGCTTTGCCTCGGTGGGCCAGTCGGTTATGAAATAGAACCCTTTATGCAGTTCGCCTAAAGTTCTAAGCGCAGGAGTAGGAATGTCCTCCCCCCACTTGACCGCTATGTTCGCATTCCGCAATTCCTTCAAGATTTCATCGTAGGTGTACCTTTCGAACGGAGTCTTCGGGACATCCAACTTTCGCTTTAGAATCTTCAGACCTTCAGCGCATTTTTCTTTAACAGTCTTTAACACGTGACAGGTAAGCTCCTCAGCAACTTTCATTGCTTCCTCGGCAGTGGTGAAAGCGGCTTCCATATCAACTGAGGTGACTTCTGCCAAGTGCCTAGGGGTATCAGACTCTTCAGCCCTGAAGATGGGCCCTATTTCAAAAACTTTCTCGAAAACGCTTGTCAACTGTTCTTTATAGAGCTGGGGGCTTTGAGCGAGAAAAGCTTCTCGTTCGTAGTAGGCGATTGGGAAGAGGGATGCTCCGCCCTCTGTGGCTGAGGCAATCATTTTGGGGGTGTTCACTTCGATGTAACCGTTTTCTATAAAGTATTCACGTATGGCTCTCAGAGTGAAATGCCTGATATGAAATATTGCTTGGGATTCTGGACGACGCAAGTCCAAGATACGCATGTTTAACCGGACATCTAGGTCCGCTGGAACTCGTCCAGTTGGATCCATTGGCATAGGATGTTGAACTTTGTTGAGAATTTTGATTTCGTCTGGAATAATTTCAGCACCATGAGGGGCTTTACTTATCTTTTTCACAGATCCTTTAACGCCAATAACAAACTCCTTTTGCAAAGTGTCAGCTTTCTCCATTGTTTTGAGGTTTATTTTGTTACGTGGCATCGTTACTTGTATGATCCCTTCTTTATCACGTAGCACTACGAATCTGATTCCGCCAAGATCGCGGATCTCTTGCACCCAGCCGAAAACTGTGACCTTCTTTCCATCAAGCTTAGGACTTATCTCAGAAGAAAGGTGTGTGCGACGCCAGTTCCCAAGGCTATCTGTTGGCAATTTCCTTTTGCTCCCATACAGCGATGGTGTCCGTGCTATTCATATCAACATTTTCACATTGAAATAAGCTTGGGTTTTCCAGTGTCTAGATTCGAATATACCGTTTTCAAGTTTGTTGTAGCTCCTTGAGTATGGCTTGTTTTAAGGCTTGATTTAGAATTTCTATCTCCCTCTGCTCTACTATCACGGTTCTATGGGGCATTGCTAGTGCTTCCTTGCTGAGGATTTCGTTGGGGTTCATTCCCCAGGCTTCAATCATCAGTTTAAGCTGCTCGATTTTTGAGAGCTTGGTTCTCGGTTTTATGCTGAGACCGGCTTGAGCGTATAAGTTTCTGAGAAATTCTACGCCCTTCGATTTGATATCATTGTAGGTGCTGACCATGTGGCCCATCATATACTCAATGTAGTCAATGGGCATTGTGTTTAGAGAGCCCAACTGGGTGCGGAAATATTTGCGGATGATGTGGGCTCTGAGTTCATATCGCCTGGCGTCGCCATGAGGCTTCACATAGTTCACCCTTCACGAATATTAATAAAAAGTCTAATATCTGTAGTAGAAAAGGGGAAAATAAACGAAAAAAATTGTCTGCCGTTGCCACGATATTACCGAAGAAGACATTGAAGCTGCCATAGATGCTGGCTACGATGACCTTGAAACCCTTAAAAGAATAACTGGAGTGACAACTGGCTTCTGCCAAGGTAAGACCTGTCTACCACTCGTTCTAGATATATTGAGAAGAAGAAGGTCTGGGGAGGCCATGAAAACTACTGTCATAAGGCCGCCCATAGATCCAATACCACTAAGCAGCCTATAAGGCTATAAAGAAGAAGTAAAAATGCAGTGAAATGCCATGGAAGACTGGAGAATTTCAGAACATCCCATTCTAAAATTTGAGAGGGGTAGAGAGTTAACAATTTACTTTGATGGAAAACCCCTTAAGGCCTACGAGAACGAAACAGTAGCAGCTGCGTTATACGCCAGCGGGGTGAGAGTTTTTAGCAGGAGCATAAAGTATCACAGTCCTAGGGGCTTTTTCTGCGCTATAGGCCGCTGTAACTCATGTATGATGGAAGTAGATGGCGTACCAAACGTTAAAACTTGCGTGGTTAGAGTAGGAGATGGTATGAGGGTGAAACTACAGAGAAGCTTCACCGACAAGCTTGCACCATTGCTAAACAGGATGAAACTCTCGCCTCTTACCTACATTAAAATGTTTACGAGGCCAAGCTTCATCTATAAGCCTGCTATGAAAGTCATGCGGCAGTTTACCGGCATTGGCTCTCTTCCTAAACGTGTGCGGGGAGAAGTAGGGAAGAAAGGCGATGAAGAGTTGTCCGCGGAACTTCTGATAGTGGGCGCAGGACCAGCTGGGCTTTCAGCTGCCATAGAGGCTGGGCAGCTGTGTAAGAACGTCATATTAGTTGATGATAAAGATAGACTTGGAGGGCAGCTAATTAAGCAGACCCACACTTTTTTTAGCGATGTTAAGTATGCCGCGGGTAAACGTGGCTTTAAGCTAGGTGAGGAAATGGTGGGAAAAATATTGAAGATGAAGTCAGTCAGAGTTTTCACTAACACCAGCGCTTTAGCCTACTATCCACAGGAAAACTTAATGCTTATGCTGAAGGGAAATGACACCTTGCTTAAAGTGAGAGCTAAAAAATATTTGATTGCCACAGGAGCCTATGAAAGAATGCTTGTGTTTGAAAACAATGACCTTCCAGGGGTCTATGGTGCAGGAGGCGTGCAAACCTTACTAAATGTTTATGGTATTAAGCCTGGAAGGCATGGGTTGATGGTTGGCACGGGCAACGTCGGCCTGATAGTAACCTACCACCTATTACAGGCAGGAGTTAACATGAAAGCCATCATGGCTCCCAGCTTTAGACGCATAAGAGGATACTTTGTACATGCTGCTAAGGTTACGAGGCTTGGAGTGCCCATAATAACTCGGCATACAATACTAAAAGCCCTAGGTAGAGATAGAGTGGAAGGCGCGATAATTATAAAGATAGACGAAAAATATAACCCCATACCAGGAACGGAGAAAAAAATTGACTGCGACTTCATATGCCTAGGTATAGGTCTTAACCCCACCTATGATTTAGTGCAGATGTTTAAGCCGAAAATAGTTTATGCTCCTCAGCTAGGCGGCTTCGTGCCTGTGAGAGACAAATACTATCGAGTTAAAAAGAATGTTTACATTTCTGGAGACTGCGCTGGCATTGAAGAAGCTACAACAGCTGTCCTAGAAGGCGGCGTAGCAGGCCTCCATGCCGTCATATCGATGGGCTACGAGGATGAAGTTGCTTGGGCTAAAATTGAGGAGTATAAGAGAGCCCTAGAGGAGGAACGGGCATCGCCCTTCAGCTCTGCAGTGAAAGCCGCTCTAAAGGAAATAACGATTGAAAACATAGAGGACATAGGTGGTTAGCCATGGCTGAGGAGGAGCTGGGCCCGTTGCACAGGGGCTACTATAAAACTGAGGAGCTGAAACAACTAGGAGTGTTTCCACCAGAAGGCATAATGAAAAAGAATAGAATAGCGGTAATAGAGTGCATGGAGGAAATGCCATGCAACCCATGTGCCTATATTTGTCCGGTGAAAGCTATCAGGAAAGAGGCGCTCTGCAAGCCGCCCAGCGTAGACTGGAAGAAGTGTACTGGCTGCACTCTCTGCGTATCGATATGCCCTGGCCTAGCGATTTTCTGCCAGCAGATCGTTAAGGAAAAGGGATATGTAACTATGCCTTATGAGTTGCTTCCATCGCCACATATAGGAGAGCGAGCCCTGCTGCTTAACAGGTCTGGGAAGGTGGTAGGTGAAGGAAAAATCATCAAACCCACCTACAAGGCGAATGGGAATGCTTATCCCCTCTGGGTCGTAACCGTGGAAGTACCATGGCCAGAACTTGCCTATGAAGTTAGGGCGATAAAAATTATAAGGTGAAAAGCCGTGTTCTCGAAAAGCGATGTAGTGGTTATAGGCGGAGGAGCGATGGGACTAAGCGTGGGATACAGCTTACTGCGTAAGGGTGTGAAAACCACTATACTGGAGGGAAGCTACTTAAACTCTGGCTCCACTGGCAGGAACATGGGAATTCTTAAGAGAAGACTTGGAAGTGAAGATCTGGTTAGGCTGGCAGTTAAAGGCTTAGAGCTGCATAAAAAACTTCCAAGTCAGCTGGGCGTCAATACCTTTTTTAGGAAAAGCGGCCGCCTTTTGGTGGCGAAGAACGAAGAAGAACTGCAACAACTGAAGGAGTCCCACTCCTTCTATAAGGGACTAGGCTTAAAAGAGGTTTGGCTTAGCCCCGAGGAAATAGCTGAGCGGTGGCCCTATATAGACGCTGGCAGACTAGTGGGGGGCTACTTCGACCCAGAAGAAGCCATAATACACCCCTTCGCCTTGACATGGGCATATTTTGAGTCCATTAAAAGGCTGAAGGGCATGGTTAAAAAGCAAAACATGGTCAAAAGCCTACAGAAAGCTGCCGGAAGCTTTTCCATCATAACGGAGAGTGGAGTTTATGAGGCGGAGAAAATTGTGATAGCTTGCGGCGCCCACTCAGGAAATCTCTTGGAACAGTTAGGCTTTAAACTTAAGATGGCGTTCTTGAGGAAGGAGGCTTTAGTCTCTGAGCCTATTAGGCCCTTCCTTGACCCAGTGATAGAAAGACCTATAGTCAGCTACGAGGTAGCTCAAACCATGCGAGGGGAAATAGTGGGGACAATGGGCTTCATGTCAGAGGGCTACGACCTCTCAGAGTGCACCCCAGAGTTTCTTCACAATTTTGCCAGTGAAACCCTGCAGCTCATACCTTCTTTCCGGTATTTGAGAGTTCTAAGGCAGTGGGTAGGCATATGCGATAAGACAATTGACAGTAAACCTTTAATAGGCTCAATCGATGAGAAGCTTTACATAACTTGTGGATACTATGATTATGGTATGATTATGGCTCCCGTTGTTGGGCAACTGTTGGCAGAGGCTATCGTCGATGGAACATGCAATCCGCTAATTAGGCCCTTTGATCCTCATAGATTTGATTAACTTATTTTATTTCCACTTTGACTAGTATGCTCTTTATTTTTCAAATTCAACTCGCATGGTGATACCGCGGATTTTCTTTGAAAGTTCTTTAAGCGCACTAATATTAACAGGCAACCTTCTTCTACCTCGCTCAGATAAAACGACGCGAGTTTCCATGCTACCGTCTGGAAGCCAGATTTTATTGAGGGTAATTACATTGGCTGGTGCAACTAGGTCTTCATAGAATTTCCTAAGATCTCCGCCGTGCTCGAGGATCCTAACTTTCATTCCAAGCGAGTCGTTAATTTCACGGATAATCTTTCCACCATAGCTAAGCATCATAGGTAGGCTACCATGGTCTACTAAAAGTGCTAAGATTGCGCCTGATTCCACTGCTTTATAAAACTGAACATTTTGAAGAAACGGATACTTATCTTCCAGCCTTAAAAGAAGTCTAGAGATACGAATATCTAATTCGCCTATTTCGCCAGTTTTTACCCTAGCTTCACACTTCGGGCATAACATACCACTTTTCAAACAAAAATTGCATAGCGGGGTTTTCACCATTCCCGCCAGCCTCCTCTAAAAATAAAGGAGGGGTGGAGGAGCCCATCACTAGAGTCTGTTACTTGCCTACGATTATCTCGATGGTGCTAACGTTAGTTGGTGCTCCGCCTTCTTCGCCAGTAATCTGTTCTGTACCGATTTTGATCTCTCTGATCTTCGCGTCTTGCATGAACCTACGTCTGACGATCTCTACAACATCGACTGCTCTGCTGATAGCTCTACCTCGTGCTTTGACATTTACTTCTTTTGCTCCGCTTTGTAGTTGTGTCATGCACGCTAAGACGTAGTTCATAACTGGCTTCCGACCTACTCGAACATCATTTGTTTCGGCCATTCCTCTATTCCTCCTCGTATTCTTTGTTTTACGCTGATGCGCTGATACACCTAATTTTTAATAGAATAAATAGATTTTGGTGTTCAATTGAGAGGCGAAAGAGATTTATCTTGGGTCTTGACATGTGTAAAGATACTCTAAACTTTAAGCAAGATGATATAAATGCCTAAAACATCAAAAGACATACTCTCGGGACGCCCACTTCGCATTTTACATATGCTATACGACCGAACCAAATCAATGACCACTTTTACCATCCAGACTAAACAAAGCGAGCTGGCAAATGAACTCGGCATAACTAGACAGGCGCTAAATGTGCACCTGCGGAAGCTTAGGGATAGGAATTTTATTCGCACTGGAAGAGGCTTTATTGATGTCACAGAAAAAGGGCTGAAAGCTCTAGGATTTTCTTCGAACCCGACCTTTGTGTTCCTTAAAGTTTTCCCGCATAAACGAACTGAAGCGTACAAAGCTGTCTCAGGACTACCCATTCAGAGGGTTTTCAGAGTAGCTGGCGATATGGACATATTGATCATCGTGGACAGTGAGAAGTTAGATACAGTACTCCGCCAGATCGCTCTTATTGATGGAATTGAAGATACACGTTCATATATAACAATTGAAGCACTAAAATAGCTAAATGGATGGCGCGAAGGGACATTGCCAATACCAGACCCTCTCAAGAGACAGATAGCTCAACAACACAAACTCTATGTTAAGATCTGCAGGAGATGTGGAGCCAGGAATCCAACCACCGCTACTAGATGCAGGAAGTGCAGGGGCGGTAGCCTACGCTGGAAAAAGAGAGAGATCGGCGTTAAGTAGTCAAGGCTTAGTCTTGAGGAAAACCCTCTAAATGAACATCTTCCCAATTCTCACCCCACATGAAAAGATAGCTCAGTCATATCTGCCCCTTGGTGGAGTGGACTATACTTTCTCGAGAGGCCGCCCGATTAAAGTTTTTAAATTTTAGGAGAGTTTAACCATGATTGGGCCGGTCGTCTAGCCTGGTTAGGACATTGCGTTCACACCGCAAAGGTCGCTGGTTCGAATCCGGCCCGGCCCACTAGTGTGCTATATTTCGGGCGCATAAAAACTCGAAAGAGAGCGCCCAGGCGAAGTAGAAGATGAACAAGATAGGCTCTAAATACCACCATTGGCAAGATAGAGAGCTTAACTGGGTGAACATTCCCTTTTGAAAAGGCGACTCCCGAGCTCTCTAACATATTTGCAGCGCTGGCTCTTATATGGCGTATTGATTGGTGTTTTTGCAGGTTTAGGGGCAGCTCTCTTTTCCTTCTTTTTACAACAGGCTACGGCGTTCTTTCTTGGCTACCTTGCAGGTTATATCCCGCCTCTTCCAGCAGGTGAGGGAGAGCTGGTTGAACCTAATTGGAGCACCGTTAAATGGTGGATTCTGCCACTGATCCCGGCCCTTGGTGCAATCCTTTCAGGTTTCGTAGTTTATAGCTTGGCTCCTGAGGCTGAAGGCCATGGGACTGACGCAGTTATCGAGTCTTTTCACAGAGCTGGCGGTTATATTAGAAGAAGAGTCCCATTCATCAAAACTTTGGCTTCAGCTATTACCATAGGATCTGGAGGTAGTGCTGGCAGTGAAGGGCCGATGTCTCAGATAGGAGCGGGTTTTGGATCATGGTTGGCTTCAGTCTTAAAACTTAGCGAGCACGATCGCAGAATCATGGTTGTTTCAGGTGCAGCGGCTGGGGTAGGAAGCATCTTCAAGGTACCTCTAGGAGGAGCCTTCTTCGGCATCGAGGTTCTCTATAGGCAGGACTTTGAGATTGAGGCGTTGATACCATCCTTTGTTTCTTCAGTCGTAGGTTATTCGGTCTTCTCCTCAATTTACGGGTTCGCCCCAATCTTCCAAACCCATGAATATGTTTTCACCAATCCGTTAACTCTGTTCTTTTACGCAATGCTAGGGTTGCTGTTGGCACCAGCTGCCATAGGTTATGTCAAGACCTTCTACGGACTGAGAGAGAAGGTGTTCAGGAGATTGAATATTCCGAATTACTTAAAACCCGCTATTGGTGGTCTGGTACTTGGCATCTCCGCGCTGCTCGTTCCCCAAACGCTAGGCACAAGTTACGGATGGGTACAACTTGCGATTTATGGTAAGATAGCATTGACAAGCTTGCTCCTGATTGGGATATTTAAGATTATAGCTACCTCTTTAACGATAAGCTCTGGTGGAAGTGGGGGAGTCTTTGCTCCCTCTTTGGTGATAGGTGGTATGCTGGGAGGGGCCATAGGGATTATCTTCAATACTCTCTTTCCAGGATTTGTTCCAGCATTAGATGCATTCGTTGTGGTTGGGATGGCTGCTTTTTTGGCAGGTGCGGCTCATGTTCCAATAGCCTCTATGATCATGGTCGCAGAAATGACTGGAAATTATGCGCTCCTCATCCCAGCTATGCTCGCCTGCAGTATCACCTACCTGTTAGTTGGGAAGTGGACAATATATGAAAAGCAAGTAGCTAGCAGAGTGGACTCACCAGCTCATAGAGGCGAATTCATAATCGATGTGCTTGAGCAGATGCCAGTTGCAAAAGTGGCAAGCAAGAGAGTAGTTACCCTCTCACCAACATCGAGTGTTAAGGAACTGGCAAAGCTCGTATCCAAGACCGAGCATCTCGGGTATCCAGTAGTTGAAGATGGAAGGCTCGCTGGAATCGTTACCTACTCTGATCTTCTAAAGGTCCCAGTTGCGGAAGCTGATTCGAAAACGGTTGGAGAGATCATGACGAGAAAGCTCCATGTTACGTACCCTCATGAGAACCTCGATTCAGCCCTTCGCAAGATGCAGAACTATGGTGTGGGAAGATTGCCTGTAGTCGATCCTCATAACCAAACGAAGCTTGTAGGTATCCTAACGAGATCCGACCTGATAAAAGGACATGAAGACGTGAGGCATTCGGGGATCATCAAGCGTAAGGCCGACCTCTTTGATCGCGTTACTGTTGGGGGGATTATGAGTAGGAATGTGGTAACCGTAACCCCGGACACAACGATTTCGGAATTCTACAAAATTGTTGGTAGTTACGGATATCAAGGGTATCCAGTATTACAAGATGGCTCGCTTGTAGGCATGGTAACTTTCAAGGGGTTGATTGACTGTATGATGGGAGGACGGAAACGCAAGACGGTATCAGATATCATGGAGAAAAATTATGAAGTGGCCTACGTCGACGAAACCGTCAGTGAAGCCATACTAAAAATGTATAGGAGCAGGGTCGGTAGGTTGGCAGTGGTCGATAGGACAAAACCCGACAAGCTTCTAGGCATTGTGAGTAAGACAGACATCGTTCTAATCTACGTGCTCGAACGACTAGAGTAAACATAACGACGGTGCATTCGCAACTATTTTACCTTTGCCCTATGTCCGCTCAACCAAGCTAAAGCATAAACCGGTAACACACTCACCATAAACGTCGCCAACCCGTTCAATGAGGAACTATATCTGACTACGAGCATGATAACAAAACAAGCATCGAGGCGAAAGTGAGTAGCAAAACAAGATTCAACACTGCTCTGGTAATAGGCGTTAGAGCAGCCCAGTTAATTCTGTCGGTTTTCCGTACATAAAATTTTACAGTTAATCTTGAGAAAACTTTAGTTACCCGTTGAAAGGGCTTAAGCTTTTAACTGCCTTCCTACACCTATACGAGAGACGTGGGAGTATTGCCAGAAGAAATCTTTGATGTTGAAGAGTTCGTTAGGCTTTCTGAGCATGCTGGAGTCTGTAAGGTTAGACGATCGGAGGATTTTGTTAAGCTGAAGTTGAGGACTTCTAGGAAGTTGTATACTTTGAAGGTTAAGTTGGCTGAGGCTGAGGGAATTTTAAAGCGGTTGAAGTGCGCTATCGTAGAAGTTTAGGCTTATCTTCTTAATTGCTTGCGATGGCTGCATTTAATTTTCGTAGGCAGTCGCTACAGGGTGTTGCTTGTTTAAAGTCTGTATCACCTATGTCGTTGGAAAAGAACATCACGCACCGTGGCTTTTTACAATGGACTATTCCAAGGGTATGTCCCAATTCATGCACTGCCTCTTTTATGATTCTAAGCTCGAAAAGTTTAGCATCCGGGTTATTGCCATAGAACTCGGGCCTTAGCCTATATGTGGAGATTATTGCAACTTTTCCGGGGCATTCTGCCTCGCCAAACACGAAGTTTAACTGGGGCACGAAGAGATCTACATCAGTTATACCGAGCAGTTTATCAGTGTCTAAAGACTGAGTTTGGGTTAAGATCTCTTTCAAAATTAATGTGGAGTGGTATTGTTTACGTGCTGGGCTGTATGCGTTTAGCGGAATGGTTATGCTTTTCGGCATCATTTGGCATTGGGTATTTGGCATAAACTGCGGTAGCTTGGTTTGGAGTATTTTTAGCGTGTCAGCATCTATGCTTCCCATTCGTACGATTGTTACTCTGAGAATTGGCTTATCCTCCTAAATTTTGAAGAGCTCGCCACTTTTCGGTGCTATCGCCTTCAGTCCCACTTCTTCTTCGATCCATTTGGCGAAGTTTTGGCAGTTTCCTTCAGCCCCATGCATCACCAGTACTGTGGGGTTTCCGGTTACATTTCTCACAGTCTCTTGGAGTTGTTGGCGACCGCAGTGAGATGAGAAGTCAAATCGCTCAACTTCGGCATCCACCTTCTTCGCCACTCCACCTATGATGAATTTCTTTTTTTCAAGCAACTCCCTACCTGGGGTTCCGGGAACTTGATAGCTGACTAGGAAGATGGCGTTGTCTTTATTCGTAGCTAGTTTTTGCATATAGAAGACCGCAGAGCCTCCCTTCAGCATTCCAGCAGGCGCTACTATTACGCCCGGTGTTTTAGCGGCTTTTCGGCGGTCTTTCCAGCCGTTGATCCAGCCCACCATGTGTATAGCATCTGTGAACAGCTTGGGATCTCGCAGTTCATCTTGGTGGCGCATTAAAATTTCGTTGGTTTCCATAGTCATTCCATCTATCGTGACGGGGTATTCGAAGTGGTAGGCGGCTAGAATAGAGATGATTTCTTGGGATCGTCCCACCCCGAATGCGGGCACTAGTACTATGCCACCTTTCTCAACTACTTCTGTGATGTGTGTGACAAATTTTCTTTCGAGTTCTGTTCGATCCTCGTGATCTTCCTCAGCATACGTGCTTTCGATGATCAGAACGTCAATGTTGCCGTAATTCAAATCGGCTTCATTTAGAAGACGTGTCTTGAAGGTATTGAAGTCGCTGGTGTAGACTATGGTTTTTCCAGCGTTTCTTAGGAGCGCCTGTGTGCTGCCGGGGATGTGCCCTGCATATAGGAGTTCGAACTCTAAGTCGCCTATCTTCTTTGGTCTACGATAGGGTAATCCGACCGAGCATCTCATCATGTTTTCAAGATCTAGGTACTCGTAGGGCAAGTAGTAACCTGTCAGATGGATGAAGTCCTTTATGAGCAGCTCAGCCAACTCAAAAGTTAATGGAGTACCGTAGACAGGGGTATGCCCCCTTATGTGGAACATTGGAATGGCTCCGCAGTGGTCAAGATGACCATGTGTTGCGATTATGGTGTCTACCTCTTTTGGCAGAATGTGCATAGGAAAACCGGGCTCATGGTCCATTAGGACACCGTAGTCAAGCAGTACCTGCGCTTTACTGGTTTGAACTGCGACTGCGGATCTGCCGACTTCCATCGCTCCGCCTAAGAACTTTATTTTAGTAGGAAATTCTTGCACCGTCCTCAGACATAAGAGACTTTATTTTAGCTTAGTTTTTATGACTGGTGATTTAAGGTGAATTAATGCTATGCCTATCAATCTTCTTAATTCAAGAAGGCTGCTTAGGGAGTGTATGCGTATCATCGACTTCCATGCAATTGGTCAGCGACGTATATAGCTGTTATGGAGCTGGCCCGAGTTTGTGTGGCTTAGTTTTCCCAAGCTTTATCGCATTTAGGATGCTGTCTACAGCTGGCTCAGCATCTATTTCAGTGTAGGCAGTCCACATGCCATCGATGTGGTGGCAATCGCTGCCCGCAGTTTTAGCTAAACCTCTAATTTTAGCCAATTTGAGTGCTTGATTGTTTTCTTCGTCTGCAGCATGTGGATTGTAGACTTCAACTGCATGTGCATTCAGTTCTTCAGCAATTTCAGCTATTCCGCCAACACGGAATGGGTGCGGTATTATAATTACTCCTCCTTGTTCCATACCAAAATCAACTGCTTCCCAAATGGTTAGAGGCCGTTTTGGTTCTTCCTCTATTCCAAGGATTATGAGATGCCCCTGCAGTGTAGTTATTTCTATGCCTGGAATTACGATAATGTCGCGATAGGGAATCGCTAGTTCTTGCACGTACTTGAAGCCTGTTGTTGTGTCATGGTCGGTTATGGCTATGCCTTTGATTATTGGGTGGGAGTGTAGTTGTTCAATTATGATCTTTGGGCTTATTCTACTATCTCCAGAGAATTTTGTGTGGATGTGTAGGTCGATGTTTATATTCATGTGTTTTTTCCTTTGGACTTAGTTACTACTCTTTTTACAGTTTCTACTAGGTGGGTTAGTGCTTTCTCACTCCAGAGGTCGGTTTCTTTTGAGGTGATTATGAATGGAGTTTTCAGTTCTTTGCAGGTTTTTTCGCATACTTTTGCGATTGTTTCTTTCCATTTCGATGGGTCGTTGTGCAGGATTACTGATGCGTATTTATTCTCTTTTAGATATGTTCGAATCTGTTTGGCTACGTAGGTTGCTGTTTCGCTATCGATTGAGGCGTATTCAAATTGAGATATTGGGTAGACTTCGTCGAGTTCTATTGGCACTACTCCAAATGGGGCTACATAGAAACAGACATGTAATTTAAGTGAATCTTCTCCAGTTGTTTCGGAGATCTTCCTCCATACAGCTTTGAACCATTGAGAAGCATGAAATGGCTTAATTTGGGTCTGTGGAAGGAGGAGGAGAATTTCGGCTTTCGATGGGAAAGCATAATTTTTGTGGATACGCTTCGCGTATCGCATAATCTCAGGCCTGTATAACCCCGTTGATCCAAAGTAGAAGATTCCGCGTTTCTTTACTACAGGACTATTTTTCTCAATGTAGTCTGCGTAGCGTCTTAGTTGGTTTAGGGCTTTTAGCAGAGAGGGATGGCTTCTAGCTCTCAGTTCCAATAGCTCCCAGAGCCTTCCCTCACTGATTGCTAGTTTAATTCGCCTCATTTCGGCTTGGCAGACATAGAGGTTGTGTTCTGCGAGGAGGCTTTCTAATTTTTCACCTTTCATTTCTTTTAGTTCTTCTATATCGTATTTTGAGCAGATGGGACAGACGCATGGGAGCTGTTCAAGCTGTTTAAGTCGGATTGTGCCGTAATCGGTCATATACCGGCCTTGCCTTGCGTAAAGCGCATACGCAGCTGAGTCAAATAGATCGCAGCCTAGTGCGACTACTAACGCAAACATGAAAGGATGCCCCGCGCCAAACAGATGTAGCGGTCTTTCTCTGGGCAAGTTCATCTTTGCGGTCATTATCATGCTGACTAGCGTGTCAAAGAGATATCGCTCCATGATTTGGGTTGGGCTTCCTAGGGCATGGATTTGGTAGGGTAACCGTCCTATTTCTTGGGCGGATTTTTTAACTAGGTCAAGATGTCGTCCGCCTTGGACTGGCCCTACCCATAGGATGTCGTTTCTGGTCAGCAACTCCAGAGCATGTTTAGCCCGGCGTAGAGTTTCCTCAACAGTCCACTCGACTCGTTTTCGATCGGCATCCCAACCAGTTGGCACGTCTAGTATAACTGCTATGTCGGTTTCAATTTGCTCTTGGAATTTTACGATCTCTTCGGGGGTTGTCTTTACATCGCCATATATTAGGAGTTGGTAAGCACCGGAATCGGTCATCACAGCGCGTGGAAAATCTAATATTCTGTGGATGCCCTTTTTGATGGCTTCCTCTTCGAAATTATTTTTTATGATGTAGGCGTTGGTAATGACCATTTCGAATTTAAATTTATCTAATATTTCCCGTGGCGTAACTGGCTGGACTAATGGATTTATTACGGGCAATAGTGCAGGAGTTTGCACTTTACCACTTTTGGTATTCAGTTCTCCAATTCTGGCGAGAAGATCCCGCTCTTTAATTTCGAATGACACATTGACCACTGCAAGCCTTTAATTATAGGCGTATTAGGAATAATTTTTGTGTAGGGTAATATCGCTAATGCACAGCGTAGTTGACATAATTGAAAGGCCAAAGTTAAAGAACCCTGTCCTCATTGAGGGGCTACCTGGAACTGGGTTCGTCGCTAATATTGCGGCTTTACATCTCATCAATGAGTTTAAAGCTAAGAAATTTGTCGAGATTCGTTCGCGCACGTTTCAAGATCTTGTGATTTCAACGGAAGAGGGGCTAATTCGTTCTCCAGTTAATGAGCTTTATTATCATCATTCTGGCACCGGAAACGATATGATAGTTCTTTATGGGAATACTCAAGCGTTAACTGCTTTTGGACAGTATGAGCTTTGCGGGAGAATTTTAGATACAGCTCAGGAGTTTGGGTGCCAACTTGTAGTATCGATGGGAGGTCTGAGAAAGGATAGGGTTGTAGGCCCCCCACGGGTTTATTGCACCGCAACTGATCATGATACCTTAAATCATGTTTTAAAAAATGATGCAGAAATCTTGCAGGGACATGTTACAGGTGTTGCAGGACTTTTAATTGGTCTGGCAAAGTTGAGAGAGATTCATGGCTTTTGTCTACTAGCAGAAACTCCCGGAAGTTATCCCGATGCTGCGGCAGCCAAGTCGGTTTTAGAGGTTCTATGTAAAGTGTTGGGAGTGAAAGTTGATCTAGAGAGATTAAATATAGCTGTTAAGCAAACTGAGAAAATCTTAAAGTCCTTCAGCTTCATGGGTGCTCTTCAAAGACCTGAATTCTCGGTTTCCTTCTAGGATTATTTTGCGCGCTCTCTTACGAATTCATCGTAGACTTTTTGTACTCTTTCTGCAGCAGGGCCTTTCCCTTCGATTATCCCCTTTTCTCCAATGCGTATCTTATCCATCACAACAATCACGCCAGCCTCAGAGTAAAATTTCACCATTGTTGGAAATACTTTTTCTAGACGGTCGGCTAATGCCTGAAGATCGAAGGGCTTTTCGGTGGTATAGATTTGCGCGATTGTAGATCCATTTAGGAAGATTCTCTGTATTAAATTACCAGATTCATCTTTTGCATCTGCCAAGCATAAGCTCATCGTGTCAGGATTATAGCCCATTAGACTTCCAATATAGGTTTTTCCCGCGATTGTTGTTACTGTGACTGTTTTTTGTAGAAGCGCATTTAGTTCTTCAAAAAATTTTCTGGATCCCGCTGTAGACATGTTGTTTTATCACTTTGAACTAGACTGAATTGATTTTGAGGACGTTTATTTTAGTTTTGACGCCCTCTCTTTCTCTCCGCATCGAGTTTGTAGTTAAAAAAGTAATAATTTGGCTCTAAATCAGAAAAAAACGTCTAAAAATGCTTAAATTTCAAAAATAAGTAAAAATTTGACGTATTTTTCATAAGCTCTCGCCAAGAAGGAAGATCCTGTGCAAACTGAAGTCGAGGTAAAACAGTCCATGGAGAATTGCGATGAATGTGGAGGAGTCGTCTCACTAGTCGATGGTGAGTATGTGTGCAGAAGTTGTGGACTTGTACATGAGCAAAAGTTAGAATCACCAAGACTTACAGTTGAAACAGAAGTTAAAGAAGTATTTCTGCTCCAACAACGATCCCATACGGCTCCTGGAGAGCGCCTACACATGGTTGACGGGCTGGGAAGCTATCTAGGCTATCCGAACTCATTCTATTTTCATGATTCAAATGGCGTTCCATTAGCTCCGACAAATCAACGGTTTTTCTCACGTTTAAAATACATCTATGACAAGAGAGCGCGATTTAGCGGTCATGAAACTGACTATCGAACACTCTCTTCATTAAATCGAGTTGCTGAAATGCTCAGGCTTCCACCTAGCGTAAGAGATAGGGCAGCGCACCTATACAGAAAGGCGATTAGAGCCTCAACTGGAAACCGTTATTCAACGAGCATTGTGCTTATGGCTTACTGCTTGCTCCTTGCAACACGGGAAATAGAGACCCCAAATCCAATCATGATTAAGGAGATTGCTCATGCATTTAGAAAACTTGGACATCGTGTTTCGAATCCCATGATAATCAAAGCAGGATTACACTACAAGACCCTCTTAGATGCTAAGCCAAAAATGCGTAGAAGTGAGGAGTATCTCAATAAGGCTTTGCAATTTGTAGTTTCGTCAAACATTGTCGCCAGTGAATTATCAAAATTTAATCTGACACCCCAGCAATATAAGAAGGCCCTGTTCACAACTAGCTTAGACCTTCTTAGAAGGATTAAAAACCAAGATAGGAGAGGTCGCAGTCCCTACGTATTTGCTGTTTCAACGATTTATGCAGCGGATAGGCTACTGGCAAAAGAAAATCATCATAGGCCGTTCCTGACTCAGAGATCGTTGGCAGAGCTAACTGGTGTTGCAGAATATAGCATCAGAGAGCACTACTGTACTCTTCTTAAAGATTCTATCAAGCAGAATTCACATAGATATTTCCAATAATTTTCACATCACCAAAATCTTTAGGAGTGAATTGGGTGGAGTACTCCCATCTAATCTCACGATGTTGCAACCTGTAGTTAATTCGAGCTAATTTAGAGCACGCAGTACCATACGCATATTTGCTCATATCGGTAATGTTCAAATCATTTAATTTGATGATGACTTGACATTGGATCGCATTGACTCTTTTTACATGAATTTCATAGGAGACCGTGCTTGCATATGATTGAGTTGAAGCTTTTTGAAGGAAGCTTCTCGCAAAATCTCTAAATTGAATTTCCACATCCTTAACCATTTCATTTATGGATTTATCTGATCCCCATGAAGGTGCAATTATTTGAATCTCTTTGCAGAATTTAGTTGCGATCTCATTCAAACCAAAAATTCGGATAGGATTAAGTGATCTGATTTTAAATAGGGTTTGGAATCTAACTTTAGTGCGCATATCCCTTAGGCTCACATTTAGATCCGCATTAATGTCTATGGCATCTATGTAAAGTGGATCGCTTAAGGGCAAGGCTAGTTCATTCATCAAAACGGCGTCTTGACTTGAGACCCTGTGCTGGTTTAATTCGAAATATGGAGTATCTATTTCTCCATCGATTCCCTCTACTTTCAGCCAGTTTTTGGCTGTAGACAGCCAGTGCTCTAAGGTGATTTTCGACAATAAGGTTGGACTTCCACCAGATACGGCGATCTGGTATGCTTCTTCGCCAACTTTATTGTAGAGATATAGGTTGAGGTCAAAGAGCAGGTTGTAAGCTGTTAATTGAAGCCTATCAGAAGCCATTCTATTCCTCGTCGTCTCCGATATTAAACTGGCCATGCCTGCTTGGCTAATAGAGCAGAATAATAAGATTGCGCAGAGATAGACTATCGAAGCTGACCAAATAAAAGCGTCTTTCACCCGGCGCTTATCTGGCATATAACTACAGCTCCACTCTTTAACGTGAGGAAGAATCTTGCTTCGCCATAGATAGTGTCATGCAGTACTCCAAACGAGCCGAGAATACGTCCTTCAGAATATACGTATAACCGACATGCCAATTCGCTTGGGCATGATAAGGCCATCTTTAGTAAGGTGAGCGTTAACTCTCTTTCACTCTCTATTTCTTCTGCCAATTCTTTCATACTGCCTTTAACAACTGAAATTAGAAGGACTTGCTCAGCAATTTTCTGATAGTATTCCATTTCCATGGCAAGAGTGTTATTAGAGGGGTTCACATGAGTGAGGGATGCTATCAATAGTACAAAAATGAAGCCTAGTGCCGAAGCAGAATCAACCAATGTCAATGAGCCGGTACTTCTCATAGTGCTCCCTTAATCTCGACCACCGAGATCGAAAATAGGTTATCGCTGAAAATTAGGATGGGAAGATGTAAAGTAAAACTGACATCTCTTAGGTGGTTGGCATTAAGATCTTCATTAAATGTTAGGTTTCTTTCATAGCTGATGATGTGGTACGTGTTTCCCGAGTTAGGGTCCATGTACGCATGATTTTCTATGAATGCTTGAACTATATCTGTGGGATTTTCTATCTCCAGCATCTTGATTGAGTGATTTTGAGTCGCGTAATGCCCCATCACTAATACTAAATTTGTTATAATAACTGCAAATACAATAATTGAAGCGGCCAGTTCAACAGTTCCGGCTCTACTCAATGCTACTCCTCCCGAAAAAGTACGATACCAGCTTGCGGGATGAGAATGTAGGATTTTCCAGGAGTGAGTGTAGTAGTCACCATTGGAAACAATGTTTGCTTAGAAGTTTCTATCTCATCCATACTGAGTATAACATTTTTTCTGTAAATGCAGACATCGTAAGTAGTTCCTGCAATCTTATCGGGTAATTTTATATACACCTGCACATTTCTTGATGCTGCTATGTTTACATTTTGTGAAATGTAGTAAGCGGTAGAGTTCAAAGCTTGAAACTTATTTGAATTTAGATTATACGCTGTGACACTGATTACACATACCATTAGTATGACCCCAAGAACTGCCCATATCATTAGTTCAAAACTAAATTCAATTGACTCAGTTGGCATCATTTATCTCTCCTTTCAAATTCACATGAATCACAGGGCCTTGCCTCAAGATGATTATTTGACACGGCCCCGACTGGATTTGGAGATTTAAGTTGATTGAAGTAGAATAAACTCTGCTCTCGACATTCCACTGACCCAACGCGTAATACTCAGCAATTACGGTTGAGCCTTCACTCCGTATTTTCAGATTATCTGGGAGATATCCCCTGCTGAAGTAGCACCCCTCGTTATGTGTGACTTGCCTTATTCCAATATCTAATCGTTCTAACAGATCGCGAATCAAAACGAGTTTATAACCATCAGTAGTAACGTTAACTCCAAAATTAATTGTCGGAACACCTATCGATGCCACTATGACTAATGCGACTAGAGTTGTTAAGGCTTTTTCAATGAGTTCACTCATCAGAAATCACCTAAAGATCCAGAGCAGAAGATCCCCGAAGACTAACGAACAAATAAAACCAGTAAAAAGGCATGGAATGAATGGGACATTAAACCGTGCTTTTCCAGAATTCAAAATCGCCGATATAAGAGCCGGAATTGGTAAAGCCAGTAAAACATTGAGCGTATAAAACAGGACGATGAGTGTGATAGGTAACGCGTAAACGACATATAAAAATCTGAGACGTTTACTGCGGACAAATTCTAAAATCATGATAAAAAACCCTAAGGTGATTGCAGCATTAAGCAGTATCAAAATCGAGAAGGGAGTAGAGGTGTACACAATAGGGGTAAAGCCAACGACGGCTAACTGTGAAGCGAAAAAGCTCGGATATGAAGGATAACAAAGCGCTACTGAAACTAAGTACTTACCATCGCCATCTCCGACGATTTTGAGTTTATGCCATATTAGCGAAAAAATCAGAGCTAAACCTACGCTGATAATTCCTCTATTTATTATTACACAGCTGAAGTTTAAGAACATGAGATGCCCAACGAACGAGGAGATTCCAGTTAGTAATAAAGCGAGTTCAACCAAGGGAGCGTAAATTCTATCTCTAAAGTCCACAACGGATGCGTAAAGAGACCCAATGCAAACGGCTATAAACACAACTGTTTCGAAAAGAAATAGCATCACTTCTCCTTGTTCCTTTTTTACACATGTATTTAAGCAACCCTAGAACAAGAAACAGACAAATTCCACACAACTTTTTAGGCTGTAAACGAAAGACATCTTTGGGAATTTGGAAATGAGTGCGTCAGAAGAGGAGACTTCTGAAGAAGAGTTAAAAAAGCTCGTAGAAGCCAAGGCTAAAGTTACAAAACGTATCCAAGGGTTAGAAAAAGAACTTGAACACTTAAAGTCTATTCTAAAAGTTTTAGATTCAGCTATATCCGAAAGAAGTTTTAAACGCGTAGAAGCCGCTAAACAGCCAATATCAGTAACAATAGCACCGAAAGCTCCACCAACACCTCCAACCATAGGATATAGGCTAGTGCCTCTTAAGACAGCTACTGGAACTCTTCTTGCTAACATGTACATTGAAGAGGATGAGATCAGAGTAGCCCCAGATGAAGCAGTGAAATTTAATGTAAATACCCCTCCATTTCAACAATTCCTAGTTAGCCGGGTTCTAGAACAAATGCGGATGAGAGACAAGGAAGCGTCCGTGGCTGGCGAGATAGCTCCAGACAAAGCTTTTTCATATACCATTCTTCAAGACGGCGATGTTCTCAAAGAAATCACAATTAAAAACTATAGAGATCCAAAACGCCTCCAAGAAATCAAGGCATCACTTCGATGGACCTTCGACAAGATGTACGAAAAAACGCAAAAAACCAGCTCTTAGAAAATCCTATTATTCTTATCCGAGAGCATTGTTCGCATACTTCGTTCCTTGTCGAATTATAACTCGACAACTGTGCAACTTTTATAAGTAGCCTCTAGAAAAAACTCGGTTCAATAGAGGCGCAGAACAATGGTCGGAATTGTTGGATATGGGGTCTACGTCCCCAAGTGGAGAATCAAGATTGAAGAAATAGCTAGAATGTGGGGACACGACGCTGAAGGCGTAAAGAAAAGTTTACTGATTGAAGAGAAATCCGTTCCATCCCTTGATGAAGACACTGTCACAATCTCAGTGGAAGCAGCCAGAAACGCTTTGAAGAGAGCCCCTGAAGTCAATCCAAAGGAGATCGGGGCGATTTACGTCGGATCTGAATCGCATCCATATGTGGTCAAGCCAACAGCCACTATTGTTGCCGAGGCTATCGACGCGACACCATCTCTAACTGCGGCTGACATGGAATTCGCATGTAAGGCAGCTACAGCTGGCATACAGGCTTGCATTGGACTGGTTAAGGCGGGGTACATCAAGTACGGAATGTCCATTGGCGCAGATACTGCTCAAGCAGAGCCGGCGGATGCACTGGAATACGCGGCCTCAGCGGGAGGAGCGGCCTACATCATTGGAAGTGATAATGTTTTAGCTGAAATCGAAGGGACTTACTCGTACACCCAAGATATCCCTGACTTCTGGAGAAGAGATGGCTCAGACTACCCAAAACATGGAGGAAGATTTACCGGTGACCCGGCTTATTTCGCACAAGTTGTAAACTGTACAAAGGGGTTAATGCAAAAACTTGGAACTAAGCCTGAAGATTATGATTACGTTGTGTTTCATGAACCGAACGGAAAATATCCACTTAGGGCTGCGAAAATCCTCGGCTTTACTACAGAGAAGGTTTTGCCAGGGCTAATTGTGACCCAACTGGGCAACACATACTCGGGATCGTCCTTGATAGCCTTGGCCACAATACTTGACCGAGCTAAAGTTGGAGACCGAATTTTGATAACATCTTATGGTTCCGGGGCTGGATCCGATTCCTTCAGCCTTCTAGTTCTAGATGAAATTGAACCAAAGCGGAACCTTTCACCTCCTGTCGGCTATTACTTAGATCGAAAAGAGTACATCGACTACGCGATGTACACGAAGTTTAGAGGGCAGCTTAGGGGGTTCACAGAATGAGCAAACTGGCAACGAACACTAAGAAAAGAGATGTAGCTATAGTAGGAGTGGGCTCGACCCCAATAGGCGAACATTGGGATAAAGGACTAAGGGAGTTAACATGGGACGCAAGTATAGCTGCAGTGGAAGATGCCAAAATAAGAGGAAAGGACCTTGAGCTGATTATCGTAGGAAACATGTCAGGTGGAATGTTTGTAGGCCAAGAGCATGTAGCAGCCTTGGTGGCAGACTTTCTTGGTTTAAAACCAACTCCAGCAGTGAGGGTTGAGGCAGCATGTGCCTCAGGAGGAGTTGCTTTGAGGCAAGGATACTTGGCTGTGGCTTCGGGACTATATGACTTAGTTGCGGTAGGAGGAGTAGAGAAAATGACGGATGTGCAAGCTGGCTGGGCAACATCGATTCTCACCGGAGCAATGGATTTCGAATGGGAAGCTTACTTCGGCACAACTTTTCCAGGAATCTACGCTCTGATGGCTAGGCGGTACATGCACCAATATGGATTAACCCGAGAAAAGTTGGCGGAGGTGGCTGTGAAAAATCATTATCACGGGTCATCAAACCCATTAGCCCACTTCCAGAACCGAATAAAAGTAGAAGATGTTCTGAACTCATCACTTGTAGCCGATCCACTACGACTGTATGATTGTTCTCCTATCTCAGATGGAGGTGCATGTGTTATTCTAGCTCCAGCTGAAAAAGCTAAGCAGTATACTGAAACCCCTATAATCATTGAGGCTTCGACCCAAGCTTCTGATACGCTCAGCCTGTTTGAGAGGGAGGACATCTGTACACTTGACGCCACGGTTGAAGCTGCAAAACAAGCGTACAGTCGAGCAAAAATCTCACCAAAGGATGTAGACATTATTGAAGTGCACGATTGTTTCACTATAGCAGAAATCTTGGCGTTGGAAGACCTGGGATTCTGTAAGAAGGGCGAGGCTGCGAAGTTTTACGAAGGTGAACAGACATACGTAGGCGGTACTCTTCCAGTAAACACTGATGGGGGACTAAAGGCCTCAGGCCATCCAGTGGGCGCAACTGGAATCAAGCAAGTTATCGAAATAGTAAAGCAGTTAAGGGGAGAGGCTGAAGGAGCACGGCAGGTTAAAGGAGCAGAGATTGGACTGGCGCAGAATGTAGGAGGATCCGGTGCTACCGTGGTTGTAACGATTTTGAGGAGGAGATAGCCGATGGCGATGCACGCTGTCCCATTCCATTGGAGAAGATACAAAGAACGTTACCAGTTGTTAGGCACAAAATGTGAAAACTGCGGTACCATGTTCTTCCCGGTGAGAAAAATCTGCCCGAAATGCCGCAGAGAGGGAAAACCATCAACAGTCAAACTCTCAGGAAGGGGAAAAGTGCATAGTTTCACTGTTATTCGGACACCCCCTGACGGATTTGAAGTGTTCGCGCCCTACGTGATAGGAGTAATAGAGCTAGACGAAGGCCCCAAATTAACATCCCAAATAGTAGACTGTAGTCTAGATGAAGTCAATATAGGAATGCCTGTTGAAGTTTGCTTCAGGAAGCTGAGAACACTAGGCAAGGATGGAATCATCTGCTATGGCTTCAAGTTCAGACCAGCGGATAACTCGTGGAAGCCAGAAAGCGAAAAGAGAGCTCAGGGTTCTTGAATTTTCCGGATAAGGGCCGGGAGCTCTGAGATCGACGGAATCACGTAATCAGCCCCGCTCCTTTTTAAATCCTCTAATTTAGTTAAACCAGTTAAAACCCCTACAGCTAAGGCCCTAACAGCTTTAGCACATATGATATCGACAGTGCTATCGCCTATTACTACCGCTTCTTCAGGAGTTACATCAAGCGGCGTTGTCGCTGCGATCAGCTGGGCGCAGTCGGGCTTAACCTTTTGAACAGTTTCACGGGTTACAACCACGTCAAAAAGCATGTCCAAACCAAATTTGGATAGGGCATATTTTGTTGCCTTTATTCCGTTGGTGGTGAAAAGTCCAAGTTGTAACCCCATGTTTTTCAGAGATTTCAATGCTTCTTCAGCTCCAGGAATTAAATTCGCACTACGAACGGCGTCCATCTCATGGGGATCCGCGAGGGCAAATATCGCCTCATAAATCTCACGAATTTTATCTTCGTCTACACCTTTGTCGCTCAAATAGGTTGTTGCCTTAGTCAGCATCTCGAACATGGTATCTCTAACTGAGAAAAGATTGCTTGGAAGCCCCTTGCGGATGAGTAGGTTCATCGCCTCAGCCCTTATTAGCATATAGTTCAGTTTAAACTCTATGAGAGTCCCGTCGAGATCAACGATTACGGCTTTGAATTTGGGCATGCGAATTCCTTTTCTCTCTGTCTGATTAAGAGGAATGTGTATTCAAAAGCACATTAAAAATTGTTAGGTGAGAGTCTGAGGGCTAGAAATGGGCGCAGGACTGCATATAATGATAATAGGCACCGCAGGTTCAGGGAAAACAAGCATATGCGCAACATTCGGCAAGTGGCTAAAACGTGAACTGAAAACAAAGGTCGCCTACATCAACCTCGACCCAGGATGCGTTTTCACCCCATACAAGCCTGATTTCGATATTAGGGATCTCTTCACTGTTGAGAAGTTAATGCGAAAGGAAAAACTAGGTCCAAGCGGAGCAATGATCCGGGCGGCAGAGCTAATGGAGAAAGATGCGGAGAAAATAGTTAGCAGAATCGAGAAGATAGACGCGGATCTAAAGCTTATTGACACACCAGGTCAGATGGAAATTTTTGTTTTTAGACCAGCTGGACCTCGGATTGCTGAGGCTTTGAGGGATAGGGCTACAACTGTGGCAGTATACATTGTCGACCCGAATCTGGCTTTGACTTCTACTGGGTTGGCTGTGGCTGTCTCCCTTTCTATTGCCACTCAATTAAGGCTGGGAATTCCTACAGCGACTGTGGTGAATAAGGCTGATGAGATTAAGGTGCCGGATATGGATAGGCTTTTGACCGACTTCGATTACCTTCGCTCTAAAGTTGTAGAGGAGAAATTGGGCGCCATGACCGATCTTGCATTACACTATGTAGACGCAATCAAAACACTTTCAAAGGCTACAAGGCTAGTGAAGGCCTCTGCGAAAAAAAGCGAGGGCATGGAACCGCTCTATGACATAGTGCATGAATGTCTCTGCGTGTGCGGAGACCTAACATAGATGGGAATCGTTAAACGATGTTTTGACAATTACAAAGAT
Organism: uncultured Candidatus Bathyarchaeia archaeon; assembly: GCA_964410135.1. GTDB lineage: Archaea > Thermoproteota > Bathyarchaeia > RBG-16-48-13 > CAYPFQ01 > CAYPFQ01. Next base: position 36,807 of record CAYPFQ010000007.1, read on the forward strand.
ATTTAGGGAATACGCTATGAGAGAGAAAATCGTTGAGAAAACATTTGAGGCTTTATTCGCCCTAGAAGATTTAAGGGAAATTTTGAGAAAAACTGCCCCCTTCGACAAACTAGACGAAAGCCAGAAGAGAGATGTCTTAGAAGTTCTTCGGAAGACGAGAGCAGCGCTAGATGCGATTGAAGAGGAGTTAAAGTAGATGGTCAGGGTTCTCGACGATTTAGAGATAAGAGCCAAGGAAGAACTCTTCATCAACCTAGAGCCGCTTCAACGTGGCGGAATCACGCCAGCAACAGCAAGAAAGGCGGCGCTTTCCTATATTGACGGATATTCTACATGCGATTTCTGTTTGGGCACGTTGCATCTCATCAAAAAACCACCCATCGCCGATTTTCTAGTACAGGCAGCAGCATTCTTGGGTATGGATACTGCCATGCTAACACATGGATGCAGAGAGGCAAAATTCGCTGTCATGCATTCTATAACTAGGCCGGGACAAGCGATAGTGGTAGATGCCAATAGACATTATACCAGCTATGTAGCAGCAGAAAGGGCTGGGCTGAAGGTCTACGAGGTCCCCAGCACGGGATACCCTGACTTCAAGATTAATCCAGATGAGTATAGCAATGTAATTGACAAGGTCAAAGCAGATGTGGGAGCATTACCTGCACTTGTATTGCTAACTCACGTAGACTGGATCTACGGTAATTTAGTTGACGCAAAGAAAGTTGGAAAGATTTGCAAAGAATACAAAGTTCCATTCCTTCTGAACACAGCCTACTCATCCGGCAGAATACCAATAAATGGAAAAGAGTTAATGGCAGACTTTGTGACATGCTCAGGACATAAGAGCTGGGCAGCAGGCGCAGGCACAGTAGGACTCCTAGCTACAAGCAAGGACTGGATTACTAAGATTTTCAGAACGTCTGAAGCATATAAGGTTAAACCACTCGAAATATTGGGTTGCTCTACACGAGGAGCAAGCACAATCGCATTAATAGCAGCCTTCCCATTCGTTAAAGAAAGAGTAAAACATTGGAATGAAGAAGTAGAAAAAGCCCGCTGGTTCAGTACCCAAATGGAAGCACTCGGAGACATAAAGCAGCTTGGAGACAAACCACACAACCACGACCTAATTCGATTTGAAACCCCAGCCTTTGATAAAATAGCTCAAAAACACAAACGAAGAGGCTACTTCCTCTGCGACGAGCTTGAGAAAAGAAAAATTACTGGAATAAAAGCAGGCAAAACCAGAGCCTTTGATCTGTCCACATATATGCTGACAAGAGAGCAGCTGGGATACGTACTTGACAGTTTTAAAGATATTTTAAAGAAGCTCTCCTAGCTCACTTTCTCCTGCCACAATTGGAACAGGTTCTGCTACGTTTGACTTTTATCATGTAGAAGTTTGCAGCCTCACCATCATAGACTAGGAGCCGCCCGATTAGCGGTTCACCTATTCCAGTAATCAGTTTGATTGTTTCAATTGCCTGTAGGCATCCAAACATGCCTGGAGCTGCACCTAGTACAGGCCACCTCTCAGCTTTTGGTGTTTTAGGAAATATGCAACGCAAACATGGTCCTTGTCGAGGTTTTATGGTTGTTACCTGTCCGCCAAATCCTCTGACTCCAGCGTGAACCATTGGGACACCAGCCTCTACACATGCCTTATTAAGTGCGAAACGTGTCGGCCAGTTGTCAAGGCAATCCAATGCAACATCGTAGTTTTTAACTACCTGCCTGAAGGTTTGGCAAGTAGCCTTGTTATGGTAAGAAGTTATATTGACTGTAGGGTTCATTTGCCGTAGTTTTTCAGCAGCCGAATTTGCTTTATACTTACC
>CAYPFQ010000008.1:0-33469 GCA_964410135.1 uncultured Candidatus Bathyarchaeia archaeon
CTAAGCGTCTGCTACAATTTTTCTATTGCTTCCATGATTTTGGCGTAGCTTTCTACGCTGCATCTCCAGCCTGCAAAGATCATCTCGTTTATCGCTTGTTTGGCTCTTTCTTTTGTAATTAGCCCTTGGGAGACAGCTCTCATCAGAATGTATGTTGTACCCGCATAGGATATTCCGTAAATTCTCGCTGTTTTTCTAGCCACTTCATCGTCGATGACTGCTATTCCATCATGCTCTTTGGCAATGGCCAAAACCTCAGCATCAGTTAGATGAAGCCCTTTTGTTTTCAAGAGATTTGCTAAAAACTTTTGGTTTTTGGGTTTAGCTACTTTGAATATGTTGCTTTTGAACATCTTCTCCAAAATGATAGCGTCTGGGACGCCTTTGCGTTTTCCTTCATCTATGACTTCTTTTTTAACCTGTGGCGCTGTCAGCTTTTCATTTTTTAAGTCTTCGAAAAGCTTGCTCAGCCCTACTTTGGTTATGTAGATTAGTGGCGTAGCATTAAAAACGAGTGGCTTCACTTGGACTTCGCCACTGATGCTTCCCTGATTTCCTTCTCTATTTCTTCGGGCGTGTATCTAACCCACTCTACATTGCGCTGTTTGACCAGGTCAGCGAACTCCCAGAGCGAGAGCTTAGCCATTTCAGCAGCCTTGGCGAACGTCGCTTTCCCGTCTCGTAAAAACGCCAAAGCAGTTTGTTTTCTCCACTCATCGATCCCCATTTCAAGAAGGGTTCTAACAACCGTAGCCTTGTCCAGTTTTTCACGCTCAACCACTTCGAGAATTTCCTTCTCAATTTCCTTAGGGATCCTTACCGCCAAAGGTTTAAGTGTCAACGCGTTCACCGTATACAAATGATATCACATGCATACATAAATATCTTGCGACAGGCTTTCTTTAGTCAGCCTCATGCCTTCTCCATTCAAGCAGGAAAACCGTGGTGCATCAAAAATAAGTAGAGGCTTAGAATCGACATCTATGGTCATATTTTTACGGCTTCGGGTTGTTTCTCTTGGTTGGAGATCTGGTCTAAAAGCACTTCAACCCGTTCAATTCTTTGTTTTTCTTTTTCTGGGGCGTCTTCGATCCCGTCTTTTGAGATTGTGAACCAGGTGTAGAGGTCGGTGGGCTTGTTTAGGTGCTTAAGCAGGATGGCGGCCATAGTTCGATGCTGAGATCTGTACAGGCGTAGCAGAGTCTTGCTCATGTATTCAAGTCGCTGCCCTCCAGTCATGTTGAATTCCACACAGCCTAACCCAGCTTCTATGTCGGATTCGAGGTCGGTTTCTTTTTGTTTGAGTTTTCTTCCGAGTTTGGATTTTACCCAGCTGATTAGGATGATGGCAGCGTTATGCCGCTGGGCGAGGGAGAGGAGGTGGACGGTTTCTGTGGCTAGTCGTCCTTGCAGCATTCGCGCCTGGTTTCCCATATATTGGGGCTGAACGTTGCAGAGGGATTGGTGGTAGAAGTTGACGAAGCTGTCGACGGCGAGGACTGCTGGTCGCCAGCCTTGTGTCTGAATTTCTTTTTCCCAGACTCTTAGGATGGTTTCATGCTGTTCTTCGAAGGAGGTTACTGAGTAGACTTTTACTCGGCCTCCTACTCGGCGGTTTGTGTTTGGGGCAATCTTTCCTAGAAGGTCGTCTGCGTCGAATCCTCTTGCCTTGGCGAGCATTTCTAGGCGGTCTGGATTAAATCCACTTTCGGTGTCCAAGATTAGGAAGACTTGTTTTGGGTCGTCTTTCTCGTAGCTGTTTAGGATGGCGTCCATGATTAGGGTGCTTTTCCCGGTTCGGCTTTCTCCGTAGATGGTGTTGGTTCCGCCCCGGAGCCAGCCGTTCATTAGGTTGTTAAGTGCTTTACTGCTGGTGGGGATATACTCCATCGGTTGACATTTCCTCCAATTTCTTTTGTCCCTGGAGTTTCAGGGAGTACTCTTCAAGGGCGTCTGTGCCTTTTTTCATCAGTTTAACAACTGGGATGTATCGGTCTTTAACTGCCTCCGTCTTATAGGCAACATAACCCAGCTTTACCATTCTTTCAAGGATCTTGTCCGCTATTGCCTCATCATATCCGCAAAGGCTCAGTATGGCGGGTCTTGGCATCCGTTTGGCTTGGTTTATCATTTGAAGCATGTCATAGGCTTTTCCGGCGTTGTCCTCGAAGTCTGCCTCTAAGATGCTTATCGTCTCTTTTTCTTCTTTGACGTCTTTCCCCTCTTTCGCCGTTTTAAGCGGAGGACATATGAGCAATGCCCTTTCATCCCGGTGTTTCACCAGATACTCCATCGGTCTTAGTGTATGCGGTGCGCGTTGAGGAAACATTTTCTGAAAAGCATGCGACAGCCTATAATCTTCAATGCAATTCCCTATGAACACTGTTTCTGGGAAATTCAACAGTGTTGCATCGATTGCACAGCCGTCTGTTGCTATACAGAGTGAAAAATTATGTTTCAATAAATGTTCAATTTTCCTTAGGAACTCTCTGCCCTCCTGGTCTCCCAGGGGCAATAGGCTGCCGTCTATCACTACGAAACAGTGGCCCCAGTAATGGTGGAGGGTTTCTAGGGCGGTGAGAGCGTAGATTATGCGGGCGCTTTCGTTTGTGATGTTGGAGAGGTCTAGATAGAGGAAGCCAGAGGGGATGTTTTGAGGCTCAGAGTTGCTGTTGAGGAAGCTGGATCGGGGTAAATCGCAGCATAGGTCCTGAACTTTCTCGATATTGGCTAAGTCCAGTCTGTTTGATGCGGAGCCCTTCATTTTTTCCAGGAAGTCTTCGAGGAATTTTCTAAGTGAGGGTTTCTCGTTTCTTGCCAGTTGGTCGTGGTATGAGTAGATTAGTGATTTTAGCTTGGTTCGAATTTCATGGCTGACGTGGTGGAAGGCAATGTTGAAGATCGTGTAGGCATCCTTTGCGCCCAGCTTCATTGGGTCGACTGGAAGCTCTTGAGCCGCGATGTAGTGTAGAGGCATGACTTCGCGTAGGGGCGGATAGAGGGTGCCCTCGGAGTCGAGGATCACGATATTTTGGTTGAAGGAAACTTGGGGTAGAACTGTGGCTAGGAGGGTTTGTGGATTTCCATAGATAAGTGTGGTTCTAAGCTCATCGAGGGACAGGTAGAATTTGTGGTATCTTTTTGCTTTCTCGTCGTAAATGTCTCCGGCATACACTGCCTCTTTTGAGTGTGGCTTGAGGATGTGAAAACTTGGGGAATCCTTGTCCAGCTCGTCACTAACCACATTGATAAGGTGTGCGATCCTGTTCATTAGAAAATGAACTGGACTGAGTATAAGCTTCCTCGTTGGCTTCCATAATAGCATTGGGAGTAGCATGAGACCCAGCAGGATTAGCGCTTTTCCCAGAAATGCGGCAAGCGGAAACGCAAGTAGGGCTAGCCAGGAATAGATCAAAATCTTGAAGATGCTTGAAAGTTTCAGTTTTATCACGACTTTTTCCAGTGACTTCATGGTTCAGCCGTGTTTTTAGCGATTTTTAAACCAGAAAGTGATTGGTGTATAAACTGAAAGGTGACAAGGGCTAGACGCTTTTTAGTGACAGAGGTTTATTGGAACTGTAAACTGTTTGGTGACGGTGTAACAAGCCTGTCACCGTTTGGTTTATAGTCTAAGTCGCCATATTTAGTGGGCTAATTATAGCCCTGCCTGCTCTAAATGAAAAAATAAGAGGGGGGTTTAGGCTTCGATTAGAGTTTCAGTGCTTCTGATGGCGGACAATGAGTTTATTTTTCCTGCAAGGGCTACAGCCGCTCTATGATCAGCCACATTTGCAAACGCTACGAAGTCGTATCGCCCAAACACGGGGAAGAATTCTCTGATTTCTGCGACTCCTCTTAGGGCAGCGATGGCATCATTAGCCTTTCCAGGGTGAATTCTAATCAGGATACATACATTCACCATATGTTAGATCCCCACCTGAACCAGTGTTTCGGTGCACTTCACTCCTGGCAAGCCATTTATTTTCAATGCGATGTCGCTTAGCCCCTTGAGGTCGGCTGCTTCAATCTCTACCACTACATCCCACCGCCCAGTCACAGGAAAAGCCAGCTTAACGCCTCCGATTCCTCTTACAGCATTGGCTACGGCAGAATATTTTCCAGCTTCACAGCATACCAAAACGCAGGCTAAAACCAATATGGCTTCCTCAAAATGAAGATAATGCTGAACTGTCATGTATTGTTTTCTAATAGGAGCTTAACACTTAAGCTACCTGTTAAATACCTTGCCAAGCGTAAAATTATTTGTTTTAGAGTGTGGTGATCAGTGTGAAAGCCCAAGTGACTCTCACCCCCGCAGAGTCTAAGAGGCTTATCGGAAAAGCCGTCGCAAATATGGATGAAGTGAAAAAAGCGCTAAAAAAAGGAATAGTGATAATTGCCCTCGGAACCACGAACGCTTATGTGGCAGAAGAAATTCTCGGTAAGAAATTGAACAAAAGCCTATTTGCAGCCGGCATCGTCACTCCTCGTGGAACATGCCACACTCCTCCAGATAAGAGGGCTAGGGAGATAGTCATCAAGAAGGGAAAAGTCACCGAGCTTCGTTTAGGCGATGTGCTAGGTGAACTCGGCTCTGAGGATGTTTTCATTAAAGGTGCTAACGCCATTGACCCAGAGGGACATGCGGCGGTGTTTACTGCAGATCCGTATGGAGGGACTGTTGGCAAAGCATTGGGGGTGGTGATGGCTAGAGGCGTCCACTATATAATACCAGTAGGCTTGGAAAAGTTCGTGCCATGCTCGTTGAAAGAGGCTTCAAAGAAAGTGGGGACGATGAAGATTAATATGTCGATGGGAACCGCTATCGGACTTACTTTAGCAATGGGACGGATAGTAACTGAGATTGAGGCATTAAGGATCTTGGCAGGGGTTGAAGCCACTCCATTGGGCGCTGGTGGAGTAGGGGGAGCTGAAGGCGCGGTCACCCTCCTATTGGAAGGAGATGATAACAAAGTGATGAAGGCTTGGAACATTATTAGAGGACTTAAAAACGAAAAACGATTGGAAGCGGTGGGTGCAGACTGCAAAACATGCGCCTTCCACTGCATTTACAGGCTGAAGAGACAATGAGCTAAATTAGCCAGAGAGGGCTTAAACGCAGATGGGGAAAAAGTTCTACGGTTGCAGATTCCTCCTATTCTATCCACCAGGCACGAAGAAGTGACGAGGTATTCGCACAAACTCCAACTTTTTTCTACTTCGATTTGCTCACGTCATTAAAAAAGCTTTAAAGCAAACCCCTTTGAGTTTCTCTGGGAGAAGACTCCATGCCATGCACGGTTCTCGTTTCAGGGTTTTGGGGAGACGAGGGTAAAGGCAAGATCGTCTCCTATCTCGCCTTGAAAGATAGGCTTAATGTGGCTGTCCGTGCAGGCTCAGTTAATGCTGGACACACGGTTGTCTATAAAGGCAAAACATATAAGATGCGGTTAGTGCCGAGCGCGTTTTTCTATGACAAATGCAAGCTACTCGTAGGACCTGGGGCTAACATTAACCCAGCAATCTTTCTAGACGAAGTGGAGAGGTTTGGAGTCAAAGACAGGATCTGGGTTGACAGACAGTGCTCAATCATTGAAGAGAAACACATTAACCGTGATGCGGGAAGCTCCTTTCTAACTAAGAAAATAGGAACTACTAGGCAAGGCGTGGGACCAGCTATTGGAGATAGAGTTAAGAGGACCGCTAAACTGGCTTATGAGATTCCAGTTTTGAAGCCTTATTTGACGGATGTCGCCCTAGAGGTCAACAAAGCTATTGACAGGGGTAAGAAGGTGTTACTTGAAGGGACTCAGGGTTTCTATCTTTCACTTTATCATGGGACTTACCCGTATGTAACGAGTAGAGATACTTCTACTTCGGGAGTTTGTAGCGAAGTAGGAGTGCCTCCGACAAAAGTAGATGATGTGCTGCTCATATTCAAATCATACATAACCCGAGTTGGAAGCGGCCCATTGCCAGGCGAATTGTCAGAAGAGGAAACTAGGAGACGAGGATGGGTGGAAATAGCAACTGTCACTGGTAGAATGCGAAGAGCTGCTCCGTTTGACTATAATCTCGCAAGAAGATCCGCAATAATCAACGGCGCAACACAAATTGCACTAACAAAACTTGATGTGGTATTCCCAGAGTGTGCCGGAGCCAAACGATTCGGCGAATTATCTAAGAGAGCTGTGGACTTCATTAAAGAGATTGAAAGAAAGGTTAAGGTGCCTGTCACCCTTATAGGCACTGGACAAGAGACCATGACGATTGTTGACCGGCGAAGGGGGAGTAGCTGACGCCTAAAAATGGGCGTGTCGAAAAAATCTTTGATTCTCTTTCATCTAACCCCTTTATTAGAAAACTAGTCTACTCAGCTGCTATAACCTTCTTTTTTGTATTGATCCTCGTCCCACCGATTCTTGGAATTTTTTTCAAATGGAATGTGATTGGACAGATCTTCGGGAATTCCTCATTGATGAGCAGGGCTTTATCGGCGATATACATGTCGTTTGCGATAGCTATCTTTGTTTCAATAGTTGATCTTGTGGGGGGCTTACCTCTCGCCTGGTTTATTGTGAGGGGCAAATCAAAATGGCTGAGCGCCATCGATACGCTTGCGGATATCCCGTTTATCATCCCTACAGTTACTCTTGGGTATTCACTGCTATTGTTTTGGAATAGCCCTGGCGGGATTTCTTCGCTATTTGGGTATAGTTTAGTTTCTCCAGGCTGGCTTTTGGTCATGTTGCTTCATTTTACATTCTCTTATCCCTGTGTGGTCAGGGTCATGGTGGGCGAGATTCTCGACTATGAACAAGTGTATGAGCAGGCAGCTAGAACAGCGGGCGCATCCCCATACACCGCAGCCAGAACAGTTTCCCTACCTATTTTGAGATCAGGGCTAGTGGCTTCGTTCATACTGGCCTTCGCAAGATCGATTTCAGAAACTGGTGCAACGATGATGGTTGCTGGCGCGTTTGAAAATGGCCCTATTTTCATAAACAATGCTATGACCCTTGGTTATGAAGGCCCGCTTGTCTTTGTCAGCTTTGTCTTGATAGCTGTGGCATGTCTTATCTTCGCGGTCATTAGGCTGCTGGGACAAAGAGTGGGCATACCTATCAAAAAAGTTTGGCCGACGATGGAGCGTAGGCTAAGTTCTCCGCAAGTAGCGGCTTCGAGAAACGGCATCTCGCTCCTAGTCTTCCTTGTAATGGTGCTTGCTCCCTCACTTTTCATTGTGCTTCCTGCAGTAAATGCCATACTCAGTGGCACAGTCATCCAGGCCTTAACAGGTTCGGGTGTTTGGCAGGGATATTGGCAGGCAATTCTGCTGTCTTACGCTGTTGGAGCGGTTGTTACAGTACTTAACATGGTTGCCGGTTTGCCGATGGCGGTTCTGATAGCGAGAAGAAGGTGGGGGGCGGTATTTTCAACAATTCTGGATTTGTTAGTAAACATTCCAATGATAGTTCCATCAGTTGCACTTGGAGTGTCGCTTAGCTTATTCTGGAAAAGCTTGACGTTCATACCTGAAATATGGCTGCTGATTTTTGCACATCTCGCTATAACCTATCCCTATTTTGTTAGAGCTACGTCCGCTGCTATTGAGAGCGTTAATGTGGATTTAGAGGATTCGGCTAGGGTGCTTGGAGGACGCCCGTTTACAGTATTTAGAACCATTATCATGCCTCTGACCAAGTATTCTCTCTTCTCGGGGGCGATCATGATGTTTACTAGAAGTGTTGATGAAACTGGTGCCACTTTGGCGGTTGTAACTAAAATGAAGACAGTTCCAGTTCTACTGGTGGACTGGGTTAAAGGTGGCGTTCAAGCCACGCCATTAGAAATTGGTTTAGGCTGCGGTTTCTTAGTGCTGATGTCTTTCATTGTTCTACTGAGCCTGCGGATCATAATCAAAGGAGCCCATCAACATGCTTAAAATAACTGATAAAGCCGTATTCCTTGACACCAGTTCCAAGACTTATGAGGCTGACACGGATGCCTGAAGTCCGATTGGTAAACGTCACCAAGAAATTCGGCAAAATCGTTGCAGTTGAAAACCTGAATCTCCATGTCCATGATAAAGAGTATGTTACGCTTCTTGGACCGAGCGGATGTGGAAAGACCACTACGCTTAGGCTGATAGCTGGCTTGATAATGCAAGATGAGGGAGAAATCTACATCGGAGATAAACTCATGACGAACGTTCCACCGGAAGATAGAGGCATCGGATATGTGTTTCAAACCTTTGCACTGTTCCCTCACATGAACCTCTGGGATAACGTGACCTATGGTCCAAGAGTAAGGGGGTGGAAGAGGGGAAAGACACGTGAGGTGGCTAAAGAGATGCTTGAGATGGTCAAGTTGACTACCAGAACCAAGGCTTATCCACGAGAACTTAGCGGAGGCATGATTCAAAGAGTTGCTCTAGCAAGAGCTTTGACGACTGGTGCAAGCCTTCTTCTACTTGATGAGCCGCTAGGACTTCTTGACGCAAAAATACGGGTTGAACTACGTTACGAACTACGCCGACTTGTCAAAGACCTTGGTTTAACAGCAATTCATGTAACACACGATCAAGAAGAGGCGTTAACAATTTCAGATCGCGTAGCCCTGATGCGGCGTGGAAAAATAGAGCAGATCGGAACCCCGACTGAGATCTATCTGAAACCGAAGACAATTTTCACCGCAAACTTCGTTGGAGAATCCAACTTTATGGAGGGAAGTGTTTCAAAGGTTGATACTAGAGGATCGTGTGTCGAAGCCAGGGGCGGGCTGATTATCAGAACCTCCAACAAGGAGTTCAGTAAAGGTAAGATGGTTGTGTTAGCTGTTAGACCGGAAAAAATTGAGATATTTAATGGGGAGAAAAAAATGGAGAACGGATTTCTAGGTCGAGTTGAGGACTTCAAATTCATCGGAAGCCTGATACACTACAGCATTCGACTGGACAATACGGATCTGATCAGCGTCAAGGTTCCTGTGAGGTTGCGCAAATTCGAGTTGAAGGATCGAGTAACAGTTTACTTCGCATCTGAGAATGTATTAGTATATAAATACCCAGAAGTGGGGTTAAGGAGGGAGCTAGAAGTTGAGTAGAAACGAGCTTAGAGGCTGGTTTACAAAGCGTCGCGAGTCAATCGCCATAAAACTAACGCAGGATCATGCAGCGGCTGTCCTAGGCACCGTCACAGAACTGGAAAAAGCAGTGATGGCTGCTAGCAAGGGGAAAGTCGCGGAAATGAAGCAGGCTAATCAGAGACTGTTTGCATATGAAGCTGAAGCTGATGGAATTCAGAGAGACGTGGCTGCAGAGCTCACAAAAGGTGAGTTGCCAGCGAAAGACCGCGAAGATCTTATGCATCTAATAAACCGGCTAGATGATGTAGCAGATTGGGCAAAGGACGCTTCTAGAAATCTCACTATACTCTTAGAGGTTAAAGTAACGAAAGATATCTGGCAGTATATAGTGGAGATGAGTCACACCCTAGTCGAATCTGTTTGGGTGTTAAGAAGAAGCATTGATGCATTAACCAAAGACATAGCTGGAGCATTAGAGATGTTGGCAAAGATCGATGAGCTTGAGCATAAAGTCGATGAGCTTTACTTTGAGGCAAAGTCTGCTTTCTTCGCGCATCCTAAGGAGCTAACACCCCCCACATTCATTGTGTTGCGAGACTTGGTACACGACATGGAACAAGTAGCGGATCGATGCGAGGATACGGCAGACATCATTCGAGTCATAGCGGTACGAGCACATTAAGAAAAGGTGTACGTCTTTTCTTAATCATTTTTTGGTAGCTACACAAAAGTTATTATAATTCACACCTCTCCTATACACCATGCCATCGAAAAAGGCCGATCTGCCAAGGCGTCTTTCAAAAACACGATTGGTAACTAGTATAGCACTTCTATTAGCCTTGTCAATACTTTTCGAGACAATCCCATCATTCCGTGTTTTCTGGGGCATGAAAATCGATTTCGTAGGAGCAGTCTGGGTTTTGGCATTCTTCCTATATGGATTATCAGAAGCATTGATAGTTTCAATCTTAACTACTATGTTTATTCTGGTCTACAGTCCCACAGGATTTGTCGGCGCTGCTATGAAGTTAGTTGCTACCTTGCCAATGTTCCTAATCCCAGCACTTATGCTCTATCTGCCATTTTTACGCAATAGGGCCTCTAGACCTTTCAATAGCATTCTGGTTATATCTGCAGCTGGCATTTTGGCAATACTTGCGAGGCTTGTCATCGCTTCTTTTGCAAATTATTATTGGGCAATCCCGATCTATCTTGGTAAGCCATCAGACATAGTCATGAAGGAGGTTTTCGGGGGCTCAATTCTGACTTACATCGCATGGATCGCTAGCATGAACGTATTCCAAGGCATCGTGGACATCCTAGTTCCATGGTTCTTGGCCTTCAAGCTCAAAATAGCACAATACTTCGGGACTTAAATAGGCATAGGTTTAATTAACAGATTTTTTAGCGAAGATAAGGGAAGTATGAGAATCCTATGTCCGAGTTCATCGTTAATGCATCTAAACTACGTGGAAAAGATTCTAAGAAAGTTGATGAGTTGAAAAAATTCTTGGAGGATAAGGTTGGAGTGAATGTGAGTGTCAGAGGAGACGATGTAGTACTGAAGTTTGAGAAGGCAGAAATGTCTCTAATGCGCAGAAGTTTTCTGCGCGAGAGGCTTCACAAGTTCCTGCACAGAGCCCACCTGAAGGATGACTTCCGGGTTATATCTGGAGGAAAGAACGCGTTTATTATTAAAGATAAGAAGAGGCGTGAAGAAGAGGAATAACTTAGAGCCTATTCCTTTTTGGTTAGCAAGCGTTGGGCTCTCAGTATGTAGTGCCGAGCCATCCACGCCTTCCGATAAGCCTCTTCTGGGTTAGTGTTTACTATTTTTTCTGCTTCCTTTAGCAGGTCTTGAGCTGAGATGAGGGCTGGTCCGACTTCGATCTCGCCCATTTTCTGTTTGTAGCCTGACTTCCATGAATGTTCTTCCGACCTCTGAAGAAGAGACAGAATGAATACGGCATATTCAGTCTCAGAGGCGGCTTCCCAGATCATTCTTTCAGCCATGTTTCGCTCATTCACTAGAGCCCGCATAGCACTCTCAAGGCTAGCGACCGCTTTTTTAATAGAACTGGCTGCATGTTTGTCTCGTTCCATTAGCTACTCCACGGTTTTACTCGAAAGTTTTAAGTCATTAATGGTTAAAAATCTTTTAGTCAAAAAGAGTGAAAGGAGGTCCCGTGAGTTTTGAATGATAGAGTCCTCGGTGCGTTACTAACACTGGGCGGCCTCGTTTTCATAGTGTTCTACTTGTGGTGGCTGTTTTTGGCACCAGCCGCATGGCAGTGGTGGGCTGTTGCGCTTCCAGTACTAGTGGCAGTAGCCGTACTATCTTTCATAGTTATGTGGATTGGTTGGACAATGGCAACTACTCCGCCACCTGCGCCGATCGAGACGGAAGCACCAAAGAGAAGAGTAAAGCGAAGACGATAGGCGCCTCGATTAGTCGCCAGATTCCACGAGGCTTTTTCCTGCCTCGTTCCTAATCCCTATCAGAGGTCTACCCTTTCTGCAAATTCTTTGTCACGTTGTTTTTATTTCAGAAATACCTTCCCTTTTTTCAACTCGGAGAACTTGATCAGCAAAGCCTTCAAGCTCCTTTTCGTGAGAAACTATGATAACTTGAGGACATTTTATCTCGTTAAGAATTTCTCTAATCTTGAAAAGCTGCTCTTTGCTGAAACCATCGGTAGGTTCGTCTAGAATTAGTAAATTCGACCGTATACCTATCGAAACTCTTTGTACTATGCTATTTAGAGCAAGCCGGTATGCTAAAGCTAGGCTGGTTTTCTCTCCACCGCTCAAATAACCGAAATATTGCTCATAACCATCCTGTTCAACGATGGGTGAAAACTCCTCATCGATCCTGGCTTCCTTTCCTGGATCTTCAACAAGTAAATTCCACCATTTTTGAAAATGCTGATTAAACTCTTGGTTAATGCTCAACATAACATGTTTTTCAATTGTGCCAAGTGTTTGTGCAAAGAAATCCTCTAACCAGACATTGTATTCTTTTAATTTTTCTCCTAACTCTCTCTGCTTTTCCTTCGTTTTAATCTCCTCCTCTAGTTCCCCTACTTCCTTTTCTAGCATCTTCAGAGTTTCTTGAGTTGAAGACACTTGGCCCCAGACAATCTTTAGTTCTGACTGAACTTCATCTAGCTTTTTACTGAGGGTTTCAATTTTCGCTGACACTTGGTTAAATTCTCCAACTTCTTTCCGAGCTATCTCCAGTTTCTTATATTCTGCTTCAATTTGCTCTTTCTTCGTCTCTATTTTCTTTTGGGCTTTCTTTATTCCCATTTGGTACTGCGTTAATTGTTTATTCAGACCTTGAAGATTGTATTGCGCGTTTTCGTATTCTCGGAGCAGATCCTGCAACTTCTCTAGTTCTTCGATTCTTTTTTCACAATTTCTAACTTCTTCGGATGACTTCTTCTTTTCTTCCATCTTTTCCTTTATCTTTCTCTCAAATTTCTTCGGATCCGCAGGTCTATCGCATGTAGGACAAACCTTATTCTTCTCAACAGATTCGTAATCGCGTATTTTCTCCTCTATGATTGCCTCAGTATTTCTAAGTGCTTTTGCAGTCTCTTTCAGTTCATTTAATTCTTCTTTGAGTTTCTCCTCAGTTTTTGGCGTAGGCCTTTTTATCATATGCAGTTTGTCTATGGTTGGTTGCAGTTCTTTTATTTCCTTTGATAGTTGTTCTGCTTCACCTTGAAGTCCGGCTATTTCCTCATTCTTCTCCTCAATTTGCTTGTTTAGAAGATCTATTTGTCCTGCGGCCTTCCCGAGCGCATCCTTCCTCTTTTGAAGCTTATCGATCTCTTTGTTTAGCACAGTTGATTTTCTTTCGAGTTCGATGTTGTTTTTGTTTAACAATGCTAAATGCCCTTTATGCTCTCCAATTTCAGTTTCTTTCTTTTTGCGACTTTCCCGTTTTGCTTCTAGGTCAGAAGCGTTCGAAATTAGTTCAATCGACTTTTTGTCGATAAATTTTACCAGGACCGAGGCATTCTCTATAGCAATCCGATAATCTTCAATCCTGAACGCCTTCCGAAGAGTTTGAAGCCTGGCATCTGGACGCATCCAAAGAATTTCCTTCATTGCCTCTTGTGGAGTGAAGACAGCATATCGATAAATCACGCTCTGAGCCTTAGGATCTGGTGGCTCATTGAAGCGTAGTATTTCAAGGATTCTTTCCTTCATCTCAGAAGCTGAAAGATGAAGAGTGCCCTCCTTTGTTTTTATGTGACATTCGGATTGTTGGGCGCTTGTTCCCTTTCTTTCAAGGGCGCGATAGGCCGCGTACTCTTCGCCTTCAACCTCAAATTTCAATGCCACAGACCCTTTATTTGCGCCAGTTCTTAGCAGAGCCCCTCCTTTCTCTGAACCTAAACCAAAAAGTGCAAATTCTATTGCCATTAGAATTGTTGATTTTCCTGAACCAATATCGCCTTCGAATAAGGTTGTTCCTAACGGAAAATCTACGGTTTGATCAGTATAGCTTCTGATGTTTTCCAGTTTTAGCGATTTCAGAATCATTTTAGACCCTCTAATTCTAAAACTTCTAATGCCTGTTTTTGAATGCGTTCAAGGTAGTCCTTCTTTGCTTCGTTTAGCTTCTGCTCTTGTCTCAGAGCTTTCAGAAGTTCTGCTGCGAGCCTGGCGCCTTTCTCGCCTTGTAATGCTTCATTAGAAACCTTTACTGCTCCGACATTTTCTATTAAGAGTCTATTCTCAATTGCCGATATGTCTTCGCCCATGACTTTAACGGGAATAAATTCTTTGGATGTAAGCCCATAACGGTTTATACTCACATAAACAGCGCCTCTTTCCATTAACAGGCTTCTTATTTCACTAGAACTTATTTCGGAGGTCTTGCCACCCGAAAGTTCGCCTTTAATCTTGGCAACAATAAGCTTGCCTTCAGCCTGAATCTTTCGTAACTCTTCTAACAATTCTTTCCGAGCTTGTGTCGAATTTTTATTGGAGGCGTCGTACTCAAAATAAAGGCACTCGCAAACTGAGACTTCCTTGAATTGGATGTCTTCTATTTTGTCCTCAAAGCTTACAATGTAAAATCCTCGCTTAACACCTTTTGCGCTGTGTTCAAAATCTTTCGGGGATCCTGCGAATAATGTGCCAGGATAAACTATTCGCGCATACCCCTGCAAACTTGTTTCGCAACATTGGTGCACATGCCCACCTGCGTAATAATTGAATCCTTTGGGGAGCAGTGAGACGGGTATTGACTCCATTTGCGCTAGGTACTCTGGCTTAAGCTCTGAAATGGCGCTGTGAAAGGCAAATATTTTGAAACTTGGCTCTTTCTCCAAGGAATCTCGGTCTAATATCTCAAAGTAATTTTTTTCCAGACCTCCTTTTCTTGCAGAAATTCCAGCAAGTTTAGCTTTTGTTTTTGGATCAATGAAAAATTCAAGCTTGAGTTTGCCTTCAACAACCTCTCCTTTTACTATTTTCTTTATCAAGCCAGTGCTATCGAGGATGTCAATTATCGATGTTTCATTTGGACTGTAATCGTGGCTCCCATAAATTATGTAGATTGGAATGCCTCTGTCCCTAGCTTCTTTCATCTTTTTTACAGTTTCATTTGTCACGCGCATATCTGGGATGTTTGCATGGAAGAGGTCTCCAGTAATTAGAATGAAGTCAACTTTCTCTTGGATGCAAGAATCAAACGCTTTTTTGAATGCTGTTAACTCCAAATTTTCAAGTACTGGGTCTCGGTTAGCGCCTATGTGGCAATCTGCAAGATGGGCAAATTTGTACATGTCCTCACTCTACAAAAACTGTTTTATCTTTTTCTTTCTTTTGCGGGCTTGCTGTACAGCTTTCAAACAAAGGCACTTTGATTGGAACAGCAAATTTGGTGAAGTTGCTGCTTACTATCGCTTCACCCTTGTCGAGACTGGCGATAGTTCTATCATCTTCCGACAGATCTTGAGCCGCGCTATCTATTATCGCAACTCTTTCAATAGCCATTTCATTACCAAGAATAATTTTGGTGTTCATGTTTGCAAGGACTTGACGTGGAATCATGCTTATCAATTGTGTGATTGCAACTAATCCTATCTTGAATTTTCGTCCTTCTCTTGCAACTTTGCTATAGATGTTTTCTCCTAAATTTGCCAGCACGTCTGTACCTAAGACTCTTGGTGCTTCTTCGATGACAATGCTTACAACAGGTTTCGCGTCGAGTTTTCCCTCCGACTTATACCTTTGATACTTGTGAAATAGCTCGTTAACAACTATGCTTCCTATGAGTAGTTCTGCCTCGTCAAGCAATTGTGACGTATCAACTATCACCTTTTCTCCATTCTCAAGGGCATTTGCAATTTCTTTTGTTGTGGTTAAGCCTGCTGTGTCGCTGAAAACTTTGCTTCTGCACTGCAATTTGCTGGAACTATCAAGACATACTCCAAGTATAGTGTCAAACTTTCTCTGAAGCACATCGAGTGTCCTTGGCATAACGCCTTCTACTTCAGTTTCATGGACTATTTTTTCAATCCATTCTTCTTGGAAACGATTATGGTACATTCTTATTGCATCTAGCTGAGCGTCTGTAAACGAAACAATTCCTTCGAAGTGCCAAGGCATGATTGATCTTAAATTTACAACTAAAGTGTTTGTTCCCGGAGGCGGAGTTGAAGAATAGTAGAGCAAGTTTTTCTTCGCGTCTGGATGATCTTTTAATCCTTTTCCATGTCTGCCATAATACTCATCATGGGGATCTAAAACCAAAATGCCAAGGTTGTTTTGCTCCAGAATACTCCACAGCATCACTTTGACGAGATTGCTCTTTCCTCTTCCTGTTGTGGCAGGTATCACTATATGATGTGTGAAAGCATCCACGGCATTCAAGTGCACATCTACGTTGAGGGCTTTGGATCCACTCCTAACTTTCCCTAGGTACACAGGATTGGAAGGCTTTACTAGAAAGGCTAGATCTTCTTCAGTAATGTGTCTGATAGAGGAGAAAAAGTTCGGTAGAGTTTTGGGGATATTAACTTCATTTCCCTTGATTCTAGCCAATGCTTTTACTTCAGCCATAACGTAATTTCTCAGCTCAGGTTCAAGGAAGCTAAGCTCTGTTCCATATCCTTCTAGTTTCAAACCAGCAAGAAGTTCGCGCATAGATTGCGGTACTTGGCTGCCATAGCCCAAATCATATACTTGAAGAATCAGTAGGGCTCCATCTTCTTCAACAACTAGTAGGTCGCCTAATTCTATTTTTTTACCACTTTTTTGTCTGACTAGGATTTTTGCGACTTTTCCACCAATTACTTGGCCAACGATTTCAATTTCTCCCATTTTTATCACCCAATTAACATGTTCAAGATCGTGTGCGCATCAAAAGCTCGAATATGCCGAGCAAACTTATTCCACTTTCCTCGTTTCGATATCTCTGACAAAAGTAGGACTTTGTAATTTTCAACTTCACCAGTTGCAACTCTTGCAAAGCGATCCGCATCTACAAGCCCGTATGGGTAGCCAGGAAAGCTGACATCTTGAGAGTTTTCTGCCAACTGACTAAGGATTTCGTTGAGTTCATTGTCATTTAACTTTACGAATTGTTCTCGATAGATTTCGTACCTAAAAATATGTTCAGATTTTGAATTGAGCTTTATCACCAGAATGACCGCGTTATGGTCTGTGCTTGTTACTTCTGCTATTGGAAGATACCATAAAGGATGTGGAACCTTACTATCTTCAGCTAACTTACTAACAGCTCCCAAAAGCGACATCCCAGTGTTAGTAAAAAGTCCGCTTGTTTTTGAAAGCCCAGTTACTATGACATTCTTTGACTTTGAAGTTTCATAGAGCTTGTTTGAATAAATTGCCTCGTTTGTAAAAGCCGTCTGAAGTGTTCCGTCGAGCACTATAACGTCGCCTTCTTCCAATTCTCTTTCAACAACATGAGTAGCATATGCCCACTCAGCGAATCTTCTAGCAATTGATGCAACCCTTGAGATATCTGCCCGCATTGTTCCTATAGTTATAGTTCGGTCAAATGAGTTGAATGATAGGTGGGTTTCATTAGGCAACAGTTTTCTAAACTCTTCTCTTAATGGAAAAATGGATGTATCGTAAAATACCTCATTGTTTCTAAAGCTCGAATGAGTAGTAGAAAAGAACTCGATTCTAGTCGGTAGCAAACTTTTTTGGATTCTTTCCCGCCCCTTGAAAATGTTAAAGTAAACACGGTTAATTTGTACTGAAAAATTGGGTGCACCAAGAACTTCCTGATTCCCTCCATCAACAAATGCGATATTTCGATCGCTTGCTGTCAAGTTAATAGGCTCGAAATTTTCCTTCTCAAGAGGAAATGCTCTATAATTTTGATCACTGAAAAACGGGGCTCCTAAGTCGTATTCTCGAATGTTTTTATCTAAACTTTCAATCACTTTTCTTGCCATTTCAGCGCTCATAATATTACCTCCAAAAATTAAAGCAAAATCATATCTTCAGGCACTAAAATCCCAGCGGAAATAATGATCCCTTTTTTCTCTGCATGGTAGATTATCTTATTTTCACTCTTAAAATTTAGAGAGCGTAGTGAAAGTATTAGTAAGAGCCAATTTTCAGTCGATTCTGATTGAAGATAAGTAAAACAAGCCTAGAAAAGGAAGAGCTTGGAGAAAAATATAGAAATAATTTTGGAAAGTAAACTATCAATTCTACTGCGGTTCAGATAAAGGAGTAGGCAATTTGTATTGCCTACATTATGGGCTTAGCGATCTTCTTTCTGGTCACTACCATTGCTGCCATGGCTACGATGAATAGCATTGCAATAGGTGTTGGGAATTCTGGAATTGGTAGGACTGTGATGTTTTTAGCATCCCAAGCCTTGTAGTACGCACTGTTTTTGTCGTATGGCGGCAGTATGTTTGTTACCTCGCATTTGATCATATAGATGCGATTTGGACTTCCCTTTGCAATAGTGGGCGCTGTAAAGGTTATAGTACAGTCCTTGAAGGCGGGGTCTCCCTCTTCTTTAGTTATGAGTATGGCAGGAGAGATTGTAGCATCGTACGGTATCTTTGACCAGAGGTATTGCAGCTTTCCGGTTATCGGCCTTCCATCATCAGTGCTTACATATGCTACGACATCAGTGCTAAATACTCCCATAGCCTCATCTAAGGTTGTTTTCTTGACTTTTAAGTCGACAAGTAGGAATTGGTCGGAAGACCATGCTGCTGGTCGTAACGCTGTGATAGTGAGAGCCGAAACCGAGATTACGGCAAGGATTAAGACGATGCTGAGCCATCTTCGGTTATAGGTCAATTTACCACCTCAATTTTTTGTTACCTCAATAGTTCTTTCTATAGCTATATAAAACTTTACAGTGAGTTTTTGATTTTTTATGTGAAAGTTAGTGAAACAAAAACTATAAATAGAAAAGTATGGGGCGAAAATGGGTCTATTCAACGGTTACTGATTTTGCTAGATTTCGTGGGCGGTCGGGGTCGTATCCTCTTTCTACAGCGGAGTAATATGCGAAGAGCTGAAGGGGCACTACGTATGCGATTGGTGTGAGTATGGCGGGTATGCCTGGGGGGATTTCGATGTATTCATCTGCTAATTTCTTGATATCCTCTTCGTCTTTCTCGACGAGTGCAAGGATTTCTGCTCCGCGAGCCTTCATTTCCATGATGTTCCCAATAATCTTAGAGTGGGTTTGATCTCTAGGTGCAGAAAAGACCACGGGGTATCTCTCTTTAACTACTGCGATGAAGCCGTGTTTTGACTCGCCGGCGGGATACGCAAGACAGGGAACATAGGATATTTCCAGAAGTTTTAGTCTTCCCTCAAGGGCTGTGGCGGCATTTACTCCACGCCCCAGAAAGCAGAAGCTGTGTTCATCGCGATATTTTTTGGCTAAATATTTTATCTTTTCTTCTTGTGTGTCTAGAATTTGTTTTATGATGCTTGGCATATCGCCTAGTTTTCTTTCTGTCGAGCTTAATTTAGTGGTTCCAAGTGCTTTCCGTTTTTTTGCTAGATTTATAGCCAGTTTAGCGAGTACCATTAGCTGTGCTGTGAATGTTTTTGTGGCGGCTACGCCCTTTTCAGGTCCAGAGTTCTGTCCTATGTAGACGCTTGATAGCCTGGTTATTGTCGAGCCCATTACATTGGTTATACTTAGGATTGTGGCGCCTTTTTGTTTGGCAAAGCGGATAGCTGTCAAGGTATCGGCAGTTTCTCCTGATTGGCTAATTGCGATGACGAGTGAACTATTATCGACAATGCCTCCGTATTGTTCAACGAACTCCGAGGCTACAACCGGCTGTACTTCCAGATTGGCTAACTGTGAGAACATATAGGATGCAGCAACACAGGCATGATATGAGGTCCCACACGCCACTAAAAATACGCGTTTAGCCTTATCGAGCGTAGCAGTCATCAACTCATAATATAGTTCTTGGATTCTCAGCGCGTTGCGTAGAGCGAGAGGCTGCTCATGAATTTCTTTTAACATGAAGTGGGGGTACCCGCTCTTTTCAGCCATCTCGGGAGTCCAAGTAATGGATGTGGAAAGACGTCTTCTTGATGCTCCGGTTTTCAGATCGAAAATCTTGGTCCCACTAAGCGTTAGCACCGCCATTTCATCTTCTTCAAGAAATAGCGCCTTATCGGTTAAAGGTAAAAATGCAGGAATATCCGACGCACAGTAACATGAATTATTGCCAACACCAATCACGAGAGGGCTCTCTCTCCTAGCGCAGATGATTTTATCAGGTTCGTAGGCGCTGATAACTACTATTGCAAAAGATCCTTTCAACTTCTGAACCGCCTTCATAACTGCTTTGACAAAGTTTGAGTCCTTGGCAAGTTGCTCTTCAATTAGGTGGGGGATGACTTCGGTGTCTGTTCTAGATTTGAAGACATGGCCCCGCTTTTCTAAATCGCTGCGAAGTTTGAGGAAGTTTTCAATTATGCCATTGTGCACTACGGCGATCTTGTTTTTACAATCCGTATGCGGATGTGCATTTTCTTTAGATGGCGCTCCATGTGTTGCCCATCGCGTATGACCGATCCCCGTGCTACCAATCATATCGTCAAGATTGAGACGCTCATGAACTTGATCAATTTTCCCAGAGTCCTTCTTGATATAGAGCTGCCCGTCGTAGACAGTAGCTTCGCCCACTGAGTCGTACCCCCGATACTCGAGTCTCTTTAAGGCGGAGTGAATCAGTGGCGCCGCCTGTTCACCGTCAACAACGCATCCAAAGATTCCGCACATTCGATTCTACACCAAGGTTGAGCATTGGATTCGCATAGTTGAAGATAAAAGGTATGCTAAAAAAGGCATCAAACCATTTACCGCCTTTCCGCCGGATTTTATGGAGTGGAAGATAAAACTATTAAAATTTAAATTTTACTAGTAATAAATAAATTTTAGTGGTCGTGTTCATGATAGCCTATTACTTAGTCCGTAAAGACGAGAAGAAGAGCGAAGTGCTGCCAGTTAAAATAGTGAGGAACCCGGAACATGCACGCGCTGCATTGCAGCCACTCAGATGGCGGATACTCTGCGAGTTAGCGGCAAGCCCCTCCTATCCAAAAGAGTTAGCTGAAAAATTCAGGATTGAGGAGCAGAAAATCTACTATCACATTCGGGCGTTGGAGAAGCTTGGTTTAATTCGAGTGTGGAAAACTGAAGAAAAACGCGGAGCAATAGCAAAATACTATACAGCCGACAAGGCAGCCCTAACGATTATCCCGCTAGGAGTGCTGGGCAAGAGTGAGGCTCAATTCATTCAAATTGCCCTAAGCAATGAGAGCAGACAATTCTTAGAGCCTTTTCTGACAAGCGAAGGGCTGAACGCAACAATAGTGGTAGGAAGCCCCGACGCACACGGCGTGTTCAAAACCAGAGCCAGAGACAGCCATTATGCGATTGACTTGGCGTTGCTACTAGGATCACTTACGCCGATAACGCATAAGCTTGTCACAAAGCTTGATACAGAAGTCAACGAGACTGACCTAAAGAAAAATCTAATCTTAATCGGCGGACCAAGAGTCAACACCATAGTAACCAGAATAAACGAGAAACTTCCCATAAGGCTTGAACTGGCCCCCCAAACCAGACTCATGTCCACAATTACAGGCAAAATGTACTATGAAGAAGAGTGCGGAGTCGTAGAACGAGTATCAAACCCCTTTAACAAAGATAACGCTATCATGCTTTTTGCAGGAGTAAGCCACCTCGGCACAAAAGCAGCCATAGTAGCCTTCATAAAACATCTTGAAAAAATCGCCAAAGGCAACTCAGCAAACCCAGAAATATTGGCCAGAGTGGTTAGCGGACTGGACTTAAACAGCGACGGCATCATCGACGACATAGAATTCCTAGAATAAAGCTCCCGCCCAGAGCCATCCTATTCCTGCGTATTTCTCGCATTTATCTTTGTGATGCCGAGTCTGATAAGTTGGAGTCCCATATTCATAAACCTGTTAAGTAGATGGTGAGGCTGATAGATTTCCATGCGCAGTTGGAGCAGATTTCCGGCCTCGCAAACGCTATTTACAATGCTAGCAAAGTTGGTGTAGTTGCAATTGTGACTGTTGGATCAGATCATCGGTCAAATGAGTGCGCTCTCCAAATCTCAGAAGTCAGCCTCTAATTTCTAGGGTAATGGCATACCATTTGCCTCGAATTAAATCGAAGATGGTCAAAAATGTTTAAATCAAGTTCTATAAACAACTGTCACGTTTAATGGTAACTGAGAGAGATCTCAATGAGGCATCGCAATGAGTGAGTCAATTTTACAAATTGGAACGATTCTCGGGTTGATTACGGCGTTCTCGACCGTATTGAGGTTTCTGTTGCCATTTCTAGTGAAACCTAACCTAGAGGTACATGCCTACGGTGGGAGACATCTGAAACTTGGCGCCGATCTGAATCAGCAGGTTCTCTTTTCCTTGGTGAACAAGAGTAAGCAGAGCGTCCTCGTCGATCGCTTGATCTTTAATTTCCCATCTAATTTTAATCCTCGTCCAGTCTTAGATTGCGAGAAAAGATGCGGATCAAATATAAGCCTAGGATCCGTGGCGCTTACTTTCGAGGAACGTGAGAGACCATTGCCTCCAAATAGCGCACTATTCTCATGGGTCATCTCATTTAGAACACCTAGCGAAACAGGGGTTTACAAAATACCCGTTACAATCTCATCAAAAACAAGGCTTGGGATCTTATCCAAATTCTTCGAAATAAAGACTGACCGTATTCAGACTTATATAATGATTGAGATTGTTAAAGAAAAAATCCAAAAAAGATGGACTCCGGAAAAAATAAGGCTAGAAGCAACCTAAATCAGTTTTTAGTTTCTTTTTGAGAGTTTCGTTAACAAGTTTGGCGTCCGCTTTTCCTCTAACTTCCTTCATGACTATACCCATTAAGGCCCCTAGCGCACCTGTTCTTTGCTCATGTATGAGCGTTGCATTTTCTTTTAGGACTTTATCAATGATAGCTTCGAGTTCGGTGGTTGAGATGGCTTTCAGCCCTAGGGATTCGATTGCCTCCTTGGAGGACGCCCCCTCGTGTTTAGTTAGCCATGTTAGGATATCTGGGACAGATTCTTTTGCGGTCGCGCCTGTGCCAACTAATTTGAATGTGTTTTTGATCTGTTCATCAGTGAGTTTGTCCACCGCGATCCCATCGCGTTTAAGGCTTTTCATTATCTCAGTTAAGACGGTGGCTATGACGGACCCGGAAACTTTTGTAGTTTGGGCGATTTCTTCAAATAGAGCGCTGTATTCTGAGTTGATTACCTGCTCTGCGAGTTTGCGGTTGAGTTCATATCGTTTCATTATACGTTCAAGTTTCTGTTCGGGCAGTTCGGGCAGGATTGCTTTAATTCGTTTGAGTCTTTCTTCTGTGACCGGGACTGGAGGGACATCTGTTTCGGGATACATTCTTGCTGCGCCTGGTCTTGGGCGTTCGTATCTGGTTGTTCCCTCTGGAAGTGGACCTCTAGTCTCGCTTGGAACCCCATCGACGGCTTCACGTGCTCGTTCTACTACCGCTTTCAATGCGTCTGAGGCGTTTTCCAGCTTGTCAGCCACGAAGACTGCCGCGTCTTGCTCGTTACATTTTAGAGCGTACTTGAGTTTCTCAGTTTCTTCTTGGGTTATGCCGTAGCCGGGCATTTCATCAATGTGGAAGATTCCTCCAACCCTCCCCCAAAAGACTGCTCTATCAGACAGCTCGGTTCCAAACCTAACGCCAGGCTCGAGTTCAGTTGCAAGTAAACCCGCGAATTTAGGTAATTTGACTGCGAGAACCTTGCCTCCGCGGTCAAGAGCGTTCTTTATGACCCTGCACTTGGTTTCTCTGAAGATCGACGTAATGTCAGCGAAATCTTCTTTGATGTCGGTTTTTTTGGCTCCGCGTCCATGCAGCTCATCCCGGATTTTGAGGAGATTTAGTTGGCGTTGCACTTCGCATTCGACCACGGTTGGGAGAGCCTCGAGTTCTTGTACACCCTTGATTTCTATTAGGGCTCCGCTTGGGATTGAAATGTTGAGATCTTGGCGGATTGTTCCAAGTCCCCGCTTAACCTTTCCAGTAGCTCTTAGGATGCGCCCTAATGCAAGAGCAACTTTTCCTGCTTCTGCAGGTGACTTTATGACTGGGGCGGTTGCGACTTCGATGAGTGGAATTCCTAGTCGGTCGATGCGGTAGTGGATGATTATGCCTTCTTCACCAGTTTTTCGGGCGGCATCTTCTTCGAGGCTGACTGTTTGGATTGGCACTTCTTTGCCGTCTACGTCAATTTTCCCGCCGAGGGCGATGACTGCGGTGCGCTGGAATCCAGTTGTGTTTGATCCGTCAATGACAATTTTCCGCATCACATGGATCTCATCCACGGGCTTAGCATTCATCATTAAAGCAGCTTCTAGACAGACATCAACTGCCTCTTCGTTTAAGTTGTGAGGAGGCTCTTCATCCATCTCCACGAGACAACTGGTTTCATGGTCAGCCTCATAGACAATGGCTCGTCCTCGTTGGAATTCAAATAACGCAGCTGGATCAACCTGACCGAGCTCACTTTGAGTTGGTCTAAGCCGCCTAAAAAACAGGATTTCAGGCTCTTTCATCGAGAGCTTAGGTTTACAAGTGCAGAATAGCTTGTGAGCGGTTTTCAGTTGCTGGTGAATCTCTATTCCAACTTTTAATCCGAGTTTAGCGTAATCAATACTCACAGAGCGCACCTGCTATTCAAAATGTGTTCTGGAAGAGATTTCGCCAGCAATATTGGAAAGCATCAACCTTTTGACTTCATCGAGGCTTTTGGTCTGGCCATAAGCCCACATTAGTTTGACGAGGGCTGTTTCTGGGAGCATATCGCCTAATGGCACAACACCAATTGCCATCAGGTCTCTGCCAGTTTCATATACCTTCATATCAACCCTGCCCCAGAGGCATTGAGAGGTCATTCCTACGAACATGTTCTTTTTGACTGCCAGTTTTATTGCATCGAAAGCGGCCGCACTTACATGCCCGAGACCTGTCCCCTCAAGAATTATACCGTGATACTCGTCTTTCACAAGCCATTCGATGATCTTTGGATTAAAGCCCGGGTGAACCTTCACCAAGCCCACTTTCTCTTCAAAGTTAGGTTTCGGAATCAATTTACGTTTAGGATCTCGCCTTCGGTAATCCTCGGTCAGCATGAGTACTTTTCCTTCTTCGATGCGGGCGAGGGGCTTGGCATTTATGGATTTGAATGTATCCCTTCGGCTTGTGTGACATTTCCGGACTTTTGTTCCTCTGTGCAAAACGATGCACTTGTCCGCAATTGTTTCGCGGAATGCCAGTGTCACTTCCGCAAAAGGCGCGTTTGCAGCGGCTGTAACCGAGTAGAGTAGATTTAATGCAGCGTCAGAGCTGGGGCGGTCCGAGGAACGTTGTGAGCCAACCAGTAGGACCGGGACGGGTAGATTTTGAAGCGCAAAACTTAGTGCGGCTGCCGTGTAGTGCATCGTGTCAGTTCCATGCGCCACAACTACGCCCTGCGCACCTTCTGCAATGTGGCGTGCTACGGTCTTCGCAGTTTCAGTCCAGTATTTAGGAGTCATATTCTCGCTGAGAATGCTGAATAGAATTTCAGCCTTGATTACAGCCACATCCGAGAGCTCAGGCACTACCGCGTAAAGGTCGCTGGCTGAAAGAGCAGGACGAACAGCCCCAGTTCGATAATCAACCCTAGAAGCGATTGTGCCTCCTGTGCTTATGATAGAAACCTTGGGTAGTCCAGGTTTTGCTTTTGGGATCGGAGGCTGAGTGAATGTGGGTTTTGTGCCTTTGCCAATTTTTTCGATTTTTATTGCTGGTGACACATGAATGCCGATGTTGTAGCCGGTTGCAAGTTTGATTTCTATATGTTTGTCGTCGCCGAGTTCGGATCGGGGCATGAGGATGCCTTCGTATACTTCGCCATTCCTTTTGATTCGGATCTGGTCGCCGATATCCACTCGCGCCTTTTCAAGAATTCCTAACGCAGTTCCACGATATCCTGGTAGTTTCTCACTCACCAGTTCTCCCGCCATTTAGTTTCATATCTATGGTTATTCCAACTGTTTAGAAACGTATGGTCCTTCATGTTTATAGCCGAAACGCATGTAGTAGCGTCTTGTACCAATAGCGCTTGTTACAAGTATTTTGTCCCTATCATAGTCCTCCATTGAGATTCTTTCAGCCTCAGTGAGGAGCATTGCGCCGTAGCCTTGATGTTGCCAAGCTTCTAAGAACCGTTTTCCAAGTGGAACCACTGGGCCGTACACATGCAACTCGCGGACTATGGATGGTTTATCTGAACGTATCTCCGGTCTATGTGCTTCTGCAGAGGAGATGCGTAGTCTGATGTAGCCGATCAGCACATCGTTGACTGGATCTTCAGCAGAGATGAATAGGTCTGTTCCATTAGAGGCGTCTTCTTTGTGGGTTAGGATCTTGACTTTATCCAAGTCTGGTTTAATTCCATCCTTTAAGAAACGGTGTCCAACCTCTCGGCACCGCACACACCTACAAGCTATGCCATTTTCTTTCAATTTTTCGCTGACCAGTTGCCTGAGGTTACTCTTATTGACTCCAGCGTCAATCAGGTGGGCGGGAATATCCCGCTGAACCCTCATAATTCGAACCCAGGGCGGAACTATTTTCTTGACTTCAACGATCAGGCTGGCCGCTTCCTCGGTGGTATAAGGCGTGTATCTGCCTTCGCGCCACCAGTCATACGTCTTTGTTCCCTTTATCACGAGGCAGGGATAGATCTTGATCATGTCAGGTTTGAATCTAGAATCCGTAAAAATGGTGCGGAATGCCGCTAGATCCCGCTTAAAGTTCGAGCTGGGCAGACCTGGCATCATGTGGTAGCAGACTTTTATCCCAGAGTCTTTCAGGATTCCAGTTGCATCAACGACATCTTCTACTGCGTGCCCACGCTCCACAATCCGATAAATATCATCGTATATGTTTTGAACACCCAACTCAACACGAGTTATTCCCATCTTGAGCATCTGATCTACTTGCTTCTCTTTTGCATAATCGGGCCGGGTTTCAGCTGTTATGCCAACATTTCTGATCCGACTGGTTTCAGCATTCTTCATCGCTTCATATAGACTAGCCGAGTCCAAGCCAGTGACAGCGTCGAGGCACCTTTGGATAAAGTGCTCTTGGTAGTCAATAGGCATTGCCGGGAAAGTGCCCCCCATTAGAATTAGTTCAACCTTATCCACATCATGCCCAATGGATTGGAGCTGCTCAAGCCTGCTTCTTACCTGAGCATAAGGGTCGAATTGATGTTGGATCCCCCGCATGGCAGCGGGCTCATGCCCCGTATAGCTCTGCGGAGCCCCGTAGGTTGGACCGCCAGGACAGTATGCGCATTTACCATGAGGACATTCCCACGGCTTAGTCATAACCGCGACTACAGCCACACCACTAATAGTCCTAACAACTTTTCGTTTAAGAAGGTGGAGAAGCCTCTCTCGCTCTGCGGGCTTTAGATGCCGGATAATTTCAGAGTTCTGGGGAAGCCGTTCAACTTGGAACTCGCGGCAGACCTGCATTTTGGCTAGACTTAGATCCTCCTTTGTGGGCTTGGGCATTCGCATTAGTTGGTCTATTATCTCTCGGCAAACCTGCTTCAATCCATCTCCAACCAGAAATATAGGCTTATGAACTGAGAGTGGGGGGCTATATGAAAAATATTACGGAAAATGCGGGAGCTACCTTCTATGTCCACCGGGCCAGTTTTGCCCAGGCTTTCTACTTAGCACAACACGTTTTTGGTATGTCTTGAAGTTCTTTACTCGTGGAATTGGGCTTCTTCTTGGTTTAGCGGCTGTTTTAGGGGTTTGGCTCCTAACCTTGCCAGCTTTTGTCAGCGAACCGTGCGTTGGCACTTATATTCCTCGCATTCCAAAATGGAATTGAGCCAGCGTCTTAAATATATTTTCTTTTATGAACTGGTCTCAGATCGGCACTTTTTTGCCAGAGGCATCACGCGTATATGCGCCGAAATCACTGACTTTCCGTAAAACTTCACTTGAGAATACAGGCCCATCTTTGCACACCATGAGCCCAAGAGGATCGAGAACACATTGCCCACAGATGCCTCTTGCGCATTTCATGTACCTTTCGAGGCTAAATTGTGCGGGAACCCCAGCCTTCTCCGCCTGTTTGAATACGTTTAACATCAATCGCTCCCGTCCGCAAGCATATATCCCATTAAATTTTGCAGAGTTGAGAAGCCCGCCTACAGGATCTGATGCAAATCCCTTAATTCCGTAGCTCCCGTCGTCAGTAGTGATTATAAACTCTGATTTGTTTTTTGAGAGAACTTTTTTGATTCGATCTATGAAAAGAAGTCTCTCAGTGGTTTTAGCGCCGAATATAAAGGTTATTTTCGTTTTTTGTTTTACCAGCATTTCAGCCAGAGGGACCAGGGGCGCCACTCCTGTACCTCCTCCTACGAGCAGAGCCCTACCCCTGACTGGGACGAACGAGTTGCCATATGGCCCGCGTATCCCGATCATGTCTCCGCGTTGCTTTTCATGTAAGGCGGTTGTGGCTTCTCCGAGTTTTAGGACAGTGATTCCCGCGAGATTATCTGGACCAATAAATGAGAGGCTTATTGGAATTTCATCGACCCTAGGAATCCACACCATAACAAATTGCCCAGGTTTTGCCTTAGCGCAGTGCTCGTCTTTAAAAATGAAGGATTTAACTCCAAGCGACTCATTTTCAACGTGCTCTATTTTTAATATTCTCGGATGGTTAACAGGTGTGGGATAACCCAACAATTTCCTTAACACTCCTGTGTTTTTTCCTTGCTAGGTAGGATTCAACTCCGCGGGTAATTTCCTTAAAGATGCCGAGATAGTTGCGTACTACCCCAGTGCCAATCTGGACTGCAGTTGCTCCAGCCAACATGAATTCAACAGCATCCTGCCAGTTCATTATACCGCCACACCCGATTATTGGGACTTTAACTGCCTCATAGATTTCATAGACACATCTTAATGCGATTGGCTTGAGGCCTGGACCGGAAAGCCCGCCTATTTTACTGGCGAGGATTGGCTTTCCAACCTCAACGTCTATAGCCATAGCTTTGATGGTGTTGATAGCGGTTATAGCGTCGGTCCCAGCCTTCTCAGCTGCTTCTGCAATAGCGGTTATGTCGGTTACATCGGGAGCTAGCTTCGTGAAAACCGGTTTCTTGACCGCTGATTTTACCTTTTTAACGACTTCAAAAACAACTTCTGGGTTTTGCCCAATTTGCACTCCCACTTCTTTAACATGTGGACATGAGACGTTCAGTTCAATGGCATCAGAACCAGCTTTTTCAACGATTTTCGCAGCTTCTACGAATTCTCCTGCAGTAAACCCATAAACGCTGGCGATCACAGGTACATTCGCCTTTTTAACGACTTGAATTTCTTTCGTAAACTCGTTGACTCCTGGATTCGGAAGCCCCATCGCGTTTATCAGCCCACAGTCGACTTCTACGATGGTTGGATTGAGGAAGCCTTCGCGGGGCTTTATTCCAAGGGATTTGGTTACCACTGCACCAGCCCCTGCTTCAAATACCCTTATCAGCGATGAAGCAGATATGCCAAGAACGCCCGACGCAAGCATAGTGGGATTCCGGAGTTCTAGACCAGCTATTTTGACAGACAATTCTGGGCGCAAAGATTTCAACCCCGATTTTAAAAACCTTTATCCAAATCGCTTAGATAAAGCTTAGACAATTAATGCCTTTGGGGAATAATGATTGAAGGCGGCTATCGTTGAATCTGTAATCGGTATCTTCGGATTTAATGAAAAAAACAAGCTTGTTGACAAGGTATTGTTCCCCAAGAACGCGGAGGCAATCGCGAGTATTCTCGGAAGGATCCAGCATGGCGAGACTACAGACGAGGCATTGGAACTAATTGAAAGACTTAGTAAAAAAGGGTACAACACCTTTGTTTTTGAGAGTGAAGCCCTTTCGAAGTTGGTTCACGAAAAGATGGGGGTCGATGTAGAAGTTGAAAAGCCAAGCGCTGCAGGCGAAGTTCTACGCAAAAATTTGGGAAAAATTGCTGTGGAAGTTGGCTTTGCTGATAAGCCGGATAGTATTCGTACTTTAATTCGTGACGTTTCGGTGGCTCTAACTCGGGTCGGCGTAAAGAGGGCTGCAGAAAAGAGGGATTTGTTAATCGCTCAGGCGATTCAGGCTTTAGATGATGTGGATAAGACTCTTAACTTGTTTTCGAGCAGGCTTCGTGAGTGGTATGGTTTACATTTTCCAGAGCTAAATAGACTCGTCGAAAAACACGAAATGTATCTTAAACTTGTCGCAGACTTAGGAGGTAGGTCTGCATTTACTCTCGGGAATCTAGAGAAGGAAAAAGTGCCTGCGGATAAGATAGAAAACATTGTAGAGGCCGCAAATACTTCGATGGGTGCAAGTATAGCTGAAGAAGATTTAGAGAAAATACGTGAAATGTGTAGAAATGCGATTGAGCTCTACAAAATACGAGACGATCTAGAAACCTATATTGACAACACCATGAAAACGGTTACTCCCAATATCCATAGCCTAGTAGGCGCTCCTCTTGGTGCGCGTTTAATCGCTCTGGCTGGTGGACTGGAGAACTTGGCCAAACGCCCAGCAAGTACAATCCAAGTGCTGGGCGCGGAGAAGGCTTTGTTTAGAGCGCTCAAGACTGGAGCCAAGCCGCCTAAGCATGGCGTAATTTTCCAACATCAGGATATCCATTCAGCAGAGCGTTGGCAGAGGGGAAAGATTGCGAGAGCACTGGCCGGGAAGCTGGCTATAGCGGCAAGGCTTGACGCCTTTTCTGGTGCACGCCGAGGCGAAGCCTTGAGGGCGGAGTTTGAGAGACGCGTGGCAGAAATTCAAGAGAAGCATAAGCAAACACCATCTCCTCCAAGGAAGCGTGAAAGTACTGTCCGTAAAAGTTAGCCCCCATGAGAAGTTTCAAGGGATATACTGGGTCAAGTTAGGAAGCGAGCGGAAGCTTGCCACTCTAAATTTTGCGCCTAGAGCCTCAGTTTACGGAGAAGAACTAGTCATGTACAAGAAACATGAGTATCGGCTTTGGGATCCATTCCGTAGCAAGTTTGCCGCCGCCATAATCCGGGGGCTCAAGACGGTGCCGATTAAGCCGAAACATAAAGTGCTTTACTTGGGTGCGGCTAGTGGAACCACGGCAAGCCATGTTTCTGACATTGTAGGGGCAAAGGGACATGTTTACTGCGTCGAGTTCGCGCCTCGAGCAATACGAGATCTCACCGAAAATGTATGTAAGATCAGGTCGAATATGGCACCGATATTGGCTGATGCACGCTTTCCAGAAACATACCGCATGCTAGTTGAGGTTGTAGACGACATCTACTGCGACATAGCTCAGCCTGAACAGGCACGTATCCTAGCTGATAACGCTGACCTATTCTTGAAAAATAGCGGAGAAATTATGCTGGCGATCAAAGCAAGAAGCATTGATGTAACAAAAGAGCCAGAGGAGCTTTATAATCAAGAGATCAAAACCTTGGAAAATCGGAATTTCGAGATAGCTCAAGTGGTTCACTTAGAGCCTTACGACAAAGCGCATGTCATGGTGGTAGCGGAATATAAGAGTTGAAGAGAAAATGGAAGACCGTTATGATCGTATAATGAGAAGACTGATAAAAGAGGAAGTTAGGCGGATAAATCTACACCTTCCAAAATATAGTAAAAGCCTCAGCGAGTTGCTTAACGAGAAAGAGCCTAAAGTTGAGGCGGTTGACGGCAGCCTAATTATTATGCGAAAGAATGAACTCGAAGAACTAGCCAAAATAGTCCCGAAAGAACATCACAAGAAATTCAATTTGCCAATAGTAGTTCTCCGAAGAATGGATTTAGGAAGAGGCACATTCACGCCGCTTGGGGGGAAGATTGAACGTTTCACCATCAAAAAAATTCTTGGATTAACTTCGCTCCCGTTTGATAGCATAAGTCAAGATGAGCCATGTCATTTGTATAGGCCGCAAGTCCAAGAATTGCTCAGAAAATTTAAGTCACTGGTAGTTATAGGTTTCGGTGTGCCCGAAGAATTAACTCTAGGTTTATAAGAATCAATTTAAGCCTTCTATTTTGGTTGGCTTGCTGCGATGAGTGGAGTAGAGCTGCTAAGTGACATGGAAAATTCTCTGAAAAAATTTGGATTTACAGTCTCGGAACACTGTGGCATAAGACAAAGCTGTTTTGATTTTGCAGCAAGAAAAAAGAAGTTTCTATTTTTGATTAAGAGCTTCGGAAATTTTGGAACCATTTCAAGCGACTGCGCCTCAGAGCTTCATATGATCTCAAGTAAACTATCTGCAACTCCACTCTTCATCGGAATGTCTACTCCAAAAAATCCGATAGAAGACGATGCAGCCTACATGCGACACGGTATTTGCGCGATTACACTCAAAACACTGATAAACGCCATCGTCCACGGTGAGCATCCACTTGTTGAAGCTGGCCCAGGAGGGTTCTATGTTCAGCTAGATCAAAAGGTGATGCGAAAAAGACGAAGACGATTAGGCTTATCTCTGGGCGACCTTGCTTTGATGGTTGGTGTTTCAAGGAGGACTGTATACGGGTATGAGCAGGGACTTGCGAAGGCCACGGTGAGTGCCGCTCTAAAACTTGAGGCGGTGCTAGGCATACCAATCGTACGAAATATCGACATACTCACCCATAGAAAACACAAACATTTTGTAATGCCTAAGCAACTCCTAGAAAATCAATTCTTGCGCATGGTTTTGAAGAAGCTGGACGACCTAGGAGTTTCTATGGCGGTAACAAAAAGAGCTCCCTTCGATTTTATCGCATGGGATGATGAAGGCAATAGGGTAATAGGAGGCGCTTTTAAACGAGAAGAAAGCATGGCCCCCCATCGAATACGTGTAACACATAGCGTTGCAAAAGTTGCAAAAGCGCACTCGATCTTCATTGTAGAAGAGAAAGGAATGGTTGAGGGCCCTCTAACCATCCATTGGAGAGAATTGGACAGGTTCAGAGCGTTAAGAGACCTGATTGGAAGTTACTGCTATAGGTAAGTTTGTTTGCTCTGGGCTTCGGACTGCATTCTCTTTGCAGGTTTCCAAGATTTTCTTACAAAATCAGGGTATGAACCATACAGCTTCATCCAACTGGCGAGGAAGCTTACCGTCTTTGGGTCAGTAACATATCCGCTGCCAAAATCACCATGTTTTTCACGAAGTTGGGCTACGACCTCGTCTCTCCTAACTTTAGCCAAGATTGAAGCAGCTGAAACAACCGGGTAGGTAGCATCAGCCTTATGCTCAGATACTATGGCGATAGAGAAGGGTAGCATTTCCTTAATATTGGAGGCAAACCGCTGGGCATCTACATCAGAAGCATCCACATACGCGGTTTCTGGCTTCAGCCTCTTGATAACTTCAGCCATCGTCTGGGCTTCAAGTAGGTTTAGTTTATGGAACTTCCTCCCATTTTTCACTACTTTATCGATTTCTGCTGGGCTCAACTCGATAATTTCGTATTTGAGAGCCAGCTTCTTTATTTCCTCGGCCAGTTTTTCTCTTCGCTGGGAGGAGAGTAACTTAGAATCTTTAACGCCCAGCTTTTTGAGGGCATCAATTTGGTCATCACGTATAAGGACGCCTGCGATTACGAGAGGTCCGATTACAGGTCCACGCCCAGCATCATCAACACCTGCAATTAGGGGCAAATAGCTGACCTCAACTGATAGTTAGGATTCGCCTAGGGCTTTAAGGATTTTACCTGCCACAATTTCGTGAAGGGACTCTCTGTTAGCGAAT
>CAYPFQ010000009.1:0-30369 GCA_964410135.1 uncultured Candidatus Bathyarchaeia archaeon
TGCATCGACGAATTCGACAAAATGAGGCCGGAGGACAGGGTCGCTATTCATGAGGCGATGGAGCAACAAACGGTATCCGTAGCCAAGGGTGGGATTGTGGCAACTTTAAACGCCCGTGCATCCATCCTTGCCGCCGCTAACCCTGCTCTGGGACGATATGAACCCAGCCGCATAGTAGCGGAAAACATCAATCTACCTATTACTGTCCTGTCAAGGTTTGACCTCATTTTTGTATTAATAGATAAACCAGAACGAGAAATGGACACCAAAATGGCTGAACACATCCTTCGTCTACACGAAAGCAGAGCGCCCCCTGTCGAACCGCCTATCTCGCCGCAGCTCCTAAGAAAATACATAAGCTATGCGAAGCGCATCGAACCAAGAATAACCGACGAGGCTTTGAAACGATTTGAAGCCTTCTACTTGAAAATGCGTGGAACCCCTGAGACAGGCACTAGCCCCATCGCCATAACTCCGCGACAGCTCGAGTCGCTGGTGCGATTATCTGAGGCGAGAGCCAAAGCAGCCTTACGCCAAGAAGTGACCGCGGAAGACGCCGAGGCGGTAATCAAATTGATGGAGAAATCGCTTGGACAAGTTGGGTTTGATATGGCTTCTCAAAGATACGACATAGACATAATTATGACAGGCAAGTCAAAGAGCACTAGAGACAAGCTTCATGAAGTACTTTCAGCAATTATGGAAATTGAACGGGAAGAAGGCGTAGTGGAGCTTGGAAAACTATACAAAAAACTCTACACTGAACACCAAATTGAGCAACTCGATGCAGACAGGCTCATAAACCAATTGATACGAGATGGGACAATCTACTCTCCTAAACCAGGCTATGTAAAGAAAACATAGCCAATTGTCTGTTCATCTGGGAAGAGCGTTGAAAGTTGAAGAACTTTCTGTACCACAGTCAGTTAAGAAAGTTATAGTTGAGTCAGGGCTAACTGAACTCTATCCTCCCCAAAAAGATGCTGTTCAGGCTGAAGTACTAGAGGGCAGAAACTTAGTTCTCGCAAGTCCCACTGCCAGCGGTAAGACTCTTGTGGCTGAGCTCTGCGCTATGAAACATGTTCTCGAACGGGGCGGAAAAGTCCTCTACCTCACCCCACTACGAGCCATTGCCTCAGAAAAATACGAGGAATTCAAAAAATATACGAAACTCGAGAAGGACAGAGGGCAAAAAATCAAAATCGCCATCAGCACAGGCGACTACGACTCAAGCGATCCTTGGCTGGGACGCTACGACATAATCATCTCCACAAATGAAAAAGCCGACAGCCTGCTCAGACATAGAGCACATTGGATGAGCGAAATCTCCCTTGTAATTGCAGATGAAGTCCATCTTCTAAGCGATGTGGAACGTGGACCAACTCTCGAAGTAGTCATCGCAAAACTACTACAAATCAATCCTAAAATCCAGATTCTAGCCCTCAGCGCCACAATCAAAAATGCCGACGAAATTGCAGACTGGCTTAAAGCCGAATCCATAACCACCGAGTGGAGGCCAGTCAAACTAAAAGAAGGCGTCTACCTTCACGGAGACGCTGTATTCAACGACGGCAGCGCCTACAAGATCGCCGAGACCTATAAAGATCCAGCCATAAACCTAGCGATGAACATCCTCAGACAGCGAGGGCAAGTCCTAATCTTCACCGAAACCAGAAAAATGGCAGTAACCATCGCAACTAGAACTGCGGCAACGGTGAAGAAAACCCTTTCACAACCCGAACAAAGAGTACTCAAGACCATTTCAGACAAAATCGCCGAAGCCGGAGAAAAAACTAGGGTCAGCAACTTCCTCGCAGAACTTGTCACCAACGGCGTAGCCTTCCACCATGCAGGTTTGCACTCAGCACACAGAAAAATTATCGAAGATGCCTTTCGAGGAGGGAAAATAAAAATCATAGCCGCAACCCCCACGCTGGCTGCTGGCGTAAACCTCCCGGCGAGGCTTGTACTTATCCACAGCTACGAACGCTACGAGCCTGGATATGGGCGCTACCCAATCTCAGTCCTAGAATACAAACAGATGTGCGGCCGAGCAGGACGCCCCAAATACGACCCTGTTGGTGAGGCACTACTAATCGCTAGCACAGCCGATGAACAGGACTATCTGATGGAGACTTATGTGTGCGCCGAGCCCGAAAGACTCTGGTCCAAACTGGCTGTGGAAAGAGTGCTCAGATCCCATGTCCTTGCAACAATTGCCACAGGTTTCGCCCACACTGAGCAAGGGGTCTACGACTTCTTTAACAAAACCTTCTACGCCATCCAATATGATCCCCGCAACATCAAGGGGCTTGTCGGCAAAGTCCTCAAATTCCTGAGCGATGAGGAGATGATCAAATTCGAAAGAGATAAGGTAATTGCAACTGAATTCGGACGGAGAGTCTCAGAACTCTATATTGACCCGGTCTCAGCTATAGTAATCCGCGACGGTCTCCTAAACCGCGCCGAAAGCCTCACCGACCTAAGCCTCCTCCACATGATAAGCCACACACCCGACATGTATCCAAAATTCTATCCTCGCCAAAAAGAGATCAACGAACTCGAAATCTACCTAGAAGAACATCTAGACGAATTCATGTTCAAAGTCCCAGAAGAATGGACGGACAAACTGGAATACGACGCCTTCCTAGCTGAGCTAAAAAACGCCAGAGTCATCGAATCATGGATAGACGAGGTCTCAGAGGACGAAATCATCGAGAGATATGGAGTGGAACCAGGAGACCTATTCCGCATAGTCGAAAACGCTGACTGGCTCCTATACTCCACCCATGAGCTAGCCCAACTCTTCAAACAAAAAGACATAATCCCCAAACTATCCATGCTCCGGGGAAGAGTAGAAACCGGTGTCAAGCCAGAGCTTCTCCCTCTAGTCAAACTTAAAGGAATTGGACGAATCAGAGGGCGCATGTTATACAACGCAGGCTTCAAAACAATCGAACACCTCAAACACGCAACCATCACCCAACTTACCAACGTGCCTCTAATCGGGCCCCAACTCGCAAAAACCATCAAAGAACAGATCGGAGGACTAGTCAAACCAGAAGAATGGGAGAAGCTTAAGGTCGAAAAATGGGACCAAAAAATACTATCTGAATACTAGTCGTAACAGCTTTCCTAACGTTGAATCCTTAAGTATGATTCTTCTAAATACTCATTTGTCAAAAGGTGCGGTCCAATGCCTATTCACCCAATCGAGTATAGATATGGCAGTGAAGAGATGAGGCAGGTCTTCACTCGAGAGAACTGGCTAGATAAGATGCTGAAAGTAGAGGCTGCCTTAGCGTATGTGCATGCCGAGGTCGGAAATATTCCTAAGAAGGCGGCTGATTTTATCGCCAGCCACGCTTCAACCAAGTACGTGAAACTTGAGAAAGTGAACCAGTATGAAAAGGAAACTGGGCATGAGGTTATGGCTGTTGTCAAGGCTTTAGCTGAAGTAAGTGGGCCATATTCAGGCGTAGTTCATTTGGGCGCTACATCTAGCGACATAAGCGACTCTGCGTTTGCACTACAATTGAAGGAGGCAGTAAGCATCTTCAAGAAAGACCTAGCTGAGCTTGCGCTAATACTAACGAACAAAGCTGAAAAATATAGGAATACAGTGTGTCTGGGCCGGACCCACGGAGTAGCCGCACTCCCAATGCCCTTCGGATTC
Source organism: uncultured Candidatus Bathyarchaeia archaeon (assembly GCA_964410135.1). Taxonomy (GTDB): domain Archaea; phylum Thermoproteota; class Bathyarchaeia; order RBG-16-48-13; family CAYPFQ01; genus CAYPFQ01. The sequence continues at coordinate 3,677 of CAYPFQ010000009.1, forward strand.
AAGTTCGCAGTCTGGGCGGCTGAAGTTAAACGCCACCTAGAAAGACTTGAACAAGTACGCGGTAGGGTTTGTGTTGGCAAGATGAGTGGAGCAATTGGAACGATGGCGGGATTCGGCGCTAACGCTATGAAAATCCAAGAGTTCACAATGAAGAAGCTGGGACTCAAACCTGCAGAAATTTCAACCCAGATCGTGCAACGAGACAACCTTGCAGAATTTATCTGCGCATTAGGCTTGATCTCAAGTACACTTGATAAGATCGCTAACGAAATCAGAAATCTTCAGCGCACTGAAATCCGAGAGGCTGAAGAACCGTTCAGAGAAGATAAGCAGGTCGGGTCGAGTACGATGCCGCACAAGAGAAATCCCGTCCGCTGTGAGAAAGTTTGCGGGTTAGCACGTGTAATAAGAGGGTTCGCTCCAACCGCCCTCGAGAACATTGTACTGGAACATGAGAGAGATTTAACAAACAGTTCCTATGAGCGCACTATGGTGCCGGAAGTATGCATTCTTCTTGATGAACAGTTAAAGACGATGAAGGATGTTCTGAAAGGCCTGCTCGTCTACCCTGAGAACATGAAAAAGAACATTGACAATACAAAGGGGTTAATCATGTCGGAAGCCGTTATGCTCGCGATGGCTAAGAAAGGCGCTGACAGACAATGGGCTCATGAAATAATCCGCAAATCCTCAATGCAAGTCTGGACCACTGGGCAGAAACTAGAAGACGTCTTGAAAAACAATCCTAATGTGCGCAAATATTTGAGCGAAAAAGAGATCGAAGCTGCCATGGACCCGCAGAACTATCTCGGAACAGCCAAAGAACAGATTGACGAGACAGTGAAAGATGTGCAGGCATACGTCAAAGCATTAAACTTAAAGTAGAACCTATTTGATGTGAGCATGTTTCTTTTTCTGATGTAACTCCAACATTGGGATGCATGCGAGCATGGTTATAACCGCTCCAGCGAAAAATGGGGCTGAATATCCCACCTTCTCCCATAGAAACCCTCCCACGAATGGAGCGAAAATAGGCACAATGCCTACTATGAAATCTAGGGCGCCTATTACTGTAGCTTTTTCGGAATCAGCTGAATACTCAATCGTAATAACCCTCCTAGCTGGCATGTCCATGGCGCCTATCATCCCAGCTAGGATCAAGGCAACCGCAGCATAGGCGAAACTGTGGGACAGCGGATAAATTACCCAAGTAACACTCGAAAGCAAGAAATGCCATAGAAGCGTAAGCCTACTGCCCAATCGATCCGCCATTATTCCCGAAGGAATCTGTGATAATAGAAAGCCAGCATGCCAGACCGCCATCAATACTCCAGTCTGCTTAATGTCCAAATGAATTCCATAGGTTGCATACAATGGAAGGTATGGAACAAGGATCGAAAACCCGATCATGTGTATGGATAGAGCTAACGTTAACAAAACGAGTTCTCTGCTGTTTTTAAGAAGCGAAACTGTTGTGGGGATCGATCTCAAAACACTACGTTTTATGGCGAAACAATGTGAACAACGCTTTCTTGCAACTGTTTCTTGTACAAAGAGATATAGTATGATGAACGCGAATGCTGTGGCTATAGCTCCAATTATGAATAGAATTGGGAAGCCTAAGGTATCTGCCAGAATCCCGGATAGGGCTGAGCCTATGACCATTGCTATTACGGTGGAAAAATAGTAGATCCCATAAGCCACTCCTGACCGTTTTGATCTAGCCGATTCTGCTATAATCGCGACAACTGCTGGCTGGGTCAAACCCGTAAAGACTCCGACTAGGATCACAAGCAAAATCACCACGATTGGGTTCACTGTGAAATAAAGTAGTAAGGTCGCAATTGCGATAAGCCCACTTCCAACAACTATGGGAACCTTTCTTCCAATCATGTCGGAGAACATGCCTGAAGGCAAGGACATTATGCTGATAGCTGTACTTTCCCCTATTACTGCAATCCCTATCAAAACTGGCGTAAGCCCAATATTGTCAAGGTAGATGGGCAATAGCTGAAGCCAAATGTAAATTCCCAGAAATAGGGCGAAAGACGCAAGAGAGATAATTATGACATTGTGTTCTAGGGATAGGTGTGGTGCGACGCGTTTCAAATAACATTTTTGCATATGAGTGACTCACTCATTTGGTGTAATGGCTGTAATGATACGTCTTCATATACTAAACTTTTTGCTAATGAAAAATAGTAGATAATACATATTTCTGACCTCAATTAAATTCTTTCAATCTGAGGCCTATGACCTTTCAATCCAAAGCAAAAACAGCAATCGTCTACAGTCCCATCTATCTTGAACATCATGTCGCGGTAGGTCACCCAGAATCACCCGAACGTCTCACTGCAATCATGGAAGGCATCAAGAAGTCCCGCATACTCGAAACAGGAAAATGCGCACTAGTCAACCCGCGAGAAGCCTCGCTTGAAGAACTAGAAGGTGTCCACGACCTAGCATACGTCAAGCAGGTCGAAACTCTCTCAAAACGCGGTGGAGGACGACTCGACTCCGACACCCTTCTATCTCCTAAAAGTTACGAGGCTGCAGTATTCGCAGCTGGCGGAACGCTTGGCATATGCGAAGCGATACTTGAAGGTAAGTTCAACAACGCTTTTGCACTTGTACGTCCACCTGGACACCATGCTGGATCCAGTGGGCGTGCACTGGGCGCCTCTTCTCAAGGCTTCTGTATCTTCAACAATGTGGCAATTGCCGCGGCAAATCTAATCAAAAAACATGGCTTAAAGCGGGTCATGATTTTAGACATTGATGCTCATCATGGTAACGGAACACAAGAGATCTTCAACTCTACTCCTAAAGTAGTCTACATGAGCATTCACCAAGATGGTAGAACGCTCTATCCTGGCACTGGCTTCGTTGAGGATATTGGCGAGGGTGAAGGCGAAGGCTCTAAGGTCAACATTCCGCTTCCCCCATACTCAGGTGACGATGTGTACTCAAAGGTTCTAAGCCAGATAGTCGTACCGATCATAACTGAGTTTCACCCAGAGATGCTTCTCATTTCAGCGGGTTTCGATTCCCACCACTCCGACCCCATAACCAATCTGAAGCTTTCAAGTTTGGGCTATCTGCAAATCTTCGAGACAGTTCTCAGTCTTGCTGCTAGTCTATGTTCAGGAAGGCTTGCGGTAGTGCTGGAGGGAGGATATGGCTTGGGCACGATATCAAAGCTTATTCCAGCCTTAATCGCAAAAATGGCTCAAATTCGGCTAGATATTACAGATAGGAGGCCCTCCTCATCCTCTGATGTAATGCGGATGGCAGAAAGTGTGATAGCAGACGTAAAACGCACACTAGCACCTTACTGGAGCTTCGATCTGAAGAATATTAAGCGCCGTTGCTAAACCATTTTTTAAAGGTGCGTGGGAATTCTATAGTATGGACTTAATTGTGCTCCTCACCTTAGCCGCCACAGTTTTCATAACAAGCCTATCAGGAGCTCTAATGCCAGGGCCAGTCCTAATAATCACAGTTTCAGAAGCCACCAAAAGAGGCTTCATTGCAGGCCCCCTCATAGTTTTAGGGCATATAGTAGTTGAACTCATCATAATCATAGGGCTTTTACTGGGGCTGGGGGCATTCCTGCAATTAAAACCAGTATTGGTCGCAATAGGGATCCTCGGAGGCGCCGCCCTAACTTGGATGGGGTACTCTACCCTGAAGGCATCATACCGAAAACAAGTGTCTCTTTCTGATGAGCTTGAAAAGGCAAAGTCCATGAGCTATGGCTCTACAATAGGAGGGATCATCACAACCCTCTCCAACCCATACTTCTTCCTCTGGTGGGCTACAATTGGAATCGGATTACTTTCTCTATTCATCCGAAGTGTGGGAACAATTAACCTACTAGTAGTCTTTCTATTCGCGGTATCCCATTGGATGTCAGATCTCATCTGGTACAGCGTCGTCTCATTCACAATTGGAAAAGGCAGACAAAAGCTCATGAGCGAAAAAACCTATCGCACTATCATAGGGTCCTGCGGAATTTTCCTCTTGGTGTTCGGAGCCTACTTCGTCCTAGACGCGCTCAAAGCGATTTTAGTGTAGCCGCAACAACTAAACGAGAAGATCGATTACCATTGAATTATGAACGAGAGGCATATCAAAACTAGACTGGCTAAGAGCATAACCAATCCGACTTTTCGAATGAATTCGAGTGTGCGCGGTCCTTTATAAGCGCGGAAAATTCCAAGCTTCTTAATTAAAGCCATCCTCCACTCTGGTTTAAACAGTCTCGCAACTCCTCCGAAAAACAATAGAATCCCAATGATGAGGAAGGCTATGTTAAATTTGCCAGCGACCAGTTTTATCAAAAAAGCAATAAGGCTGAGGAGAAGGCTAACTAGAAGAAACCAAAAAACCAGCAGAGAGCGGCTTATCACAGTTTTTCGCATAATTGCTACCCTCCTCATTTCTTATATGTAAAGTCTTTTCGAGGTGGACTAAATACATCGAGGAAAAGCCCGCCCTCAGCTCCAACTTTGGCGCCATGTTTCACGTTTGGCGGAAACCAGTATACGTCGCCTTCCTTTGCCACAACCACCTTACCTTCTACAGTGAACTCGGTTCTCCCCCTCAAAACGATTCCTACCTGCTCTTCGGGGTGGCTGTGCTCCGGCACCGACGAGTTAGGCTCAAACTCAAAGAGAACAGGCATCATCCGATCGCCACATGGAATAACCTGTCTCGTCACTCCTTTTACAGCCTCAGCTTTGCAAATTACTTTTGGCTCAATAACAAACATACGTAACCCTCCCAACTAGAGTGTTTCACATTAGTATTCTAAACAACGAGCAATAAGCTTGTGGTGGGGCCGGCGGGATTTGAACCCACGATCGCCACCGTTCTGATGTAGTTTTAAGCTACACCCCAGGGTGGAATCCTAGACCATGCTAGACTACGGCCCCAATTTGCAGATTGTAAGTATTTTGCTAAAGCTCTCTAGATTTGGCTTTCTTTTATACGCTCCTAATGCTTCAATAAGCCGCTCTCTGGAAACTCTGCCAATAATATGGTTTATCTTTTTGGCTAGGTCGCTTCCGATTAGTAAGTACTGAACGATTGAGGTCACGTTTGCTGGTCTTCGGTTGGTGCTGGCTGCTTCGAAGTCGACCATGCGTGGGGTATCGTCTTTCTCTATGATAATGTGTTTAGCTGCTCGGCTTAGTTCTCCATGGTCGAGTTCGGCGCGGTCAAGTTGCCAGCAATCTTCAAGAATTCTACGCAAGACTCTTCGAATTCTCTGGGCTTTGCCTCTGCCCTTTAATGAGCTGATCCACTCAGGCAATAGTGTGCCTTCAACCAGCTCCATCAAAATGAAGTTTTTAGTGGATCCATAGAAGCTCGGTCCCACGCCAACGCTGTTGGCTTTTTTGAGCATAGCTACCTCATGCTCCATGTCAATTCTGCTGGCGTCGATTCTCCTAGCCTTTAACGCAGCTAACCCATGCTTTGTATGTGCGATTAGCACTATGCTAACGCAGCCTTTTCCTAAAACATGAGTATCGTGGGCGGTTTTAGGGCCTGAGAATTCGACTGCTTGGACGTCGATTTGCTTAAGCTCCTTAAGCCTCTCCTCTAACTCTTCGCTGTCGCATTTTGGGTAACAGATAATCCTGCCAAACCGCTCTTCTCTTAGCCCTTTGAGGGGTATTAGTTTAAGCTGGCTGCACAAGCCAATGCGGCCGTCCTATTATAAATTCGGTTAGGAATTTTGCGAAGCTTATATTCGAGGTGTAGAAATCGAGGATTTCTTCGTTCACAAAGATCTTATGTGATTTTTTGATTTGATCGGCAACTAACCGTGCAATTCCCAAATCTCTACCACCATCTTTCAGCATATCTTTCAGTAAATCTATCGCATCTATCTGTTTGCGCTGGATCTCTACCATCCATCGCCCCTTCTCGATCCAAGGTCCTGAAAAAGTATGCGGAGCTCCTAGATGCTTCTCTAGGAAGGCTTTTGCCTCCTTTGCACCGACTGGTGGTCCTATATGTTTTTTCACAGGCGAGAGCCTTCGGTTTTCAAGCTCTAAAATGAAGAGATTGTTAACCTTTTCATCGCTCCAGGTAGCTACCCTGATCACGTTAAAGCCGTTCTGTTTGAGCATATTTCCTAATCCACGCAGAGACCTGTAGAGTTGTCCCCAGAGAATATCTGGAACAGCCCTCACCTCACCGAACTTGATTAACACTATGTCTGTGCCGCGGTTCTTCAGTTCTTCAACCATGTCATTTGCCAAGATCGGTTTGGTTTCAACTGGGTAAAAGAATTGGATGATGGGCTGTTCGAGGAAGGCTTTTGATGCGGCAATAAATTCGTCCAATCGATTCTCAACTACAGCTGCAGCTGCATTGCGCCCTCTATCGACGGGATCTATGATTATTAGGGATGCTTCGAAGAGCTTCTTCACTTCATCTAACCGGTTTCGATAATGATTCTCCAAATCGATAACTTGAGCGTGCTTCCATCTCGCGGCAGATCTCAGCACATTTAGAAATGACTTATAGTGTAGGACGAGTACCTCGCAGAGATAACCGCTAAATCCTCCGATTTTAATTTCGGCGCCGTAAACGCCAATGCCCTTCATAAATCTCTTCAAGAGTCGTACCTCGTCTCTGAGACGGGCGGTCAAATGTTTCTTAACATACCGCGTGTGGAAGGGAGTCCTATCAGTGGCGCTTAGCCATTCCCTTTGTTTCACAGCATAGCATGGCACAATGTTCACACGCGTCCCCTCCACCCATGTTTCTAGGTATGGGTGCTCAGCGAAACGTTCCACCCAGGGGTATTCCTCAGCCGCCTTTTTCGCAACTTCAAGACAGGTGGTTCGAAGCTTCTGTCGGCTCAACTCTTTTGGAACACGCATGAAAATGTCCACATCTGCTTCGCCGCTCAACCAGGTGTCCTTTGCCACCGAGCCATCTATCCTGGCCTCAGCCTTTAATCCAAAGTCTCGTGCAGCCCTCTTAACCCTGTTTTGCATTCTTCTCGCTAACCTAAGAATCTGCTTCCGCTCAGCGTTTTTAGGCGTGATTTTCCGCAGAACCTTTTCAGAAACGGCTTTTGCTGAGGTGGTCACGTTTACTCCCTTAATCAAAATTTGTAGGGCTCACACACCTTAAACTGCTTTGACTTCACGTAGGCACTCGTATATAGGGCCCTTTGGAGTAAGGGTGCTCTTTTTAAGCCTAAGCGAGTCTCCTTTAATTGCACCGAACTCATAGTCTTTCATCGAAGTCAGCTGCCGAACAATCTCAGCTTTTCCTGAGCCTGATTTGACTCTGGCTATGGTTATGTGTGGGCTGAACCCCTTACTATCTGGCGGAAATCCTAGCTGGCGGATTTTGGGTTCAAGTTGGTTGAAGATGTCCCTTAGCTCGATAGCGCCCCTCGTGATGCCTGTCCAGATCACGTTAATGTGTTGCAGGTTTGGGAAGGCGCCGAGTCCCCGGATTTCAACTTCAAAGGGAGTGAATGCCACAGTCTTCATCACCTCATAGACCTTATCAACCATTCCCATGGGGATGTCGCCCAGGAATCGGAGGGTTGCATGGATATTCTGGGGTTCGACGAGCTTCAAGTCAGCTCCCACACTAACTAATTGGTGCTGAACATCGCCAATGCGTTTCAGCACATTGTCATCGTCCACATCCAAGGCGATGAAGCTTCGAATTCGCTCTGACATAATCATCCCTAACGGTAATTCTTTACCTATCTGAAACCTTATTTTAACCTATTCAAAACCATGGTATTTCCAATGGGGTAGACGGGGCTGTCGCCAGCGAAGATGAGGATCGGAGGGTTTGTTGACCTATCTACTGTTGACTGGTATGGGCATCTGACATTCATGATATTCGCCAGTGGCTGCACGTTTCGATGCGGCTATTGCCAGAATGCTGGTTTAATCCCTCTTGACTCAGGCGAGGAAGTCGACCTAGACATCATTAAACAGAGAATAAAGGACAACCTCGGGCTTTTAGATGCAGTTGGGTTCTCAGGCGGGGAGCCTTCACTTCAACCAGAAGCCGTAACCGAAATCTTTCGCTGGGCTAAGAAACAGGGACTTAAAACATTCCTAAATACGAACGGAATCAACCCAGACCTTATAAAAAAACTAATCGAAGAAAGACTAATTGACCATGTGGCAATCTCAGTGGTTGCACCCTTGCACCCGAAGAACTACCGCAACGTCACAGGGCTTTCTGAATTGGCTGAAAAGGCTGTGGAGGACGTTAAGGAATCAATACGAATATGCCTAGACTCGAAAACCCCGCTTGAGGTAAGAACCACTATCGTACCAGGTTTGATTGGAGATGAGCAGTCGGTACGGGAAATAGCTAGAGCGATCAAAGGCTGCAAATTCTATGTGCTTCAACAATACAGCCCAGTTGGCGACATACTTAACCCAAAGTTTAAGAAAGTTAATCCGCCCAAAAGAGAACTTCTCATTAAGCTTGCGAAAGCTGCGTCAGAGGAAGGAATCCATGATGTTCGCATTAGGACAAGAGAATACGGCGAGGAGAGGGTAACGACCTGACGAAAAAGATACTAATCGGCATCACTGGCATGCCGGGCGCAGGCAAGACTTTGGCTGCAGAATATGCAAAGAAGATGAGCTATCCGGTTGTCGTGATGGGCGACGTTATCCGAGATGAAGTCAAGCAAAGAGGCTTAAAGCCAACCCCTGAAAATCTAGGCGAAATAATGCTAAAAATTCGGAGAGATGAGGGCCAAGGTGCAGTTGCGAAGCGCTGCATTCCTAAGATCGAGAACGAGGAAGGTCCGGTAGTGATCATTGATGGTGTGAGAAGTTTAGAGGAAGTTGAGGAATTCCGAAAGGCTTTTCAAAATTTTAGCCTGATCACGATTTACTGCTCACCTAAAGCTAGATTCAAACATCTATTCAAACGTGATAGAAGCGATGATCCTGATCTGTGGTCTGAGTTCATTGAGAGGGATTTAAGAGAGCTTAGAGTTGGGTTAGGTTCAGCGATAGCGATGGCCGATTACACTGTCCTAAATGAAGGATCTAAAGCACAGCTCAAATCGACAGTACAACGCCTCATACGGAGGATTGTCAGACAATGAACCGTGTCGATATACGGGCTGAGGTCGAAGTAAAGCTCACAGAAGATCTAGAGAAGGTTAAGCAAGCTATCCAAAACATAATTCAAAATCCCGCTATAGAAACTGTTCAAAAAGAAGGAAGATGCTTCCTAGTCGCTGAAGCGAAAGGAACCGATGGATTATCTAAGCTATACAACCTCGTCAGACAAGAAAGGATCCGCGATGCGTCGAGGAAAATTCTTCTTCAAGGACTGAGAGGAAACATCATCACAGCTTTTTTGAACAAACAAGTGGCATTTGTTGGGCATGTTTCCTTCTGTAAACCAATCGCTGAGTCCCCCCTCGGGCCGATAAAAATAGAAATCACTTGTGAGGATCCTCGAGCGCTCATCGACTGGTTGACGCCTTCAACTACTGCTGGAAGGTCTACTGCTGAATGAAACTGGGTGTATCTTCCCTCTATCTCATCAATAAGACATTTGAAGCACTTCCGAAAGCTATTGAGCGCTCTGGTGTGAAAAACTGGGAAATAGTTGATGAAGATGCCATCACCATAGACGCCAAAAAAGTGAAGATTCTAAACGAACTAAAGTCAAGTTTCGATCTTGAATACACGGTTCACGCGCCCTTCGCCGACATGAACATCGCCTCATTTAACCAGGATGTACTTCGTCTAGTACTCAAACGGCTAGAAAACTCGCTAAAAAACGCCTACTTCCTCCAAGCTGAAAAATGGATTTTCCACCCAGGCATACACACGGGCTTAAGTCTACTGCATCTAGGTGAGGATGCGCGGATCAACCTTCAATCAATCCGATACCTATCCAGAAAAGCTGAGAACCTAGGCGTTGAAATCGCAATTGAAAACATGCCAAGCCAATCCCCATGTTTATTCCAAAAAGTAGCTGAACTGGAACAATTCTACAAAGACCTTGGAAATAGTGAAGTTGGATTTGCTTTTGACATCGGGCATGCGAATACCGTTGGGCAGGTCGACGAGTTTCTAGCCAAATTCATGGATAAAATCGTCCATATTCATGCCAGCGATAACAACGGGTCCTCCGACACTCACATACCCATAGGTAAAGGCACGATTGATTGGAAAAGCCTCGCAGAAACCCTGACCAAAAACAAGTTTAATGGGTTTATAGTGGTTGAAACCTTAGAGAGTCCCATAGAGGACCTAAAGCGTCTCGCAAATATCTACTTCAAGTAGGAGATTTCGAATTTCATAAGGTCCTCTGCGACCTTGGTTTTCCTGAAAACTTTCTGCGCCTCTTTGAGTAGGATGCGGGGGTTTTCGTATCTTGGTGATATGTGGGTCAAAACTAGCTGTTTCACTTTTGACTTTTTTGCTACTTCCGCAGCCTCACTGGCGGTTGAATGTCCATCCTGTACGGCTTTTTCAGCGAGTGCTTGAGCAAAGGTGGCGTCGTGAATCAATAAATCAGCGTTCTCAGCCAGCTTGACAATCGCCTTCACAGGTCTTGTATCTCCACTGTATACGATCTTTCTGCCAGGTCTCATAGGACCAACTACTTCATCAGAGCGAACCGACCTCCCATCTGGAAGCCTGATATTCTCGCCGTACTGTAACTTACGCCACAATGATACCGGAATTTTCAACGCTTGAGCTTTTTTAGGATTAAATTTTCCGGGACGTGCCTTCTCAATTAGAGCATAAGCCAAGTTGGGTACGCCATGCTCACCCCAAACCGCGTGCACCTCATACTCAGGATCCTTGCATACGATTCCCACTCCTACCTCTGATACGTTGATTGGGAAAGTTAGCGTGTAACGCACAGTCCTGAGGATGGACTCTACGAAATCTCGAATACCCTCTGGGCCATAGATGTCAAGGCTCTTCTTTCTGCCGAGGAGGCTCATGGTCTGTATAAGCCCAGGGATTCCAAGCACATGGTCTCCATGTAGATGGGTGGTGAAAATCTTGGTTTTTCTATCTATGCCTAAATGCGTGGCTAGCAAATTCCGTTGGGAGCCCTCTCCGAAATCGAACAGAATCAGCTCATCTTTCCGCTGGACAGCTATTGCTGGCAAGCCCCGTTTAGGTGTTGGGATGCTTGCACTGGTGCCTAGCATTATGATGCGCAAGCCCCGTTCACCTACCTCTTCTTAAATACGGCGATTTCTCGGCTTAAGCTTCTATGTACATATATCGAATGTGTTTCAATAAGCTTGAAACCCCTCTTTTTGCCAAGCTCACTCACTTTGATGTTTTTTGGAGAAACTATGCAGAAGAATCCTCTTTGGGGTATAATGTGCTTCACAACTGTCAGAAACTCTGAAATAATACGCCTAGTTGGGACTCCGAGAGTAGTTGAACTTCTACCATAAGGAGGGTCAGTAACAATACAGTCTACGTGATCGAATGGAACCATTCTAGCATCCGCCCTAACAATGCCTATAGGTTTGATTTTATAACCGCGAAGGTTTCTCAAGCTCCCTTCAATCATCTTGGTCTCCACATCTGAGCCAGCAACTCTGCACCCGATTAATCCCGCCTCAATTAGGATTCCGCCCGCACCACAGAAAGGATCCAACAACAGTTGCCCTGCCTTTGCTCTGGCTAAATTCACGATACATCGCGCTAATTTCGGAGGCATTGTAGTCGGATGAAAATATGGGCGTTTCCTCGGTCTTCTTTCCATAAATGGTTTGACTTCTATCTCAGCCATCTTCATACCAAATACAAATTTTCCTCCAGATAAAATGCCGATGAAAGTCTTATCGGGTTCCTCTAATTGCACTTTGACCTTTTGAAGGGCTTCAAGTAGGGCGCTTCCGATCTCTCGCTCAAGCATCCCAGTTCTTAATTCAAGGCTGCTTTCTCCAACTCGTCTGACACGCACCTTGAAAGATTGGCCTGGCTTGATCAAGTCATGGAGAGAAACCTTTCTAACGCATCCTAAAATCTCGCTGAGCTCCGCATTGCAGCTAAAAACTTCAAGTCCGCAGATCCTAGTTAGACTGCATCTAGATGTGACAGGTTTAATGCACCGTGGATCCGCTTCAATTACTGCCACTTGAGGCAGTGTGCTTAAAACTCGATATCTGTAGCCTTCGCTCTCGAGCACTGCTATCAACTCAGCTTTTGGAAGAGTGGGATTTTCTCCAGATAAAAGAAAAAATAGTCTAGCCATTGAGACACCAGTTCTAAAGTAGCGGAGTCCTATGATCTGTTAAAAATCGCTTAAACTTCTCAATCGACTTAAACAAGTAATCTGCATGGGCAACTATCCAGGGGCTTGGCTCTTCCAGCCCGCAGATTACAACCGTCTTTTTTCCCCTCTGCTTCGCATAGAAGAGCTCCATGCAAGTGCCAGCTGAAAGGAATGGAAGATATGCGACTAAAAAATCGCTCTTTTCAATGTCTTCTAGATCTCTTTTGATGAAGCCTTCTGGCGGAACATGTTGCCACCAAGTTTGTCCAGTTGAAGAATAGACCACTTTCTCTCGATTCCATGGGTCTAGAACCGTGAAGCCATGTTTAATTAGAATCTGTTTCAAGCGATCTCTATATCTCTGGTTCTTTTCCATTCCGTGAATTGGACCTGAAACGAAGACCTTCCTGCTTCGCTTCACCTTTATTTCCTTCTCAGCGCGTCAGCAATAATCGGTGCAACTGAAACGACGCTAACTGGGCTCGGGACGGTGTCAGTTCCTACAATCTTCTTAGCGCCGCTCTTGAGAATTTTTTTATCAGCATTTCCTATGAGAAGTGCGTGGACGCAAGCTACATAAACTTTCTTGGCTCCAAGGTTTTTCAAAATTCGAACAGCCTCAACCATCGTTCCACCTGTACTAATTATGTCGTCGAAAACGATCACATTTCGACCTTTAACATCCAGCTTTCCCGCTTCCACTGATACTCTGCCTGTAACCAGATCTCTCTTTGTCTTTAAACAATCGCACCCTCCTTTCAGCACTCTTTCCGCCTCAACCGCCATAACCGTCGCTCTCTTGCCAGGTGCTACAGCAAGCGCCCCGCTAAGCCCCTTATCCTTAAAATATTGGGCTAGCAGGCTTATCGCGGATAAGTTCATGGTTTTAATTCCAGTTTTTTCTAAGAATTTTGGGCTATGAGGATTGACTGTGATTAGTTTTTTCACGCCTATTGCCTTAAGCAGGTCAATAATAGTCTTTACGCTGACTGCTTCTCCTTCTATGAAGGACTTATCTTGTCTGCTATAGGCGAAATAGGGAGTGACAAGTGTTATATTTTTAGCACCTAGTGCATGAGCTGCGTCTGCCATTAAAAATAATTGGATCAATCTAGTGTCTTGAGGAGGGCTTGTAGTTTGAACTATAACCACATGCCTGTCCTTAACGCTCTCCGTAAACCGAACGTAACTTTCGCCATCTGGGAAAATTTTAGACTCAACTGGCACAGCCTTGACACCAAGCAAATTAGCAATCTTAAAACCAAGATCATGAGAAGCTGGTCCAGGAACAACGATCATCAGCAATACCTCTTGCCAAACACCTCATTTATTATGCCATATGGATATAGCATTTTATAGTTAAGAAATTCTCGTTGAATAAGGGAGACTGTTATTTTTGCCAGCTAAAGAGGCTATCATGTGGGATCCTCTAGCCGACAAACTCCTCAGGTGTAAAGTTTGTCCAAGAAGATGCGTGATAAAGCCTGGGCAACGAGGTTTCTGTCGAACCCGAGAAAACCGTGACGGGAAACTCTACACTCTGATTTACGCTGAAGTCAGCTCGATGGCGGTTGATCCAATAGAAAAAAAGCCGCTGTTCAACTTCTGGCCCGGCAGTCTAGCCTTTTCAATAAGCACTGTCTCATGTTCCTTCAATTGCCCGTGGTGTCAGAATTGGGAAATTGCTCACGCCTCCCCGGGAGAGATTCCGACTCAAGAAATACCTCCCGAAAAAGTGGTGGAGCTGGCTAAAAAATACAACTGCAGAAGCATCGCATACACCTATAATGAACCCTTAATTTGGTATGAATACGTCATGGACACCGCAAAACTAGCCAAAAAAGCAGGCATCTTCAACGTCATGGTAACAAATGGCTACGTCACCCTTGAAGCTTTAGACGAGATCGCGCCCTATCTGGACGCGGCTAACGTAGATGTGAAAGCATTCACTGAAGAATTTTATCACAAATATTGTGGAACGAATCTAAAAGAAGTTCTCGCCGCCACAGAAGCAATGGTCAAGAAGGGGCTTCACATCGAAGTCACTAACCTAATCATCCCCACTTTAAACGACAAGCCAGAGGAGATAAGACAACTCGCCAAATGGGTCAAAGAAAAACTCGGACCAGATACGCCGCTCCACTTCAGCCGGTTCTACCCCATGTATAAGATGATCCACCTGCCGTCAACTCCAGTTGAAATCATAGCCAAAGCCAGAGAAATCGCCCTAAATGAGGGGCTCAGATACGTGTACGTTGGAAACATACCAGGACACAAAGGTGAAAACACCTACTGTCCCAAGTGCAATGCTACAGTAGTTGAACGGGCTGGCTTTAGCATCGTTAAATGGAATCTAACAGACGAAAACAAATGTTCTAAATGCGGCACCCCTATCGCCATTAAAGGAAAACATGAGGTTCATGGAACCTAGCATCTAATGCTAGCATGAGGCGCATAAGTTTGTGGAAAGTAGCACGCCCCGACGCTATTCAAGTTTTGCATGACGAAAAAGTGGTCAAGAGTCTAGCCCGCTACTTCGACGTATTTCAAAACCGAAAGCAAGCCAAATTCATGATCGCCAAGAAAACTCCCGCCCGTTTCACCGGAAAAGAGTCTCTCACACAACTCTGGCAGCTCCATGAGAAATTGACCAAACAATACTATGAAATAGAGAAAAAGATTGATGCTGGTAAAACAAAATTTGAAGACCTACTGGTCCCGGAACTCTCCTATTTAGATTTGAAAATCGAAATCGCAAACAGACTCTTGGAAGATTGCTCTCTCTGTGTTCGGCGATGCAAGATCAACCGCTTGGCTGGTAAACTTGGATATTGTAAATCCGGCGTCAAAATCACGGTTTCAACCATGTTTGAACATATGGGAGAAGAGCCTGAGCTAGTTCCGTCTGGGACGGTGTTTACCTGCGGTTGCAATCTGACCTGCAAACACTGCCAAAACTGGACTATATCACAATGGTATGAAACAGGCGAGATAATGGGGCCTGAGATGTTGGCCAAAGCCGTTGAAAAGCTCCGTAACACTGGCTGTCGCAATGTAAACATGGTTGGAGGGGAACCTACTCCATGGCTGGCCCAGTGGCTAGAAACCATGAAACATGTTAAAGTTAACATCCCCGTGGTGTGGAACTCAAACTCGTACTACAGCGAAGAAACCGCAAAACTGTTAGCCGGCTTCGCGGATGTCTACCTCCTCGACTTTAAATACGGAACTAACACCTGCTCAACAAAAATATCAAACGCACCCTGTTACTGGGAAACCTGCACCAAAAACCATCTCTACGCCAAAAAATATGGCGAACTCATAATACGTGTTCTTGTCCTACCGGAGCATTTGGAATGTTGCACGAAGAAAATCCTAGAATGGATAGCTGAAAACCTTGGAAATAACACCCGCACTAACATAATGTTTCAGTATAGGCCTGAATGGAGAGCCAGTGAAATTCCTGAACTGCGACGGCGCTTAACACTTAGAGAAACAGAACACGTAATCGAATTGGCAGACCTAACAGGGCTTACAAACTATACAACTTGATCTAAGATTTCTGCATCATCTCTGGATAAGATCTTAAATGCATTTTCTTCGCATCGCTCAAACGGCTCATTAACGTACCGCCCTATTACGTTGTTCTTGACTGCTAGGGTGATCTTTTTGCCATTTTCGCCATGAAATGTTGCTGCTATTCCGTCTCCATCCCGTAAAACTACTCGGTCTTCATCAATGACGGCTCTTATGCCATCTAGTGCACACAAGTGGGGCTTATTGTCTGGGAGTTCAACTTCACATGCTTTAGCTCTTTCACCCAAAAGCCTCTCAGCCAGTAGACCCATTCTCATCCCGAGCACTAGGAAAGGACCCAGATGCCCATGCAATTCTATTGCTTCTATTAACCTCGCTCTAACAGTTGGATCGATTTTAAGGAGACGTTTACCCAAATCCACGCCAACCTCACCACCTAACGTAAAATTTCAGGTATTTTAACTCGATAGAGGATCGGATGGACGATTAGTACGCTGATTACGTCCTCGATGAGCAACGTCAACATTATCATCAAAACTACTGGCACTGGCATACTCATGAGATAGACATCTGTCACATAGACATAGGGCATCTGAACCGTGTAAGCTCCAAGCACTGCTAACATTTGAGGAATAAGCGGGATGCCACTGACCCTTCTGAGATATCGGTAGAACAGACCTGTGAGCCCTCCTAGTATCGCGTTTCCGAACAGGAGATATGGGTTAGGAGTTATGAGCATAAACGCCATGACAATCGCTCCGGTAAATCCTACGAAGCCTCCGGCTAGCGGGCCTAGAGCTAGACCCGTGAGAATTATAGGTATCTGAATAAAATGGACTCGAAACATGCCAGCTGAGACTGATAAAAAGCCAAGGGCGTTGGCAACGGCGCTCATAATCACTATGAAGGTGATCAGCCTTGGACTGGCCTTTATTTGGGCGCTCATATTTTGCCACATGCCTGAGAGTTAAACTGGTATTACTTCTTTTATGGAGAGTATTACTGCGTATTTAAATTTTAGTATCAAATACAGTATTTGGATTATGGGAGAAGTTAGTTATGACTGAAAAAGGAGTTTCCAGAATAAGCATCTCAATGCCTCCAAAGCTACTGAAGGAGTTCGACGAAAACATTAAGCGAATGGGCTATGATGACCGGTCAAAAGCAATCCAAATGGCGATGCGTAACCTCATAACAGAATATGCTTGGATGCACGAGGGTACTGGCGTAGGAGTTGTCGCCTTTATTTATGACCATGAAATCAGAAATCTGGAAGAAACCCTAACTGACATCCAACATAACCATGGCAATGTGATTGGGTCATCCATGCACATCCATTTAGATGAACGTAACTGTCTTCAGATAATAGCCGTTAAAGGCGATACCAAGGCGATCCAAAATCTAGCCAAAGAACTGATGACAAAAAGGGGAGTCAAACAGCTTAAACTAGCGATAGTAAGCCCATAGTTCAGAGGCAAAGCATATTTCCAACCTCTTCCACTTTAGTGAGGAACGGAGAAAGACAGTTTGTCAACTTGTCCCGAGTGTGGAGGCCAGATGCGATACGACCCTTCTCGTAAATTTTACTGTTGCCTGAGTTGTGGGCTTTCGCTTAATCAACAGGAACTGGTAGAGATGCGCGAGAAAATGAGGCCAGAGTCAGAGCCTGAGGAAGAGCGCCACCGGCGGGAAAGAACCGAGTATCTCAAATGGTGGCTCACAAAGAAAGATAAAAAAACTCCCTAGCCATACGGGCGGGTCTAAATCGCCTAGACACTGCAGATGCGAGACTGTTTAAATATTCTCAACTTCATCATCAAAGCTATATAGTTCTCTCAAAGGGTACAGGGCGATTATTTGGGCTGCACTGTCGAAATCATCAGCATAGGTAATGAATTGCTTAGTGGCAAGACCCTGAATACAAACGCGCAGTGGGTGGCTCAGAGAATAACGCGTTCAGGTGGCGATACGAGGCGCATACTTATTGTAGGCGATGATCTCGATGAGATATCCCAAGCCATAAGGGGTTTCCTGAGCAGAAAACCCTCCTTCATAATTACAACTGGAGGGCTTGGTCCTACCTTCGACGATAAAACCCTTAAAGGAATTTCAAAGGCATTACGTAAACCACTCACGCTAAATAAGAAAGCTCTTGCTATGGTGAAGCATGCCTATGAAAAGGCATGTAAACGCGGGATCTTAGACAAACCCATGTTGACTCCTCCAAGGCTCAAAATGGCGACCCTGCCGAGGAACGCGATCCCACTACCAAACCCCGTTGGCACAGCTCCCGGCGTTCTGTTAAAACATGGTTCTACTACGCTCATTTCGCTTCCAGGGGTTCCAAATGAAATGAAAGCCATGTTCAACACAAACGTAATGTCACTCATAAAATCCGCTGTTGGAAAGCGTTTCATTCATGAACTCACGCTCAAAGTCTCTGGAATCATGGAATCTGATATCACATTACTAATCGACAAAGTGATGCGCAAAAACCCTCACGTATACATAAAATCCCATCCCAAAACAGCCGAAGAACTATCCCGGATCGAACTACACCTATTAGCGACAGCCAAAAAATCCAAGACAGCGAAAAATAGGGTTCAAAAAGCTGCAGAAGAGATTTCACAATTAATAATTAAAAACGGTGGAAAAGTCGTATTTTCAGGATGATGATTAATGTACGTTAGTTTCATAATTGGGACGGCTGGATCCGGTAAATCTCTATTAACCAGCGCATACGCCGAATGGCTGCAGGGAAAAAAAGAATACGCTATAACCGTAAACCTTGACCCTGGAGCTATAACTCTGCCATATAACCCAGATGTCGATGTTCGGAACTACATAAAAATCGATGATCTGATGGAGAAATACGGTCTAGGTCCAAATGGAGCCTTAGTCATGGCGGCTGACCTAATCGCAACGGAGATAAGCAAAATTCGTGAGGAGATCGAGGCACTAACACCCGATTACGTCCTAGTCGACACTCCGGGTCAGATGGAACTGTTCGCTTTCCGAGAAAGTGGGCCCTATATTGTAAGTGAATTAACAGAGGACCCGAGGGCTACTCTCTATCTTGTCGACGCCTCATTTTCTAGTAAGCCATTAAACTATATCTCGAACATGTTTCTAGCCACAGCCGTCTACCACCGATTTCTCTTGCCACAGGTATACATTCTTTCAAAGGTCGATCTGCTTCCCTCCGAGAAATTAGACGAGATTCTCGACTGGTCAGAAGACGTGAAGAATCTCGAAGCCGCCATCGACAGCCAGTTAACAGGAGAGAAAAGACTCCTGAGCCAAGGCATTATACGGACAATCGCCAGGCTTGGCTTAACGTTCGAGTTAATTCCTATCTCAGCAAAAACCTTAGACGGAATAATCGACCTACATGCCCAATTAACCCGCATCTATGCTGGAGGAGAAGAAGCCATCTAACTAGCGGGCCCAGCTAAAAACTTCTTTATGGCATAGGTAATCGGAGCGGCCAAGAAGCCGAATAAAGTTGCATTATAGGCTATGTGCATGAAGGAAAACGTTATTCCGGCAACAAGCGTGGGAATTATCGGAACTGAGAACAAAATCGCGAATCCCAAATTTGTAATAACATCGTAAATAAGGGTCAGAAATGCGCCTACCATAGCAGCCTCAACGTATAGTTTGGCTATGTTTTCCCTTCCAAGCTTCTTAAACAAGCTGCCAGCAAATCCTATCATCGCCATACCTAACATTTGGAAGATTAATATGATTCCAGCAAAGCCATATGGCGAAAGAAATCCATTAACAAACATTACTAATGCTCCAAGCGTTATCCCAGCTAACCCTCCGAACACAACGCCAGTAATAAATGTGATGAGGGAGGTGAACTCGAAGTTAGGAGGTCTTGGCGTGAGTTGAAGCGCTAAACATGAGGCGGTTAGTATGCTGAGCAGGGTGAGTTGACGGATCTTTTTTCGCATGTGTTCCATAGATGTAGGATGATTTACCTACATATTTCTAATAAGTATGCCGATAAGGCAAACTTTTTGAAATCAAGTCTTACACTACTTCAGCTTGAGACCTAGATGCTGGAGAAAAACGTCGATCTAAAACAACTTCTACTTCTACTCGTGCTAAAAAATGAAGGTCCCATAGGCAGATACCGGCTTGACGACATGCTCTATCTCCCTGAAGGCGTCGTCCGCGGGCTCCTCCTCAAATTATCAAAAGAAGGATACATCTCAGCTGGCAAGCCTGGCTGCCAGTTAACCAATAACGGGAGGGCCCTCCTCAGCAGATTGCTGGCCAAATATGGTGTAACTGAGATAAAGGAATTCGAAGAGAAATCACTTAAAATAGCTGAGAAACACATCGCAGTTCAGGTTAAAGGTAAGGCTGAATTTGTTAAATCAGCTATGAAGCACCGTGATATAGCTGTCAGAGCATGCGCTAATGGCGCTATAATACTGACTTATTCAAGGGGGGTGCTAAGTATTCCAAACGTATATTCAAACCTTACAGCTGAGAATCCGAAACTAGCCGAGCGTATAACTCAGGCGTTTAAAATGGAAGAGGGCGATCTAATCATACTGAGCGGTGCTGAGAACAAGTGGAGGGCATTAGAAGGAAGCCTGGCCATCGTTTTATCGCTGACACAACCTTAAATTCTCCCTTTACATGTTTTCTTACGTCACAATTGTTATGCTGGGTAGTGAGTAGATGAGTCGGAGAACACCTCCACCTAAACGACTTGGGCTGAGGATCCCTTGGTGGTCAATTTTCGCTGGGCTAGTTCTCTTGGCGATAATCGCAGTACTGTTTGTCAACTGGCTTTTCGGTATCAAGATTGAAGGGTGGTGGATGTTCAACAAGACTGGACTGAACATCTGGGACATATGGTTCGAAAAAGGAGTTTACTGGTATGTCCCAATCGCATTTGCACTCTTACTGATGATCGCGAACCCAGTTTTTTGGAAAAGTCGCACACTTTATTTGGCGAGATATGTCCGCTATATTCTTCCACCACGCTGGGGTGAGGAAGAGAAGAAAACACCGCCAGACAGTTGCTTAGGCGTGAAAAAAGGTCTAGCATTATGGGGCATCAAGGGCCTCATCGGCTCGCTAATCGGATTTGCTGTTGGCCACGGCCTTGCGACTCAATATCTACTGGCAGACGCCTACCTCAAGATGAACAATCTCTCTTGGTTAGAGTTTATCCAGAGAATGTATCTGCCAGCAGTAACCTATTTTGTAACAGGAAAATTCCCCACAGGAAAATTTCTAATAGACAATACCGTCATCTTCGATTTTATTCCCTTAATCACCCTTCCCTTGACCCTGCTCTGCCTCTACTGGACATACGAATTAACTATTGCGAGCATCATCCAACTCTTTAAGAAGAACTGGGTCAGGCCGTTCCGAAACATCATTCTAATAATCTTCATCTGGGGTTTCGGGATGTGGCTTGTTTCAATTCCTAGAACCCTCATGGACATAGCCACCCCTATTTTCATCGGCTGGAGAGCCTTTGGTGCAGCCACTTTGGCAATAGTTATAGTTGGTCTCACCTTCTCTGAAAGGCTGCTTCATCCATTGATCAGTAAGGAAAGTGTAAGGTTTGTGCCCGTTGTAGCGGGAGTTTTCCTACTGTTAATCATAGTATTAACAGCACCCACGGCTCAGTCATGGTACTATTATCACTGGACGCAGAACTGGGAGGCGAACAAGTACACCTTTGTTTTCCCATATCAAGTGACGCCGCACATGGAGTATGTGAAATGGACTAACAGCCTACCAGACATTCAAAAAGCCCTAACCCCACAAATAACCACTCCCTCTGGCCGAGAGGTAGAAATTCTCAGCAACGTCAGACTCCTCAGCTATGCCGCAGCAATCAAGCAGATGACCTACTCATACGGTAAAACCGTCGGACAACCTTGGATGAAACTATCGCTAGAAACCAGAGCCGACGGAAGCCAGCTGTACGGCCCTATGATAGTTTGGGCTAATGGACATGAGTATTGGGTCTGCCCAACTACCCCTGTGCTGCCAGAGCAAACCGATGTGGAAGTAGGTAAGAAGTTCCTCTACACTCATTCAGAGGTTATACTGGCGGTGGATGCCGCTACAGCCGAGGCAGTGAGCATAGAGAAAGTCTTTCCCAAAGTGAACGCAAGCACCCTCACAATGTACTACGGCGTAGGAGGGCTGTTCAAAGAGCAGGATATGGTCTACCTTCGCATAGGCGACTGGAAGGAAACCCACCTACCCACCTATAAGGGGTCCCCTGCCTATGTTGGCATTCCTGACTATGTATTCGGTGAAGCACCACTCCTCCCGGGGATTAGTGAGCGCTTTTGGTTCTTCTTCCTCAGAGGCGAGTGGGCGTTTGCCCAAGGTACCTATGGCTCAGAAATATCAGTAATCCGCCACAGAAACATCGAAGACCGGGTAAACAAACTTCTGATAGGCGGGCTCAGCATAGAAAAAGAACCCGCAACTAATAGCCCTAACCCCTATATTGTGGCGGATGATAAAGGCAACCTATACTATGAGTTTTCAATCTACACCAATAAGTCGATCTCCTCACCCTACACCGACACGCGAAACGTAGGCGAAGGAGTTATCACAGGCGGAGAATTTAGACGGGCATTCGCAATAGTGCTGGTAAACGTCCACGATGGAACCGTTTATGGATATCGGTATGGGGACTGGGATGAGCACTACATCACCAAGTTCTACGCTTCATTTTACCCAGCATGGGATAACCCAGTTCCCGCTTGGCTGAGCGAACAAATTCGATATCCTAAAAGCCTGATGCAAGACCTCGTCGACCTCTATAACGTTTACCACATCGACAGCCGAGACTACGACAGTTGGTACAAGACTCTAAACATGTACGACCTTCCCACGGATAGAAACTGGAAACCTTTCACCACGCAATTCGATGATATAAGATACATACCGGTATTCTTTAACGGAGTTCTCCGCTACGTAGCCATAAGGACAGTGGAGCTATACCAACAGAAGTCAACCACCTGGATCCCTCGAAGCGTGGCAGGAGCCTACGTATTCTTCGGAGACGGAAAGAAGTTCATCGTGCCATTCTCAGAGAAAGTTTTAGGCCTACAGCTTATTCTCGACTCAGTGAGAACAAACCCTGAAGTCCAGTATGTGCTAACCACCCGTAGACAGATGGGACAATCCTGGGAGGAGGGGAACCTCATCGAGTACTTCATCGGCGAGAGGCTAGTGTTCTTCATTCCATACTACACCTCAACCGAAACCCTGATGAACATAGTAATGGTGGTCGCAGTTGATGGGGCAACCGGTAATATAGGGTATTATGTTCTGCAGGATCCGAGAAACTCAGAGGAGCTTAAAGTGGCTTCATTACGAGCGTATTCTATGATGATGAAAGGGGCGGTATTGCTAGGTGAGAAAGAGAGGATTGATGTTGTCAGCAAAGAATTCACTAAACTCGGATTCACTGTGAGGACTCCTCTCGAACTCAACCCCACAGTTACATACTCGTATGCTAACGTTACGTTCCACGCAACTCAAGACTGGTCTGCGGTAAATGCCACTCTCCGCAAGTTCGTGGCAGATGTCTGTGCACCCAATAAGGTGGCGACCATCAACCTCTGGGCCCGGTCTGTAGGTCCTACAAGAATCATATACGCGGGGGCGCTCATTCAAACTAATCAGGGAACCGAGTTACATCTGCTAGCAATAGACATAGGCACAGGAAGCTAGTTAATGGCTCCATAGAACAAACAAAAATAAGCCGAAGTTGTGAATGATAATAGGAAACGAGGTTTTAGTTGAATGGCGGTATCAAAGAAACCAGCGAAACCCGAAAAAATATTAATTCTCTGCGTGGACCGTGACGACGATGTCGGATCTAAAGCGGAAGTGAAAACCCCTGTTATTGGCAGAAAATCAATTCTGGACGCTGCGGTCAGGCTAGCCATAAAGGATCCTGAGGAGCCCGACGCAAATGCCATGTTCGACGCTGTCCGAACCTTTGACCTTCTTGAATCTGAGGCGCGAGGCGAAAAATACGAGGTGGCATTAATCGCTGGTTCAATGGTCGGCGACTTGCAGGCTGACCGAAAACTTACACATGAACTAAACCATGTTCTTAAAGAATTTTCAGCACATCGCGTAATTCTAGTTTCAGATGGATATTCCGATGAAAATGTAATTCCGATAATCCAATCCCGTCTTCCTATAATGTCTGTCCGAAGAGTGATCGTAAAACACAGCGAGAGAATAGAAGAGACTTGGGCTATTTTCTGGAGGTACTTGCAACGGTTAATTGAGGATCCTCGCTACTCCAAATGGGCATTAGGTGTGCCAGGCCTCCTCCTAATAGTATTCGCAGTTTTAGCAGCTTTTGAAATGCTAATCTACGGAGGCATAGCCACACTTATCGTGCTAGGCGTTACATTACTCATAAAAGGCTTCGGCATTGACAAAGCAACTTCAGAATTGCTAGAAAACCTAAAGCATCTAACTCTTCCATCTCCACCTGAGCAAGTGAGAGTGTACTCCGCAATAGCGGCCACAATTCTCGCTATCATCGGGGGCTTTAAAGCCGGGTCTTATATCTTTGCGCACTACCAATATCTCCCAACTCAACTCCCATTGCTCCTCCCATACATTCCACCACTCATCGGCGACTTCATACAAAAAGCAATGGACCTCCTAGTAGCAGCCATCTCAATCTACTTTATCGGAAGCGGCGTCACCTACTACTTCACTCACGATTCTAGAATATGGAGAAACATTGTAGGCGTTGTGGTCGCCGTCTCAGCCTACCCAATATTTATGGAAGTCTCCAACCTCCTCAAGGATCCAACATATCGTTCGCCAATGATCCTCTACTGGACTGTAGTGGGGATAATGGGGTCGGCTATCTCTATTATAATCGTGTACAGCTTGCATCGCAAATTCTCAGATTACTTCACGAAGGCTGAGACAGGTGGAGAAAGCTAAACTAGCTATCGTCGGTGAAGCTGATATAGAGCCAATAATGAAAGAACCCCTCAAAACCAGAATCGGAACCCCCTACGGCCCTTCTCCCATCATAACTATAGGTAAAGTAGATGATAAAGAGGTAGCATTCCTTCCGCGGCATGGCGAAAAACACGCTATGCCCCCTCACAAAATAAACTATCGCGCCAACATATGGGCACTCAACTTGCTCGGAGTAGAGCAAATTTTCGCAACAGAAGCTGTCACGGGAATCAGCCCTAAGTTCAGAATCGGCGATATAGCTATACCACATGATCTTATCGACTTTACAAGGCTCAGATCTGCCACCTTCTACGATGAAGCACCAGTAGTGCGCATAGACATGGCTGACCCCTATTGCCCGGAACTCCGGCAAGCTCTGCTTAAAGCGGCAAATAAAGTTTCTAAAAAAGTCTTAGGAAAATCAGTCTACATATGCACCGAGGGTCCCAGACGTGAAACGCCTGCGGAGATCGCTATGTTCCGCAAGCTAGGCGGCGATATCGTGGGGATGACAGGTATTCCCGAGGCATTTCTCGCCAGGGAACTTGGAATCTGCTATGCAATCCTGTGCTTCGTGACTAGCATTGCAACTGAAAAGCAACCCAAATCACTTACCGAAGACCTCAGGCTGACGGAAAAATTACGGCAAACCCTAAAAGAGGCGACTCAGCATATTCCCGACAAACGGGAATGCATCTGCTCAAAAATGCTTGAAGAAGCCCGCATATAAGAGGATGTAAGTTTGCAGAGGAATTTCTCACAACTTTTTAACCGAGCGCTACGCACAGTTATAGACAATCGGTTAACCGTGGGGCTATATGAAAAAACCTTGTGGCGGCAGATCAAGGACGGCCCTAAACCTGAACACATCGGTGTAATCTTGGATGGGAATAGGCGGTGGGCGTCTGAGCATAGCTACCCCCTCTGGTTCGGGCATGAATTTGGTGCCGATAAAGTTGAAGATTTACTAGAGTGGTGCTGGGAACTCGGGATAAAATCGGTCACGCTATATGTTTTTTCAACTGAAAATTTTGATCGCGCTCCATCCGAAGTTAAACAAATAATGAGGATTGCTGAAGAAAGATTCAGAAAAATCCTGAAAGATGAAAGGATCCATAAAAAAAAGGTTCGGGTAACCGCGATTGGACGTCTCGATCGACTACCAAAAGGCCTTCAGAAACTAATCCAAAAAACAGAGAAAGCAACCGAAAAATATGGTAACTTCTACCTGAACTTAGCCATTGCTTATGGTGGCAGAGCTGAGATAGTGGACGCTGTCAAGAAAATAGTGGCAGAGATTAAAAATGGCGATATTCCATATACCGCCATCGACGAGGAGATCATTGAAAAACACCTCTACACCTCTCATCTGCCAAAATCAGACCCAGATCTAATTATCAGGACATCTGGTGAAGAGCGGCTAAGCAACTTCCTATTATGGCAAAGCGCCTACAGCGAACTGCACTTCTTAGATGTGTTCTGGCCAGATTTTAGACGTATAGACCTCTGGCGGGCAATTCGAATCTATCAGTCACGGAGAAGACGCTACGGGCGTTAACCTCTAGGAAACTCACGCGGGCTTTTCGTCAGGCGTTCAGCACCATCTCTAAAAACCAGTACAGTGTCCTCAATTCTAACTCCCCCGAATTTAGGTAAATACACAGCCGGTTCATCAGTAATCACATTGTTCTCTGAGAGCACATCATTGTTATTCGGATCTATTTTTGGCGGCTCATGAACATCCAGCCCCACGCCATGCCCCAGTCCATGAACAAAGTATCTCCCATACCCGCCTCTCCTAATGATATTACGCGCAACAGAATCCACACGTTTCGCCTTCACCCCGGCTCGGATAGCTTTGAACGCTGCTTCCT